>NZ_JBEOSM010000001.1:0-504479 GCF_040302945.1 Microbacterium sp. NPDC096154
ATTTGCTACAGGCTACATGTCACAAGTATTTTCATTTTTGAATGATTTTATTATCATTATTGGTACTGTCCCGATTATGCTGTACTATATGCTCAAGGATGATGATCGAGTTAATCCACTCCTAGCCAATATGTTGCCTGTAAAATATCAGGAAGAGGGCAAGGATACATTACATGAGATGGATGGGGCACTAAAAGGTTTTATCGCAGGTCGCATGTTAGGTGCATTATTCCTTGGCGTGTTATCGTTTATTGGGTTTGCGATTATTGGTTTGCCTTACGCTCTTTTGCTCTCCGTTGTTGGGGCACTATTTAGCTTTATCCCTTATTTTGGGGCACTGCTTGGGGCGATTCCTTCTGTCATTGTCGCATTTACGGTATCTCCATCGATGGCTTTGTGGACCATTGTTGTTGTGGTTGCAGCACAGCAAATTGAAGGCAATTTGATCTCACCATATATTTACGGTAAAACGGTGAGCATTCACCCATTAACTACAGTCATCTTACTCTTAATCGCAGGGGATTTTGGCGGTATTCTAGGATTAATTCTTGCCATTCCTGCCTATTTAATCGCAAAAATTTTAATTGTTCAGCTTTACAAAACATTTTATTCTAACAAAAAAGATGAGCCAATAATAGAAGAAATATTGCCTAAATCATAGTTCAAGTTTCTTATTTCTAAACAAATCGTGATGAAAATCATATCAACTTCCCCTTAGCTACGAGATGATTAATCTAATGAAATGACTGATTAACATTTAGTTCTTGGCGAGCGAGTGGTGGCCGGTCGGGGTCCGGATGACGCCGCACCCGGACCCCGAGCACTATCACCGCGGGTAGACCGCGTCGACCTCGACCTCGACCAGCCAGCCGTTCACAGGAAGGTTCTCGATCTCGAGAGCGAACCGCGACGGCCGCGCCGGGTTGACGACCATGGGGGCGCCGCTGGCGGCGCCGAGCTGCACCTGCATGGCCTCACCGGTGTCCAGGTTCGTGTTGGCGAAGAACTGGCGGTAGGCGCGGTTCCAGCCCGCGAAGTCCATCTTCTCCTCGCCCTGGGGATTCTGCAGGAACACGCGCATGGAGACGACGTCGTCGTAGGTCAGGCCGGCCTTCTCGAGATTCTCGCCGATGCGCATGAGCGCGTTGATGCCCTGGGCCTCGGTGATCGAGACGCCCTCGGGCAGCGTCCCGCCCGGGAAGACGTCGGTAGGGATGTAACGCTGCTCGGCGCTGGCTCCGGGGGCAGTGTTCATGGCGGCGGGCCCGAGGCCCGACGACTTGTACCAGGCGACGTTCTTGCCGAAGGCGACACCGTCCGCGATCGAGGGCGTCGCGCCCGTCACGAACGAGAACGACTCGGTGGGTCGGGGCGTGAACAGCTTCTCGGCGGCATATGCCGTGCCGGGTACCGCCACGGCGGCGGTGGCGACGATGGCGAGGGCGATCTTCGTGCGGGTCTTCATGGTTCTCCTGACGGTGGGAGGCGGGATTCGTTGCCTGACGGCGGCTGCATGCTGGCAGCGGCATGTTTCCTGCACGTCACGGGCGGCGCCGGATGGGGACAACTGCCCAGTTGGAAATGCATTCGTCACGCGCGTTTGCAGTTCCGCAATATGCCGGTAATCGGCGGGGTCACATGGGCCTCATAGCGTCCACCTCGGGCACCGAACCCACGCCGTCAGCTCGTGGGCTCCGACGGTGCAGCGGAACGAGAGAGGGATCCACGTTGGTCACAGAAGCAACTCCCGGCGTCTCACGGCGCAGTTTCCTCCAGGCCGTCGGCGCGGGCTCCAGCGCCGGCGTGCTGTTCGCCACGATGGGCGCGCTCGGGCTCGCGCCGACGGAGGCGCAGGCCGCCGCCCAGGCCTGGGTGCCGCCGCAGGGGAGCGATTTCTCCCTCACCGGGCGGTCATCCAAGAAGGTCGTGATCGTCGGAGCCGGACCCGCCGGACTCGCCTCGGCCTACGAGCTGCAGAAGGCCGGGTACAAGGTCACCGTGCTCGAGGCGCGGCATCGCGCCGGCGGCCGCACGCTGACGGTGCGTCCGGGTGACAAGGAGACCGACATCGACGGCGTCACGCAGACGGCGAAGTGGGACGACGGCGTCTACATGAACTGCGGTGCTGGCCGCATCGCGCAGTGGATGGTCACCATGGACTACCTGCGCGAGCTCGGTGTGCCGTACGAGGTGTTCACGAACGCCAACGCCGACGCGTACCTGTACAACGAGAACAGCGGCTCGACGCCGGGCAACCCCACCCGGTACCGCACCGCCAAGGCGGACTGGTTCGGCTACACCTCCGAGCTGCTGGCCTACGCCACCGATCAGGGAGCGCTCGACCAGAAGATCACGGCGGCGGACAAGGAGAACCTCAAGGCGTTCCTCAGCCGCTGGGGCTCCCTGCAGGCCGATGGCACGTACAAGGGCGGCGCGAACCGAGGCTTCGAGGTGTACCCGTCCGCATGGAACGAGCACGGGACCCCGTTGCCCGGGCCCGGGACGGTCTCCGAGGTGCTCGGCACCAAGATGGGCAACTACTTCCCGTTCGAGATCAACTGGGAGCAGTCGATGCTGATGTTCCAGCCGAAGGGCGGCATGGACACGACCTACCAGTACTTCGTGAAGGCGATCGGCAAGCAGAACGTCCACTTCGACTCGCCTGTCACGGGCGTCGAGAACACCGGCTCGGGCGTGAAGGTCACCTACAAGCCGAAGCACGGACCGGCGCGGCAGATCGAGGCCGACTTCGCGATCGTGTCGGCTCCCGCGCAGCTGATGCGGCACTGGGACACGAACTGGGGCTCCGAGATCGACTCGGCCCTGGGCGAGTTCGCGATCGGGTCGCCGGCCGGCAAGATCGGCCTGCAGTACCGCTCGCGCTGGTGGGAGAACGACCACCGCATCTACGGCGGCATCACCGAGACCGACATGGACCTGCAGCACATCTGGTACCCCTCGTACGGCTATGGCGAGAGGAAGGGTCTCATCGTCGGCTACTACAACACGGGCAATGCCGCGCGCACGTACGCGGCGCTGAGCCCGAAGCAGCGCGAGGCGCGAGCCGTGGAGCAGGGCGTGAAGATCCACGGCGACAAGTACCGCACCGAGCTGGAGCACTCGTTCTCGATCGCCTGGCACAAGGTGCCGTACATCGAGGGCGCGTGGGCGTACCCGAACACCGCGTCCGCGGGCTTCAAGAAGCTGCAGGCCGGCGCGGGCAACGTCTACTTCGCGGGCGACTGGATGTCGGAGATCTCGGCGTGGCAGCACGGGGCGTTCTGGTCGGCGCGCTATGCCGTCCAGGCGCTGCACGCCCGCGTCATGGCGTCCTGAGACCGATCCGCGTCTGACCGCGGTGTCCGGGGATCTCACCGGACACCGCGGTTAGACTGAACCTGCTTTTCCGACCCCGAACGACGGAGATCCCCCATGCTCGGCAATCTCAACGGCTGGCACCTGCTCATCCTGCTCGCCGTGATCCTGCTCCTGTTCGGTGCGGCTCGGCTTCCCGCGCTGGCCAAGAGCCTCGGCCAGTCGGCGCGCCTGTTCAAGGGCGAGATGAAGCAGCTCAAGGCCGAGGACGCGACGGAGTCGCAGGCCCCGGCCCACGGTGGCACGCCGGGGACCGACGCCGGCGGCTACACCGTGAACGGCGAGCCCGTGGATCGTCTGCCCGGCACTGACGATCCGCGCAAGACGACGAACCCGTAGCAGTGGTGGCTTCCGAGGCCGCCGTCACCCGCGACGACCAGCCGTACCGCGATCGGCGGATGTCGCTGGCGCAGCATCTCGTCGAGCTCCGACGGCGGCTGATGATCGCGGCGGCCGCTCTCGTGGTGGGCATGGTCGTCGCGTTCTTCGTGACCGACCCGATCATCGCGTTCCTGCTGGGGCCGATCGAGCAGGTGGCGACCGAGCTCGGCGATGACTTCACGAAGCTGACGTACACCGGCGTCTCGAGCGCCTTCGACATGCGGATGCGCATCGCCTTCGCCATCGGTCTGGTGTTCTCGGCGCCCGTGTGGCTGTGGCAGATCTGGGCGTATGTCATGCCGGGTCTCACACGTCGCGAGGTCCGGTACACGATCGGCTTCGTCGCGACGGCGGTCCCGCTCTTCTTCGCAGGGTGCTACGTCGGCGTGCTGATCATGCCGCACATCCTGCTGCTCATGTCGTCGTTCGTGCCCGACCAGCAGTTCGCGGCGCAGTTCTACGAGGCCGCGGCGTACTACGACTTCGCCTTCAAGACGGTCACGGTCATCGGCATCGCGTTCGTCTCGCCGGTGTTCCTGGTGGCGCTCAATCTTGCCGGCATCATGTCGGGGCGCGAGATCCTGAAGGCGTGGCGCGTCGCCATCGTCGTGGCGACCGCCTTCGCCGCCATCTCGACGCCGGCGGCGGACATCGCGTCGATGCTGCTGCTCGCCGGTGTGCTCGTCGTGCTGTACTTCGGCGCCGTGGGCGTTTCCCTGCTGTTCGATCGGCGAAAGCGCAAGCGTGAGCAGGCGCTGCTGACGGAGGACTCATGATCGAGCCGAGCCCCGCCGAGCGCTACGCCGCGGCCCGCCAGAACCGCGAGCATCCGCAGACCCACCTGTTCGCCGAGATGCAGCGCTTCCGGCTGGATGACTTCCAGGTGGAGTCCTGCCGCGCCCTCGAATCGGGCCGCAGCGTGCTGGTCGCCGCGCCGACCGGGGCGGGCAAGACGATCGTGGGCGAGTTCGCGGTGCACCTGGCGATGCAGACGCCCAACCAGAAGGCGTTCTACACGACGCCGATGAAGGCGCTGTCGAACCAGAAGTTCCGCGAGCTGCAGGACGTCTACGGCGAGGACGAGGTCGGCCTGCTGACCGGCGACACGAACATCAACGGCGACGCGCGCGTCGTGGTCATGACGACCGAGGTGCTGCGCAACATGCTGTACGCCGACTCGCCGGCGCTGCGCGGCCTGCGCTACGTGGTCATGGACGAGGTGCACTACCTCGCCGACCGCTTCCGCGGAGCCGTATGGGAGGAGGTCATCATCCATCTCCCGTCCGACGTGCGGCTCGTGTCGCTCAGCGCGACCGTGTCGAACGCCGAGGAGTTCGGCGACTGGCTCGACACCGTGCGCGGCGACACGGCCGTGATCGTGTCGGAGACCCGCCCGGTGCCCCTCGAGCAGCACGTGCTCGTGCGCGGCGATCTTCTGCCGCTGTTCGACGACAGAGCGGGGGCCGCGACCGCGCAGGTCAACCAGGAGCTCATGCGCATCCGGGGCGGCCAGGCGTTCGCCGCGAACGGCTTCGACAGCCGCCGTGGGGGAGGGCGCCGGCCCAAGCCCGGGTATGGCCGGCCGGGTCCGCCGCGCCGCCTCGAGCGCATCGACCGCCCGGAGGTCGTGCAGCTGCTCGAGCGGTCGAACCTGCTCCCGGCCATCTTCTTCATCTTCAGCCGCGCCGGCTGCGACGGCGCCGTGCAGCAGGTGCGTCGATCCGGTCTGCGCCTCACGACGGCCGAGGAGCGCACCGAGATCCGCGCGGTCGTGCAGTCGCGCACGGCGGCGCTGCCGGACGAGGACCTCGCCGCACTGGGGTACTGGGAGTGGGCGGAGAACCTCGAGCGGGGGATCGCATCGCACCACGCGGGCCTGCTGCCGGCGTTCAAGGAGGTCGTCGAGGAGCTCTTCCAGCGCAAGCTGGTCAAGGTCGTGTTCGCGACCGAGACCCTCGCGCTGGGCATCAACATGCCGGCGCGCACGGTCGTGCTCGAGAAGCTGGAGAAGTTCAACGGCGAGGCGCGTGTCGCGATCACATCGGGTGAGTACACGCAGCTGACGGGGCGGGCGGGCCGTCGGGGCATCGACGTCGAGGGCCACGCCGTCGTGCAGTGGACCGAGGGCATGGACCCGCAGGCCGTGGCGGCACTCGCGTCGCGCCGCACGTATCCGCTCAACTCCAGCTTCCGGCCCACCTACAACATGGCCGTGAACCTGATCGACCAGTTCGGCCGCCCGCGCGCCCGCGAAGTGCTGGAGTCGTCCTTCGCGCAGTTCCAGGCCGACCGGGCGGTCGTGGGTCTCGCGCGCCAGGTCAAAGAGGCCGAGGAGTCGCTCGCGGGCTACGAGAAGGCCATGACGTGCGAGCATGGGGACTTCGCGGAGTACTCGGCGATCCGTCGCGACCTCAGCGATCTCGAGAAGCTCAACCGCAAGGACGCCGGCGCCTCCCGCGGCACCCGCGAGAAGCGCCAGCGTGAGATCGGCGGCCTCCGCCGCCGCATGCAGCGCCACCCCTGCCACCGCTGCCCGGACCGCGAGAAGCACGCACGCTGGGCCGAGCGGTACTGGAAGCTCAGGCGCCAGACCGACAAGACGCGTCGTCAGATCGAGAACCGCACGGGGACGGTCGCGCGGGTGTTCGACCGCATCCTCGACGTGCTCACCGAGCTCGACTACGTCCGAGTCGAGGATGGGGAGGCGGCGCTGACGGAGGCCGGGCGCCGGATGCGCCGCATCTACGGCGAACGCGATCTGCTGGTGGCCGAGGCCCTGCGCACGGGCATCTGGAAGAACCTCGATGCGGCGTCGCTCGCGGCGCTCGCGTGCAGCCTGGTGTTCGAGCCGCGGGGCCGCGACGACGGCGGCGCCGATCCGCGGGCACTGCCGCGCGGAGCGTTCCGCATCGCCCTGAGCGAGACCGAGGATCTGTGGGCGCGCCTCGACGACCTCGAGCAGGATCACCGTCTCCCGGGCACGGAGCCGGTGTCCACCCGGCTGGCCCCCGCCATGCACATGTGGGCCCGTGGAGCGCTTCTCGACCGCGTGCTGACCGAGGCCGACATGCCCGCCGGAGATTTCGTGCGGTGGGCGAAGCAGACGATCGACCTTCTCGACCAGCTGTCGCAGGTCGCCGAGGGCGAGCTCGCACGCACCGCACGCCGTGCGCTCGACGCGGTGCGGCGCGGCATCGTCTCGTACAGCTCCGTATGACCCGCTCACGCCGGCCTCGCCGCTCCGCGGCCGTCCGTCCGCTGCTCCCGCTGTGGGCGGCGGTGCTCGTCGCGGTCCTCGGCGGCCTGGCCCTGGACGCCTCGTTCCCGTCCTGGGGAATCTGGGGGCTGGCGCCGGTGGCGGTCATCCTGTCGCTCGTCTCGCTGATCGGTCGCAGCGCCCGTGCGGCGCTGCTGGTCGGGATCGCGTTCGGAGCCGCGTTCTGGTTCCCGCACATCGACTGGGCGTCGCAGTTCCTGGGCGACGACCCGCAGTCCTGGGTGCCCTGGGTGGCGTTGGCGGGTGTGGAGACCGCGTTCACCGGCCTCGGCGCGATCCCGATCGCGCTCGCCTACCGCTGGTTCCCGCGGGGCCGCTGGCGTGGCCTGGTCGGGCTGCCCCTGCTCGTCGGCGCGCTCTGGACGGCGCGCGAGCTCGTGATGGGCAACTGGCCGTATGGCGGGTTCGCGTGGGGCAGGATCGGCATGAGCCAGTCGGAGAGCCCGCTCGCGCACGTCGCCTCCTGGGTGGGCGTGAGCGGCCTGACCTTCCTCATCGTGACCTTCTGCGCAGCGGTCATCGAGATCGCTCGTGCGAGGTCGTGGCGAGCGACCTCGTTCGTGCCGGCGGTGGCGCTCGGGCTCATCCTGCTGCTCCTGCCGCAGTGGCAGACCGCCACGGCGGGCACGCTGCGGGTGGGAGCCGTGCAGGGCAACGGTCCGACGGCCTACTTCGACCGGCGTGAGCCGGGTGCCGTGATCCAGGCGCAGCTCGACGCGTCGGAGCCGTTGCGCGGCGAGCAGGTCGACGTGGTCGTCTGGCCCGAGGGCGGCGTGGAGTACGACCCGCTGGCAGACGCGGTGACCGCGGTGCGACTGTCGGCAGCTGCGCGAGCGTACGGGGCCCCGCTGCTCATGAACGCCGCGTCGGTCGAGGGCGACCGCATCTACAACACCTCGATGCTGTGGACGCAGGACGGGGCCGACGTCGCCGGAGGCCTGCAGACGCACGCCAAGCGGCATCCGGTGCCGTTCGGCGAGTACGTTCCCGACCGTGCGTTCTTCGAGCGGATCGTTCCCGACCTGATCGGGATGATCGGACGCGAGTACACACCGGGCGACGACGCACCGCTGGTCGACGTCGAGGGGGCGCGGATCGGTCTCGCCATCTGCTTCGACGTCATCTACGACGACGTGATCCGCGAGGGCGCGAAGGGTGGCGCGCAGCTGTACGTCTTCCAGACGAACAACGCCGACTTCCGTGGCACGGACGAGAACCTGCAGCAGCTGGCCTTCGCCCGGATGCGGGCGATCGAGACGGGGCGCAGCGTGGTCAACCTGTCGACCGTGGGCACCAGCCAGTTCATCGCGCCCGACGGTGCCACGGTGTCATCGCTCGGCGTCGACCAGGCGGGACTCCTCGTCGGCGAGGTGGAGCTGCGCGGCGGCCTCACCCCGGGCGTCGTGATCGGCCCATGGCTCCAGGCGCTCGTCATGTGGGGGGCCGTGCTCGGCCTCGCTCTCGTCGGGCTGCTGCAGGCGGGCCGTCGCGGCGACCGCAGGGGCGCCGCGAGGTCGCGCCATGCCGCTCCCGCTCCGCGGGGCACGCGTGGTCCCCGCAGCGACGCCGATCGCGTCCGCGCCCTGTTCCGCTAGCACCTCGCGAGCGCCGATCACGTCCCTGGCCGCGCGTGCAACCCCCTCGGCACCGGAGAGGGGGACGCCTACGATCGGATGCATGAGCACTTCGGAGACCCCGGACGAGATCGAGCTGAAGTACTGGTACAACATGCGCACGGGCGAGGTGGAGCACGGGCCGGAGTCGCCCGCGATCGACCGGGTGGGCCCGTTCGACACATCCGAGGAGGCGGCGCGGGCCCCCGAGACGCTGCGCGCGCGCTCGAAGGCGTGGGCCGAGGACGACGAACGCGAGAAGGGCTGGGGCGGCACTCCCTGACGCGCCCCGGGGCCGGGTCGCGCGGTGCGGCGCACCGCTCGCCGTGGCGACGCGGGCGCGCCGTCCGCGCCCACTAGGCTGATCGAGCGGGAGCGCCCGGCCCGAGGCCGGATGGACGCCCCGACAGCGCCGGCCCCAAGAGGAGACGTGATGGACAAGCAGAGGGACTTCGTGCTGCGCACGATCGAGGAGCGCGGCGTCAAGTTCGTGCGCCTGTGGTTCACGGATGTCGTCGGCACTCTGAAGTCGGTGGCGATCGCGCCGGCCGAGGTCGAGGGAGCCTTCAGCGAGGGCATCGGCTTCGACGGCTCGGCGATCGAGGGCCTGACCCGCACCTACGAGTCGGATCTGCTGGCCCATCCGGACCCGACGACGTTCCAGATCCTGCCCTGGCGCGGGGAGGTCGACCCGACGGCCCGCATGTTCTGCGACCTCACGACGCCGGACGGCCAGCCGGCCGTCGCCGATCCGCGCAACGTGCTCAAGCGCACGCTCGCCAAGGCGGCCGACGCGGGATTCACGTTCTACACGCATCCCGAGATCGAGTTCTACCTGTTCAAGTCGGCGGTTCCCGGGCCGGACGGGCTGGAGCCGGTCGACCGCGCGGGCTACTTCGACAACGTGCCCGGCGGGACGGCACACGACTTCCGTCGTCGCTCGGTGCGCATGCTCGAGGACCTCGGCATCTCGGTCGAGTACAGCCACCACGAGGGCGGGCCCGGCCAGAACGAGATCGACCTGCGCTACGCCGACGGGCTCACCATGGCCGACAACATCATGACGTTCCGGTCGGTGATCAAGGAGGTCGCGATCGAGCAGGGCGTGCACGCGACGTTCATGCCCAAGCCCCTGTTCGCCGAGCCCGGCAGCGGAATGCACACGCACATGTCGCTCTTCGAGGGCGACACGAACGCGTTCTACGAGGAGGGCGCGCAGTACCAGCTCTCCAAGATCGGCCGCCGCTTCATCGCCGGCCTGCTGCACCACGCGAACGAGATCGCGGCGGTCACGAACCAGTTCGTGAACTCCTACAAGCGGCTCTGGGGCGGCGACGAGGCCCCCAGCTACATCACCTGGGGTCACAACAACCGCTCGGCGCTCGTGCGCGTGCCGATGTACAAGCCGGGCAAGAGCCAGTCGGCGCGCATCGAGCACCGCGGCATCGACTCGGCCGCGAACCCCTATCTCGCCTACGCGCTGATGCTGGCGGCGGGGTTGAAGGGCATCGAGGAGGAATACGAGCTGCCCGCCGAGGCGGAGGACAACGTGTGGGCGCTGAGCGCCGCGGAGCGCCGGGCGCTCGGCTACAAGCCACTGCCGTCCAGCCTCGATGACGCGATCGAGCACATGGAGGACAGCGAGCTCGTCGCGGAGACGCTCGGCGAGCAGGTGTTCAGCTATGTGCTCAGCAACAAGCGCCGCGAGTTCGAGCAGTACCGCTCGCAGGTCACTCAGTTCGAGCTGAAGCACAGCCTCGACATCATCTGATCGGCTCGCATGAGCACACGCGACCGTTCCACGCCTCTGACGCCTCTGGCGCGGCTCGGGTTCTCCCGGCTGGGCGAGGTGGACGAGCAGCTCGCCGAGCTGGCGTCGCTGGTGGGCATCGAGCGGGATGTCCTGCTTGCGGAAGCGGGGTCGGCTGCCGACCCGGATGAGGCGCTCGCGGGACTTCTGCGCATCGCACGGCGGCGGTCCGACGCGGTGCGCGCGGTGCTCGCCGAGCCCCATGGGCGTGAGGTCGCGTGGCGCCTGCTCGGCGCCTCCCGCGGCTTCGCGGACTTCTATCTGCGCCGCCCCGACTGCCTGGCGGCTCTGCTGTCCGCGGGACGGCGGCTGCCGACGGCCGACGAGCTGCGCCGCGTGCTGCTCGACTCGGTCGGGGCGGATGCGGACGGTTTCGCCGAATCCGGGGACGACGCGTCGTGGCTCGGGCTGAGGGTCGCGTACCGCGCGCAGGTGGCGGAGATCGCCGCGTACGACCTGATGCATCCCGATGCGGTCTCGGTCGTGGGCGACGTGACGGCGGCGCTGGCCGATGCGGCCGGCGCCGCGCTCGAGGCGTCGTTGGCGGTCTCCCGGACGAAGGTCGCCGCGGCGGGGGGCTTCTCGCGCGAGGAGGTCTCGCAGACGCGGCTGGCGATCATCGGCATGGGCAAGTCGGGCGCGCGGGAGCTGAACTACGTCAGTGATGTCGACGTGATCTTCGTCGGCGACCCGGCGGACGCGTCCGAGCTGTCCGAAGGACGGGCGCTCGAGGTCGCGACGCGCCTGGCCGTGCAGACCATGCGCGGCATCTCGGGCATCGAGGCGGAGCCGCCGCTGTGGGAGGTCGACCCGAATCTGCGACCGGAGGGCAAGCAGGGCGCCCTGGTGCGTTCACTCGCGTCGCACGTCGCCTACTACCAGCGCTGGGCCAAGAGCTGGGAGTTCCAGGCGCTGCTGAAGGCGCGCCCGCTGGCGGGCGACATCGCCCTGGGTGAGGCGTACGTCGCGGCGACGCAGCCGATGGTGTGGGCCAGTGCGGGTCGCGAGGACTTCGTCGACAGCGTGCAGCGCATGCGCGAGCGCGTGATGGAGCACATCCCGGCCGATGACGTGCCCCATCAGGTCAAGCTGGGGCCCGGCGGCATCCGGGACATCGAGTTCGCGGTGCAGCTCCTGCAGCTGGTGCACGGGCGGTCGGACGAGTCGATCCGGCACCGTGGCACCCTGCCCGCGATCGAGGCGCTCGAGGAGGGCGGCTACATCGGGCGCGAGGAGGCGGCCGTGTTCGCGCGCGACTACCGCACGCTGCGATTGATCGAGCACCGCCTCCAGCTGGCGAACCTGTCGCGCACGCACCTGATGCCCCGCACCGACGAGGGCCTGCGTGCCCTCGCACGCGCATCGGGTCTCGGCGAATCGGCAGAGGCGGTGCTGGCGCGGTGGGAGGACATCAAGCGCGAGGTGCGCGAGATCCACGTGCGGCTGTTCTACCGCCCGCTGCTCGCCGCCGTGGCGCGGCTGCCGCAGGACGAGGGGTCGCTCACCGAGACGCAGGCGCGCGATCGGCTCGCCGCGATCGGCTTCCGCGAGCCCGCCGTCGCGCTGCGCCACATCGGCGCCGTCACCAGCGGCCTCAGCCGGAAGGCGACCATCCAGAAGCACCTGATGCCCGTGATGCTCCGGATGTTCGCCGAGGGCGCCGATCCCGACTACGGTCTCGTCGCGTTCCGGCGCATCAGCGAGCGGCTGGGGGAGACGCCGTGGTTCCTTCGGATGCTGCGCGACTCCTCCGGGGCGGCCGAACGACTCACGCGCCTGCTGTCCGCCTCGCGCTACGTGGGCGAGCTCATGGAGTGGATCCCCGAATCCGTGGCGTGGCTCGACAGCGACGAGCAGCTGCTGCCGCGGTCCGGCGAGGCGCTCGACGAGGAGGCGCGGGCGATCCAGACGCGGCACGACACAATCGAGGACGCAATGCGGGCCGTGCGAGCGCTGCGTCGGCGTGAGACGCTGCGCACGGCGATGGGTGCCGTGCTGGGCGTCACGACTCTCGACCAGCTCGCGGCCGGCCTCACCGAGATCACTGAGATGACTCTGCGCGCCACGCTGCGCGCGGTGCGCCGTGAGGTCGTGCCGGACGAGGACGCTTCGCTGGACTTCGCGATCATCGGCATGGGGCGCTTCGGCGGATCCGAGCTGGGCTTCGGGTCGGACGTCGACGTGCTCTACGTCTACCGGCCGGAGGAGGTCGAGCCGCATCGCGCCGAGTCGCTCGCGCTGAAGATCGTGGCAGAGCTGCGCCGCGTCTCGGAGGACTTCCGTCTGCCGCTCGACCTGGATGCCGACCTGCGGCCCGAAGGGCGCAAGGGGCCCATCGTGCGCTCGCTCGACGCCTACGCCGAGTACTACCGGCGCTGGTCGCTGTCGTGGGAGGCGCAGGCCCTGCTGCGCGCGCGGGGTGTGGCCGGGTCGGCCAAGCTCATCGCGGCGTTCAGCGAGCTGGCCGACGACATCCGATACCCGTCCGATCCCGATGCGCAGGCCGTGCGCGAGATCAAGCGCATCAAGGCCCGGGTGGAGACCGAGCGGCTCCCGAAGCGCATCGACCCCACCCGCCACCTCAAGCTCGGACCGGGCGGGCTCAGCGATGTGGAGTGGCTCGTGCAGCTTCTGCAGCTGCGGCACGCCCACGAGGTGCCTGGACTGCGCACGACGTCGACCCTCGATGCGCTGCAGGCGGCCTCGGACGCAGGGCTCGTCGGCACCGAAGACGCCGACCTCCTGCGTGCCGCCTGGCTGCTCGCTGCGCGGCTGCGGTCGGCGAACACGCTGCTCTCGGGCCAGACCAGCGACGTCCTCCCCGTCGATCGCCGCCAGCTCGACGGCATCGGGCGCATCCTGGAGTACCCGCCGCACAGCGCCACGCAGGTAGAGCAGGACTGGCTCGGCACAGCGCGTCGTGCGCGCCGCGTCTTCGACCGCCTGTTCTACGACTGACGCCGCTCGCCCCCTGTCGCCGGCCAGCCTCGGCTGTCAACCATCTGCCGGTGCCACCGCCGTGCGCGTAGCGTGGCGCGCGACCGATCAGGCGCGGCCCGTGATCCGGCGCGTCTCGCGATGGAAGGATGCCTGTGAACCACGAAGCTCCCGACCTCGAGACCTCCCAGGGGCGCCGGACGATCCGGAAGGCGATCGCGGCCTCGGCGGTGGGAAACGCGACCGAGTGGTTCGACTACGGCATCTACTCGGTCTCGGTCGCCTACATCACCGCGAACTTCTTCCCCGGAGGCACGGTCTGGGCTCTCGCGACGTTCGCGATCTCGTTCCTGGTGCGACCGCTCGGCGGGCTCGTCTGGGGCCCGTTGGGGGATCGGCTCGGGCGCAAGCGCATCCTGTCGCTCACGATCATCTTGATGGCGGCGGGCACGTTCGCGATCGGCATCCTGCCCACCTACGACGCGATCGGGATGTGGGCTCCTGCGCTGCTGATCTTCCTGCGCATGGTCCAGGGCTTCTCGACCGGCGGCGAGTACGGGGGAGCGGCGACGTTCATGGCCGAGTACTCGCCCGACAGGAGACGCGGGTTCTTCGGCAGCTTCCTCGAGTTCGGCACGCTTCTGGGGTTCGTGCTGGGCACGGCGTTCGTGCTGGTGCTGCAGATCGTGCTCGGCGACGAGCTGATGAGCGCGTGGGGGTGGCGGGTGCCGTTCCTCGTGGCGGGCCCGCTCGGGCTCGTCGGACTGTACCTCCGCAGCCGGCTGAGCGAGACCCCGGTGTTTCAGGAGCTGAGCGACCAGGAGGAGCAGGAGACCAGCACCGCGGCGACCTTCCGCGACCTGCTGAAGTACTGGCGTCCGCTGCTGGCGATGGCGGGCCTGGTCATCGCGCTGAACATCGCGAACTACACCCTGATCAGCTACTCGCCGACCTATCTCGAAGCCCAGCTCGGCATGAGCGCCGACGCATCGCTGCTGCTGATCCTGGTCGGTGAGCTCGTGATGATGGCGCTCATACCGTTCGCGGGCGGACTCTCCGACCGCATCGGACGCAAGCCGGTGTGGGCGATCTCCATGGGAGGGCTGCTCGTCGCCGCGGTGCCGCTGTACATGCTCATCGGCACGGGGTTCGCCGGCGCGCTCATCGGGTTCGCAGCGCTCGGTGTCCTCTACGTGCTTCAGCTGGGCACGATCTCGGCGACCTTCCCCGCGATGTTCCCCACGCAGGTGCGGTATGCGGGCTTCGCCATCACGTACAACGTCGCGACCGCGCTGTTCGGCGGCACGGCACCGCTCATCAACGAGTCGCTGATCGACGCGACCGGCAACCTGCTGGTGCCGGCCTTCTTCATGATGGCCGGCTGCGCCGTCGGCCTGGTCGCCCTGCTCTTCGTGCGCGAGACCGCGAACGCCTCGCTGCGCGGCACTGAGGTGCCCGGTGCGGAGCGAGCGGCCGGGGGCCCGCGATCTGGGTCTGACGCCGGCCGGTGATGCCCCAGGCGGTCGAAGACGTCCGCGATAAGGGCGACGCCGGATCGCCGTACGGTGCGCCGCGGGGCATCGTCTGACATCCCACGGAACGTCCGCCCGCAGAAGCGAAGAGCCCTCCGAGCATCAGCTCGGAGGGCTCTTCGGCGACCTGCGGACTACACGCGGACGTGAAGCCGCTCAGCCCGCACGGCCGCGTGCGCGGCGGTCAGACGCCGTAGTACAGCTCGAACTTTGCGCGCTGCCCCTAGAAATCACGGGTGAGCGGGCGATGCACGGGACGCTCGGCTGTACCTCGGCTGTACTCAGCCCGAGGTCGCGCCTGTCGCGGGTTCCCCCGGCTCGTCTGCAGGCCCCTCGAGGAACGCGTCGATCGCCGCGCGCGTGCGCTTGTCGGCGTTGGGCATGAGGTGGCCGTGGATCTTGAGTGTGAACGCGGGGTCCGCGTGGCCGAGGTGCTCAGCGACGGTGATGATCGATTCGCCGGCGTCGAGCAGAACGCTCGCGTAGGTGTGCCGCAGCACGTGGAGGCCGTCCCGGTTGCTCGGCTCGAAGCCGGCCGCGCGGCACGTCGGCACATGCTCGAGATCGCCCTGACCAGCATCGCCCCGTGCACCCTGCCCGACGCTGCGTGGGGCCCGCAGCCGATCGAATGGCACAAGGAGCACCCAGCGGTCTACGCGTGGATCTCGTGGCCGCACAGGGTCGCTGAGCACGTGGAGGCTGTCGCTGCCGGATGGAACGACCGCGTCGTCGTGGTGCGCTGGTACACCGACCGAGGACAGCGGGAGACCGTCGTCTGGCGCAACGCAGTCACTCGCCGGGAGCAGCGCGCCTCACGAAGCGCCTCGACACGCTAGCGTCTGCGCCATGTGGAACAAGCAGTCGTACATCTCCCTCGCCTGGGGTGGCATCGGTGGAGGAGCCATCCTCTTCTTCCTCAACGTGATGCTGGGCCCCACGCCGGTCATCGCTTGGCTGAGCATCGGCCTCATCATCGTCGGCATCTGGTCCGCGTCTCGCGCTCGACGCTGGACCGAGCCCACGCCGGCCGCGACGTCAGGAGCGGGCGAGCCCCAGTCGCTCGACGCCCGGCTGACGGAGCTCGACCAGCTCCGAGCTGCGGGGCGCATCACGGAGGAGGAGCACGCCGAAGCGCGACGTCGCGCCCTCGGCGCTCCGTGAGCTCAACGCGCTCCGGCTGTAATTGGGCTGTAAACGGAGCGAATCGAGCAACACCGAAGAACACCGAACAGCATCAACGAGAGAGGCCCCGTCCCCAGTGTTTCCAACGCCTCGCGCGGAATCATGGGGGACGGGGCCTCTGCCCGTCAGGAGGCTATTTCACACGCCGAAGTACAGCTCGAACTCGAACGGGTGCGGGCGCTGCTGCATCGGCAGGATCTCGTTCTCGTACTTGTACTCGATCCACGTGTCGATCAGCTCGTCGGTGAACACGCCGCCGGCCGTGAGGAACTCGCGGTCGGCCGAGAGCGCCTCGAGCGAGTCGAGCAGCGAGTTCGGCACCTGCGGGATGTTCTTGGCCTCCTCGGCCGGGAGCTCGTAGAGGTCCTTGTCGACCGGCTCGTGCGGCTCGATGCGGTTCTTGATGCCGTCGATGCCGGCCATCAGCTGCGCCGCGAACGCCAGGTACGGGTTGCCCGACGCGTCGGGGGCGCGGAACTCGAGGCGCTTGGCCTTGGGGTTCGAGCCGGTGATCGGGATGCGGATGGCCGCCGAGCGGTTGCCGGCCGAGTAGACCAGGTTGACCGGAGCCTCGAAGCCCTTCACCAGACGGTGGTAGCTGTTCAGCGTGGGGTTCGTGAACGCGAGCACGGCGGGGGCGTGCTTCAGGAGGCCACCGATGTACCAGCGCGCGATGTCCGACAGCTGCGCGTAGCCCTTCTCGTCGTAGAAGAGCGGCTTGCCCTCGCTCCACAGCGACTGGTGGACGTGCATGCCCGAGCCGTTGTCGCCGAACAGCGGCTTCGGCATGAACGTCGCGGTCTTGCCCCATTCCAGGGCCGTGTTCTTGACGATGTACTTGAACTTCAGCACGTCGTCCGCCGCGTGCACCATCGTGTCGAACTTGTAGTTGATCTCGGCCTGGCCGGCGGTGCCCACCTCGTGGTGCGAGCGCTCGACCTCGAGGCCCACCTCGATGAGCTTGAGCACGATGTCGTCGCGGATGTCGGCCTGCTTGTCGACCGGCGACACCGGGAAGTAGCCGCCCTTGTACGGGGTCTTGTTGGCGAGGTTGCCGCCCTCCTCCTCGCGGCCGGAGTTCCACGCGGCCTCCTCGGAGTCGACGGAGTAGAAGCTCTTGCCCTGCGAGACCTCGTAGCGCACATCGTCGAAGATGAAGAACTCGGCCTCGGGGGCGAAGAACGCGGTGTCGGCGATGCCGGTCGAGGCGAGGTACTTCTCGGCCTTCTTGGCGACCTGGCGCGGGTCCTTGGCGTAGATCTCGCCGTTGCGAGGGTTGTAGATGTCGAAGACCATGACCAGGGTCTTGGCCTCGCGGAAGGGGTCGACGTACGCCGTGGTGACGTCGGGGATCAGCTGCATGTCCGACTCGTTGATGTTCGCGAAACCGCGGATCGAGGAGCCGTCGAAGAGCTGGCCGACCGTGAAGAAGTCCTCGTCGACCGTGGAAGCCGGGATGTTGAAGTGCTGCTGCACGCCGGGAAGGTCGGTGAAGCGGATGTCGAGGAACTTGACGTCCTCGTCCTTGATGAACTTCAGCACCTCGGATGAGTCGTTGAACATTGCGGCTCCAGATTGGTGGGACTTCGGGTGGGGATCGCCTGGAACACAGGTGACGCGACGAACGTATCCGGAAGGCATTGCCCGAGGGTGTCCCTCATGTTTCGAGCGTGTTACGCGGCGGTCGAAGGCGCGCCATTGCGGGCCACGTAGGCTGGACGGATGAGCCTGTCCGCCTCGGAAGACACGTATCCCGGTCAGCGTCTCGGCCTGCCTCCGAGCGGTCGGGGAAGCGTCGCGCGCGTGCCGCGTCGCCTGGCCGGGTTGGCGATCGACTGGGCGGCCGCGGTGGTGATCTCGATCGCCTTCTTCGAGTACGACGCGATCGCCACGATGCTGGTGTTCGCCGTCATCCACATCCTGTTCATCCCGACGATCGGGGGCAGCCCGGGGCATCGCCTGCTCGGCATGCGCCTGCAGGTGGAGGGGGGCGGTTGGACCGGCGTGTGGCGCCCCATCGTGCGCACCGCCCTGCTCGTGCTGCTGATCCCCGCCGTGATCTGGGATCCCGATCAGCGTGGGCTTCACGACCGCGCGGCACGCACGGTTCTCGTGCGCGCATAGTCAGCGCTCGCCCGTCCCGATCCGCATACGCGAAAGGCCCCGCACGAAGCGGGGCCTTTCGCGTGACGTGGGTCAGCGAGGGCGCGGTGCGCGCGCCCGCGTGGGGTCGATGCCCTTGGGAATCGGCAGCGACGCGAGTGACTGGGAGACCGACTCGATGCGCTGCACGACGGCGCCCATCGTGGCACGGTCGATCGCCTTGGGGTACGACTTGACGGTGCTCGCGAGCTTCGAGATGGGCACCTCATCCTCGCCGTGGCCGATGTAGAGCTCGTGCACGGGCACTCCGGCCGCCACGCGGCTGACCTTCATGCGCTCATCGCGCATCAGGCGGGTCAGGCGCCCGCGAGCGCCCTCGCCCACGATCACAACGCCGCCGCGGCCCACCGCGCGGTAGACCGCCTCCTGCGTCTTCGGGTTCACGCCCACAGGCATCTCGCTGGCGCGCCAGTTGCGGCCCAGCATGGTCGACAGCACGTGGCCGGCGGCACCGGGCATCCCATCGATCTTGCGGTACATCGCTTTCGTCGAGATGCGCGTCATGGTCATCATCGCCGCGAGTGCGCCGAGCATCAGGCCGGCGATGCCCCACAGGATGAAGCCCCACACGTCGGGCTGGATCAGCAGGGCGATCAGCTCGCCGAGCAGCACGCCGGCGATGAGGATGCCGAGCAGCACCCAGCCGAGCCAGGGGTACACCTCGCGCGTGAAGGTGAACAGGGACCTGATCTGCCGGAAGAATCCCGGGCGCTTCTCTGCCTCGGGCGTGCGTGCTGCCATGCCTCCAGTCTACGGAGTCGCGAGCGATGCACCGGACCGGTTTCAGGCCCTCTCGGCCGTCCACAGCACCGCGATGAGGTCGAGCCCGCTCACAACGATCCGAGCTCGTGCCGGGAGGCCGCACGGACGCGAAGGATGGCGCCATGGCCGACGCCGACACTCCACTCGGGCCCGCTCCAACACGCCCCTCCCATCCCGCACGCCACGCCACCGCGCGGGAGCGCGGCCTCGGCGCGGTCCTGACCGACGCGTATCGCCCGATCCGTCGCGTGACGCCACCGGAGGCTCCCGTCGAGGGTGTCCTGGCCGCGGTCGACGACCGCCGTGTGGTGCTGGCGGACGAGGCCGCCGCCTCGCGCGTGGCGTTCTCGCCACCCGGCGACCGGCCGCAGCATCTTCTGACGCCCGTCGACGTGGTGCGCCGCGGCGACGGGCACGACGTCGAGCTGCCCTGGTGCCGTGTGCAGGCGTCGCGCCTGCTCGCCGCCCGTGCCGCGTCGGGTGCGCCGCTGAGCGGGGGCGAGCTGGTGACGCTGGCGGTGAGCCTGCTGAGGGGCACGCGCGAGGCGTGGACGGCCGTGCCCGCGGACGGCGACGGCCCATCGGGCGCCTGGTGGATGGACGACCAAGGACGTCCGCTGTTCGCACGCACGGAAGAGGGCGCCGCGGTGGCGGAGTCGTCGCGGGCTCTGCTGGCGCAGGCGGCCATGCACACGCGCGACCGGGTGCTGCTGCGGCTGCTCGAACAGGCTCGTGAGGCGCTGGAGCGCCCGCGTCGCTTGGGGCGGTCGCTTCCCGCCCTGGAGGACTCGCTGTTCGAAGCGTGCGCGCCGCGCGCGATAGAGCAGGGTCCGTCGCGGGGTGCCCAGGGCCGGCCGGCGGCCGGCGCTCACACCCCTGGCGCAGACCGCGCGCATCCTGACGTCGCGCAGGACGAGCTCGCGCAGGATGTCGTCGTGCGCGACGACATCCGCCCGATGCGCGCACGCGCGGTGTCCGGCCGCGCCTCCGCGTTGCGCGACGTCTTCCGGGGACCGATCGCGGAGCTCATCGACACCGGCATCCCGGAGGCGGTCGCGGACGTCGCCGATCGTATGAGGGCCGCCGTGAGCCGGCGGCGCACCGGGCCGCGTGGGATGCCGGCGCTCGTCGGCGGAGGGGCCGCGGCATTGGTCCTGGCGGGCGGGCTGCTCTGGCCGACGGAGGCACCGTCGGCCGACGCGCACACGGCGGTCGCGACGCCTCCCGCGGCCAGTCCCACAGCGACCGCGGAGCCGACGGCCGCGGGCGACGCAGGCGACGCAGCCGACGCGGGCGACGAGCCGACGACCGAGGCCGGGGCGCGTGTGCTCTCGGCCCTGCGGGACTGCGCCTCTCATGGCGACCCCCTCTGCCTCGAGGTGCGCGACGAACGGGCTGCGGAGCCGCTCTCGGAGGAGGCGCTGGGCCTCGTCGCCGCGGCGGGGCTGCCCCGTCTGCTGGACGACTACGGCGACGTGGCGGTGATGCGCGCGGACAGCGACGACGGTGAGGGCGCGCTGCTGCTGCAGCTGGTGCGGCTCGAGGGCCGCTGGCTGCTGCGCTCCGCCCACCCGCTGGCCCCCGAGGGGCCCTCCTGACGATGCGATCGGCGAGGAGAAGGGGGCTTCGGCCGGCAGCCGCCGGCCGAAGCCCCCTTCTCGCGTGATCGATCAGATGCCGAGGTCGCCGGCGAAGGCCGCCTCCTCCAGACGCGACTTGACCGCTCCCAGGAAGCGAGCCGCGTCCGCGCCGTCGATCGTGCGGTGGTCGTACGACAGGGCGAGGTAGACGTACGAGCGGATGCCGATCGCCTCGACGCCATCCACCTTCACCACGCCAGGGCGCTTGAACACGACGCCCGTGCCGAGAATGGCCGACTGCGGCAGGAACACGACCGGAGTGTCGAACAGGGCCCCGCGGGAGCCGGTGTTCGTGAGGGTGAACGTGCCACCTGCGAGCTCGTCGGGCTTCAGCTTGTTGTCACGCGTGCGAGCCGCGAGGTCGGCGATCTCGTGAGCGATCTGCGCCAGGTTCTTCGAGCCCGCGTCGCGCAGCACCGGCGTCAGCAGTCCGCGCGGCGTGTCGACCGCGATCGAGAGGTTCTCGCTCGGCGGGTAGACGATGTTCTCACCGTCGAGCGTCGAGTTGATGATCGGGTACGCCTGCAGGGCTTCGGCGGCCGCGAGGGCGAAGAACGGCAGGAACGACAGCTTGTCGCCGGTCTTCGACTGGAACTCGCCCTTCACCTGGTCGCGGAAGCCGGCCAGCTTCGTGACGTCGACCTCGACGACCGTCGTGAGCTGCGCGGTCGACTGCATCGACTCGACCGCGCGCGAGGCCAGCACCTTGCGCAGGCGCGACATCGGCTGCGTCGTGCCGCGCAGCTCCGAGACCTCGAGCTTCGTGGCGGGCGCCGCCTGGGCGGGAGCCGCGCCGCCGGCGGCCGGAGCCGCGGCGTTCTCGGCGGCCTTCAGCACGTCCTCCTTGCGGATGCGACCGCCGACGCCCGTGCCGGTGACGGTGGCCAGGTCGATTCCGTGCTGAGCGGCGAGACGACGCACCAGGGGAGTGACGTAGACCTTGTCGTCATCGGCCGACGGCGTGAACGTGGGCGCCTGGGGCTCTGCCTTCGGCGCCTGGTCAGCGGGCGCCGCCTGTGCCGGAGCCTCGGCGGGCGCCTCGGGCGCGGCCGGAGCCTCGGTCTGCGCCGGCGCGGGGGCCTCGGTCGCCGGTGCCTGCTCGGCGGGCGCCTGCTCGGCTGCCGGTGCCTGCTCGGCGGGAGCCGGGGCACCGCTGCCGACGCGAGCCAGCACCGAGCCGACCTCGACGGTCTCGTCCTCGGCGACCAGGATCTCCTGGATCACGCCCGCGATCGGGGAGGGGATCTCGGTGTCGACCTTGTCGGTCGAGATCTCGAGCAGGGCCTCGTCGACGGCGACCTCGTCGCCGACCTTCTTCAGCCAGCGGGTGACCGTTCCCTCGGTGACGCTCTCGCCGAGCTCGGGAAGCACGATGTCGGTGCCCTCACCGGAGGGCGCCTGCGGCTCAGCGGGCGTGCCCTGCTCAGCGGGAGCCTCCTGCGCGGGTGCGGGCTGCGCCGGCTGCTCCTGCTGCGCCGGCTGCTCCTGCGGGGCAGCCTCGGCCGCCGGGGCCGCGGCGGACGGTGCTTCGTCGGGGGCCGACGCGCCAGAGCCGTCGCCGATCTTCGCCAGAACGGCGCCGACCTCGACGGTCTCGTCCTCCTGAACGAGGATCTCCTCGATCACGCCCGCGACGGGCGACGGGATCTCGGTGTCGACCTTGTCGGTCGAGATCTCCAGCAGGGCCTCGTCGACGGCGATCGTGTCGCCGACCTTCTTCAGCCAGCGGGTGACCGTTCCCTCGGTGACGCTCTCGCCGAGCTCGGGGAGGACCACGGAAGTACTCATGTCGGAGTCTCCTTCAGGATTTGGATACGTCTTACAGCTTAGTGATGTGCGCTCGTGCTGACGCGCGTACGCCGGTCGGCGCCGTTCAGACCGCGTGGAGCGGCTTGCCGGCGAGGGCGAGGAACGCCTCGCCCAGGGCCTCGCTCTGCGTGGGATGCGCGTGGATGAGCGGGGCGATGTCCTCGGGGTGCGCCTCCCAGGCGACCGCGAGCTGGCCCTCGGTGATGAGCTCGCCGACTCGGTCGCCGATGAGATGGACGCCGAGAACCGGCCCCTCGACGCGACGGACGACCTTGACCAGACCCGTCGTGCCGATGATCTCGCTCTTGCCGTTGCCGGCGAGGTTGTACTCGTACGCCCTCACCCCCTCCGCCCCGTGCTGGGCGACGGCCTGGGCCTCGGTGATCCCGACCGAAGCGACCTCCGGGTGGGAATAGGTGACCTTGGGGATCTGCGTCTCGGGCACGGGCACGGGATCGAGCCCCGCGATGGCCTCCGCGACGAAGACGCCCTGCTGGAAGCCGCGATGGGCGAGCTGCAGGCCGGGCACGATGTCTCCCACCGCCCACACGCCGTCCACGCCGGTGCGCAGCCGCTCGTCCGCGACCACGAAGCCGCGGTCGAGCGCGACGCCGGCATCCTCGAAGCCGAGTCCGGAGGTGGCCGGACCGCGCCCCACCGCGACGAGCAGATAGTCCGCGCGCAGCGACTCGCCGTCTTCGAGGGTCACGGTCACGCCGTCGGCGTCCTGGCTCGCGGACGCGAATCGCACGCCCAGACGGGTCTGGATGCCGCGCTTGCGGTACGCGCGCTCGAGTCCCTTGCTGAGCGCGATGTCCTCGTTGGGGACGAGGTGGTCGAGCGCCTCGACGATGGTGACCTCGGCGCCGAACGAGCGCCACGCGCTCGCGAACTCGACGCCGATCACGCCGCCCCCCAGGACGACCAGGCTGCCCGGCGCCTCGTCGAGCGCGAGAGCGGTCTCGCTCGTCAGGATGCGGCCTCCGGGCTCGAGACCCGGAAGCGTGCGGCTGTACGAGCCGGTGGCCAGCACGACATCCGCGCCGGTGTATGTGTCGTCGCCGACGCGCACGGTGCGGCCCGGCTCGAGCCGGCCCTCGCCTGCCACGACGGTGATGCCTCGGCGCGCCACCAGACCCTCGAGACCCTTGAACTTCTTGGCCACGATGCCCTCGCGGTATGCACGGAGACCGACCGGGTCGATGCCGCCGAGCGACGCCGAGACACCGTATGCGCCGGCCTCCCTCACCGCGTCGGCGATCTCCGCCGCGTGCAGCAGCGCCTTGGTCGGGATGCAGCCGCGATGCAGGCACGTGCCACCGAGCCGGTCCTTCTCGATGAGGGCGACCCGCTTGCCGAGCTCGGCCGCGCGCAGGGCGGCGGCGTAGCCGCCGCTGCCGCCGCCGAGCACGACGACATCGAAGTCGTGTGCCGTCACTGCACCTCTCCGCCCGCTGCGACGAAGTCGATGAGCGCGCGCACCGTGGCGCCCGTGGGGCCCTTGTCGGTGTAGCCGAAGGGACTGTTCACGCTCATGGCGGATCCGGCGATGTCGAGGTGGACCCACGGGATGCGGGGCGCGTCGTCGCCCTCACCCGTGCGGCCCACGAAGCGCTGCAGGAAGAGTCCCGCGAACATCGAGCCGCCGTTGCGGTTGCCCATATCGGCGTTGCGCATGTCGGCGATGCGTGAGTCCAGCTGCTCGGCGATGTGCTCGGGGAGAGGCAGCGGCCAGGCCAGCTCGCCTGTGCGGTCAGCCGCGCGCAGGAACGCGTCGACCGCGTCGCCGTGTCCCATCACGCCCGTGTGGCGCGTGCCCAGGGCCACCAGGATGGCGCCCGTGAGCGTGGCGACATCGACGATCACGTCCGGCTGCTCGCGGCTGGCCGCGACGAGGCCGTCGGCCAGCACCAGGCGCCCCTCGGCGTCGGTGTTGGTCACCTCGACCGTCGTGCCGTCGAGCATGGTCAGCACGTCGCCCGGACGCGTCGCGCGCCCCGAGGGCATGTTGTCAGCGAGGCACATCCAGGCCGTCACGCGCACGGGCAGGTTCAGCTGGGCGGCGGCACGCACGACTGCGAGGACCTCCGCGGCGCCGGTCATGTCCTCGTTCATGCCGAGCATGGCCGTGGCGGGCTTCAGGGAGAGTCCGCCGGTATCGAAAGTGATGCCCTTTCCGACCAGTGCGACGTGGCGCTCGGCATCACGAGGTGCCCACTCCAGGCGCACGAGGCGCGGGGGGCGGTCGGAGCCTCGGCCGACGCCCAGGATGCCGCCGAAGCCGCCCTCCTCGAGCGCCGCTTCGTCGTAGACGGTCACGTCGATGTCGAGTCCGTCCGTCGCGACGGTCGCCGCCTCGGCCAGCTGCGCGGGGCTCTGTCGGTCGGCGGGAGTGGAGACGAGGTCCTTCACGAGCGCGACGGCTTCGGCGCCCGCCCGCACGCCGTCGAGCTGCGCGTCGTCCACCGGGCCCGGCACGTGCACGAGCACGGAGCGCGCGCGCCGCTTCTTCGCGGCCTTCTCCGGATCCTCGGTCTTGTACGAGGTGAACGAGTACGCCCCGAGCGCCGCGCCCTCCGCCGCGGCGCGCCAGGCGTCGTCGACGTCGGCGGCGACGTGAACCGCGACCGTGTCGAAGCCGGTGAGCAGCCGCGCCGCGGTGCCCACCGCGTCCCGCACCGCGCCGGCGTCCGGCTCGGACCCGAGACCGACGACGGCGAGGGGGAGGTCGGCGACGTCCGGGGCGTATACGCGGGCGAACGAGTTCTTCGCCCCCGTGAAGCCGATCGCATCCAGTGCGCGGCGCAGGCCCGGGAACTGCGAGAGAGGCTCCTCACCGCTGAACGACGGGATCGCCAGAATCGCGGCCTCCGCGCTCTCGGTGGGGAAACGGTCTTCGGTCAGCGCGAGGGCGGGAATCGGCATGCTGTCCATCCTAGGAGGGCCTGCGAGGAGGGGGTGTCGCGACGATACGCGCAGAGCGGAACGGAGACCCGTACGGCTCCCGGCTCGTAGCATGGATGCATGCCCTCGACTGGTGACATCTACGAGCGGGTGGCGAATGCGCCCATCGTGCCGGACGGCCTTCCGCTGGTCATCCTGATGACCGGCTTCACCGACGCCGGAGGGGCCGTCGCGGGCCTGATCGACTTCGCGCGGGAGGAGCTCGATCCCCGCCCCGTCGCGGTGTTCTCGAACGACACGCTGCTCGACTACCGGGCGCGTCGTCCGATCGTCACGTTCGAGCAGGATCACCTCAGCGACTACCGGCCCCCGCGGCTCGAGCTCTCGCTCGCTCACGACGCGCTGGGCCAGCCCTTCCTGCTGCTGTCGGGGTACGAGCCGGACTTCGCGTGGGACGCCTTCGTGGCTGCGGCGGTCGACTTCGCCGACCGCTTCGCGGTGTCGTCCATGACCTGGGTCCACGCCATCGCCATGCCGGTGCCGCACACGCGCACTCTCGGCGTCACGGTGAGCGGCAACCGGGCCGACCTCATCGAGGCGCACTCGATCTGGCATCCGCGCACGCAGGTTCCGGCGACGATCGGACACCTCCTCGAGTACCGCTTCGTGGAGTCCGGCTTCGAGACGGCGGGGTTCGTGCTGCTGGTTCCGCACTACCTCGCCGAGACGGACTACCCCGCAGCCACGATCGCCGCGCTCGACAAGCTCATGGCTGCCACGGGACTCGTGTTCACGATGGACGAGCTGTACGTCGAGAACCGCGAGTACCTGGGCAAGGTCGAAGACCAGATCTCCGGCAATGACGAGCTCGGCAGGATGGTGCACGGTCTCGAGGAGCGCTACGACGCATATGCCGCGGGACTCGGCGTGGGCGGCACGCCCACCGTCGCCGGCCTGCGAGAGGGCGAGCTGCCCAGCGCCGACGAGCTGGCGGCGGAGCTGGAGCGCTTCCTGGCGTCACGCCCGAACGGCGACGACGACAAGCGCGCGGGCTGAGCGGCGCACGAAGAGCCCGCGCCCCGGCCGGAACGGCGCGCGACCAGGGTCGACCCGTGTGTCGCCGTTCCGGGAATGCGCGCCCGGCTGGGCGCGTTGTGGTCTGAGACGCTCCACGCGTGCGTCCGGTGCGCGGCCGGACGTGTGAGAGAATGAGGGTCCGACCCGTTGGCAGGACGGCGCACCACACGGCGCCGGACTTGACAAGGGTCTTACTAGTGCCCGAACACACCCGGGGGCGCGGCGCGCGGCGCCGCCGGTGAAAGGCGAAACGTGACTACTGCCACGAAGACTCCGCGGAGCACCGCGAAGAAGAAGGACACTGCTGAAGCGGAGGAGGCCGTCGAGCCCACCACCGCGAAGACGACTGCCGCCAAGACGACGGCACGGAAGACGTCGGCCGCCAAGAAGGCGGAGGGCGACGCCGGGGAGAAGCCCGCCCGCAAGGCGCCCGCCAAGAAGACCGCGGCCAAGGCCGCACCGAAGAAGTCCGCCTCGAAGAAGGCGTCCGAGGAGCCCGACGACGACGAGGCCGTCGAGCTCGAGGACGAGGTCGAGCTCGACGAGGCCGACGCGGGCAAGGACGAGCCCGCGGAGGCGTCCGACGAGGACGAGGCGCCGAAGAAGGCCGTCACCGAGCCGCTGCCCACGGGCGCGATCGTCATCACGTCGAGCGACGAGGACGAGGTCCCGGTCTACTCGACGCAGATCACGGGAGCCACGGCCGATCCGGTCAAGGACTACCTGAAGCAGATCGGCAAGGTCCCGCTGCTGAACGCGGCGGAGGAGGTCGACCTCGCGATGCGCATCGAGGCGGGCCTGTTCGCCGAGGAGAAGCTGTCGAAGATGTCGGCGGCCGAGAAGTCGAGCCAGCTCGGTCTCGACCTGCAGTGGGTGGCCCGCGACGGTCAGCGCGCCAAGTCTCACCTGCTCGGCGCCAACCTGCGTCTGGTCGTCTCGCTCGCCAAGCGCTACACGGGCCGCGGCATGCAGTTCCTGGATCTGATCCAGGAGGGCAACCTGGGCCTCATCCGCGCCGTCGAGAAGTTCGACTACACCAAGGGCTTCAAGTTCTCGACGTACGCCACCTGGTGGATCCGTCAGGCGATCACACGTGCCATGGCCGACCAGGCCCGCACGATCCGCATCCCGGTGCACATGGTCGAGGTCATCAACAAGCTCGCCCGCGTGCAGCGCCAGATGCTGCAGGACCTGGGCCGCGAGCCCACGCCCGAGGAGCTCTCGAAGGAGCTCGACATGACCCCGGAGAAGGTCATCGAGGTGCAGAAGTACGGCCGCGAGCCGATCTCCCTGCACACGCCTCTGGGTGAGGACGGCGACAGCGAGTTCGGTGACCTGATCGAGGACACCGAAGCGGTCGTTCCGGCCGACGCGGTCGGGTTCACGATGCTGCAGCGTCAGCTCGAGAGCCTGCTCGACTCTCTCTCCGAGCGTGAGGCGGGCGTCATCCGGATGCGCTTCGGCCTCGGCGACGGACAGCCCAAGACGCTGGACCAGATCGGCGACACGTTCGGCGTCACGCGCGAGCGCATCCGCCAGATCGAGTCCAAGACGATGGCGAAGCTGCGTCACCCGAGCCGGTCGCAGTCGCTGCGCGACTACCTCGAGTGATGTCGGCGGCCGCGAACGAGGGCAAGGCCCTCGAAGTCGAGATCGACGGCGAGAAGGTGCAGCGCATCCCGCTGCGCACGCGCGTCGTGATGCCCGAGGACGACCTGGACGAGGTCGTCGCCACCTACGCCGCGGGCGCGGTGCAGCCGGGCGACCTGCTGTTCGTGACGGAGAAGATCGTCGCGATCACGCAGGGACGCTCGTACCTGCTCAGCGACATCCAGCCCCGCAAGCTCGCACGGTTCCTGTCGCGCTACGTCGTGAAGACCCCGCACGGCATCGGGCTCGGCATGCCCGAGACCATGGAGATGGCGCTGCGTGAGTGCGGTGTGCCGCGCATCCTGTTCGCGGCCGCCGTCGCGGCCGTCACGAAGAAGCTCGGTCGGAAGGGCGACTTCTATCGGATCGCCGGCGACAAGGCGCGTGCGATCGACGGTCCGACCAGCGGCACCATCCCGCCGTACAACCAGGCGGTCGTGCTCGGGCCGGAGCGCCCGCGCGAGGTGGCGCGCCACGTTCAGCAGCTGCTCGGCGGCGGCATCGACGTCGCGGTCGTCGACATCAACGACATCGGCGGCAACATCCTGGGCTCCACGCTGGACAAGGCGGGGGAGAAGCGCCTGGTGCGCATCCTGGGCGACAACCCGCTCGGCCAGGGCCACCAGTCGACGCCGATGGGGATCGTCCGCGTCCTCTAGCTCACGCCGCCCGCATCCGCAAAGGCGCCCTTAGGTGTCGCCCGCGTCGGCGGGCGTCGCGCTCACACGACGATGGCCCCTCCGCGAGGAGGGGCCATCGTCGTGTCTCGGCTAGAAGCCGATGGCGGCCCGGTAGCGCGGCTTGTGACCGGTGCGGATCCCCGTGACGCTGGGCTTGTTCTCGTAGACGCCGGCGCCCCAGTTGCCCTCGACCAGCACGGGACCCGTGGGCGTGACCACGACGTCCCAGCCGACGTACTGCACCTCGGGCACCACGCGGGCGACCTGCTCGATGAAGGCCTTGACCTCGTCCATGAACGGCAGTCGGAAGTCGGCGATCCGGAAGCCCGTGTCCGGGTGCGTCTCGTGCACATGGCCGTGCGAGTCGTAGCCCGCGCCGAACGCCCGGCCGTCGTCATGCAGCATCGTGTAGAACCCGCCGTACGACATCTGGTCGCTCACGGAGCCACGTCCGAACTTCTGCGCGATCGCCAGGATGTGCGCCTCTTGGCCGTCGAAGAAGGCTGTGATGCGCGTGGTGTTGACGGTGCCGGGGCAGACGGCCGCGAGATCGGCGTGCTGCGAGATGACCTCCTCCAGCAGCAGCTCGTCGCGCTCGAGCAGCCCGCGGTGGAAGGCGTCCCAGTCGGTGACGTCCGACGCGTGATACCGCCGCACTCCTAACCCCATGTGGCTGACGGGCACCTTGGCGATGAACGTGCCGTGCCTCTCGCCGAACGCGCGCACGGCGTCGGCATTGCCCGACTCGACGACGAGCCAGTCGCGCTTGAGGAAGTCGGAGAAGACCTTGTTGAACTCGATCTTGTTCTCGAACAGCACGCGCTTGTCCTTGCGCGCGAAGCGAGCCGCGAGCTGCATCGACACCGGATGGGTCATGTAGGTCCCGCGCTCGCCCTTCGACAGGATCGCGAAGTCGTAGTCGACGTAGTCCTGGAAGGCGACATCATGCCGTGCGGCCGACCAGAGCATGTCCGCGAACACCTTGGGCGTCCACGCGCCGTGCTGCTCGTGCACCTCTCTCGCGCGCGCGGCGACCGACTTGATGTCGATGCGGCGGGCGCGCTCGGCGAGGTAGCGGAACTTGCCGGCGAGGCCGAGGCGGTTGTCAGTCATGCACACTCCGAGGGGTCAGCGGGACGGATCCGTCCCCGGGTTAGTCTAGGTCGGTGACCTGGCCGAACCCCCGGCGCGCATCCCCCCTCGCGCTCATCTCCCGGTCCGCTCTCCTCGCGAACGCCCGCCTGCTGCAGGCGCGCGACGCGGACGCGGTTGCCGACCTGCGCCGCGACGCGTGGGGACACGGAGCCGAGCTCGCTGCACGCACGGCGGCTCGTGCCGGCATCCGCCGCGTGGCGGTCGACGCGCGCGATCGCGCCCTCGCGGAGTCGCTCGGCTTGCGGGTCGTGGACGCGGCCCCCCAGAACGGCGCGCTGCTGTACGGGATGCCGGGGACGGGGGGCGCGCCCGTGATGTCGCTCGTGAGCCCGGTGCTCTCGACGAAGCGGCTGCTCGCGGGCGAGGGCGTCTCGTACGGCTACACGCACCGTGCGGCGGAAGACACGCGCATCGCGCTGGTCGCGGGCGGCTACGCGGAGGGCGTCGTGCGCGCGCTGGGCAATCGCGCGTCGGTCGAGGTCGGCGGCGCGCTGCGGCCCATCGTCGGGCGGGTGGCCATGGACGTCTGCGTCGTCGACGTCGGCGATGGGCCCGTGGAGGCAGGGGATCGCGCCGTGTTCTTCGGATCCGGACGGGTGCGAGATGCGCTGGCTCGGTGGGCGGAGGTCACGGGACTCTCGCCCGCGGAGCTCGTATGCACGGTGGGTCTTCATGTCGAACGCGAGGCCCAGGACGCACGTCCCGACGATCAGGGGGCGGCCGCATGAGCGCGGAGCTGCAGGTGTCGCGCTCACGCATCGCCGCGAACATCGCCGCGGTGCGCGCCCGCATCGCACCTTCCGACCTGCTCATGGTCGTGAAGGACGACGCGTACGGACACGGCGTCGAGGCGATCGCCGAGATCGCCGCGGCCGAGGGCGTGCGGTGGCTGGGCGCGATCGACCCGCGCAGCGCCGCTCGCGCGAAGGCGGTCGTCGGCGACCGCGCCCGTGTCTTCTGCTGGCTCACGCTGGGCCCGCACGAGGCGCGCGCGGCCCTCGCAGACGGCCTGGAGCTGGGGGTGGGTGACGCGGCCTACCTCGAGCGGATCGCGGAGGTCGCCGACACGCGCGCCGTCGTGCATCTGAAGATCGACACGGGTCTGCACCGCAACGGGGTGCGCCCCGAGGACTGGCCGGCGTTCGTCTCGCGGGCCGCGCAGCTCCAGCGCGAGGGGCGCATCCGCGTGGCCGGCATCTGGAGCCACATCGCCGAGGCGAGCGACGCGGACGACGACGACGCGCGCGCGGCATTCGACGCGGCCGTGGCAGCCGCCCGAGAGAGCGGCCTCGACCCCGAGGTACGGCATCTCGCGGCCAGCGCCGCGGGCTGGGCTCGCCCCGAGTTCCGCTACGAGCTGGTGAGGGTCGGCGCGTTCTGCTACGGCATCCGTTCGGCCGACGGCCCCGAGCTGCCGGGCATCGTCCCCGCGGCGGCGCTGGTCGCGCTGGTCACCGCCGTGGGCCCAGACGGAGTGGAGGTCGGCATCGGATCGCTCGACGGCCTCCCGTCGACACTCGGCGGGCGCGTCGCGGTGGGCACGCCGGCGGGGCCTCGCCACCTGCTGTCGGTCGGCCTCACGACCTCCGTCGTGGCGGCGTGGTCGGGTGCGGCCCGCGGTGACGAGGTGCGGGTCTTCGGCCCCGGCGAGGCCGGGGAGTCGTCGGCGACGACGCTCGCCGAGGCGATCGGCACGGTCGGCGAGGAGCTGCCGCTGCGGCTCTCGCCTCTCATCCCGCGCGTCCTCGTCGACTGATCCCGACCCAGCGGGCCGGCGCTCTGCGTCGTCCGCCCGAAGCGACGCGCCCGCCGCCTCGATGAGGCGGCGGGCGCGGGAAGCCTGGGGCTGCTGCGGATCACTCCGCTTCGTCGAGGCGCGACGTCTCGTCGTGCCACGAGGTCGCCACGGCGCGCAGCTTCTCCTCGTACTTGCGGCCGTGGTGAGCGCAGAACAGCAGCTCGCTGCCGTTCACCTCGGCGGCGATGTAGGCCTGCGCACCGCACGAGTCGCAGCGGTCCATCGCCGTGAGGCGGTAGGAGACAGCGGGGGCTTCGGTTGTGGTCGTCATCATGTCTGCCTCCTCGTTCATCCATCCACGGTTGCGGGATGCGTCACATATAACCACGCAGGCCTGGCAATCCTGCCCGGGCTTGACCATGTTTCGCTCAGCGCGTACGGAGGCCCTCTCATACCCAGACGGGAGTAGGGCAAGAGGGAGTGTCAGACGGGTCGCTCAGCCGCCCGCGGATAGCATCGAAGATTGTGACCGCCGAGTACTCCGCCCATCATCTGCAGGTTCTGGAAGGCCTTGAGGCCGTCCGCAAGCGTCCGGGCATGTACATCGGCTCGAACGGCTCGCCGGGGCTCATGCACTGCCTGTGGGAGATCATCGACAACTCCGTCGACGAGGCGGTCGCGGGCAACGGATCGCGTATCGACGTCATCCTGCACGCCGATGGCAGCGTCGAGGTGCGCGACCGGGGTCGAGGCGTGCCGGTCGATGTCGAGCCCCGCACCGGGCTGTCGGGTGTCGAGGTCGTGTACACGAAGCTGCATGCGGGCGGAAAGTTCGGCGGCGGCTCCTACGCCGCTTCGGGCGGTCTGCACGGCGTGGGCGCCTCGGTCGTGAACGCGCTGTCTGAGCGCCTCGACGTAGAGGTGGATCGCGGCGGCAAGACCTGGGCGATGTCGTTCCGCCGGGGGGAGCCGGGCGTGTTCGCCGACGACGGCGGTCCTCGGCCGGACGCGCCGTTCACGCCGTTCGAGGAGCGCAGCGAGCTGCGCGTGGTCGGCAAGGTCGCCAAGGGCGTCACGGGAACGCGCGTGCGCTACTGGGCGGACCGGCAGATCTTCACGAAGGACGCCGCGTTCCAGCTCGACGACCTCGTCACCCGCGCGCGGCAGACGGCGTTCCTCGTCCCGGGCCTGGAGATCGTCATCCGCGACGAGCGCCCGCGCGAGGACGGCAGCGCCGAGCCCGTCGAGACCGCGTACAAGTTCGACGGCGGCATCTCCGAGTTCGTGGATTTCCTCGCCACCGACGCGCCCATCACCGACACGTGGCGGCTGACGGGATCGGGGCACTTCACCGAGACCGTGCCCATGCTGCAGCCCGACGGGCACATGGTGTCGACGGAGGTGCAGCGGGAGTGCACCGTCGACATCGCGCTGCGCTGGGGGACCGGGTACGACACCGCCATTCGGTCGTTCGTGAACATCATCTCGACTCCCAAGGGCGGCACGCACCAGCAGGGCTTCGAGCAGGAGCTGCTGAAGCAGCTGCGCGACCAGGTGGCCGCGAACGCCCGCCGTCTGAAGGTGGGGGGCGACAAGCTCGAGAAGGACGACGTCCTCGCGGGCCTCAGCGCCGTGCTCACGGTCACGGTGCCGGAGCCGCAGTTCGAGGGCCAGACGAAGGAGGTGCTCGGCACGCCGGCCGTGCGCTCGATCGTGGCGAAGGTGGTTCGCGAGGAGCTGAAGGCGCGGTTCGCATCCACCAAGCGCGACGACAAGAACCAGACGTCGATGCTGCTCGACAAGGTCGTCTCCGAGATGAAGGCGCGCGTCTCTGCCCGCGCCCACAAGGAGACCCAGCGCCGCAAGAACGCGCTCGAGAGCTCGTCGCTGCCGACCAAGCTCGTCGACTGCCGCACGCAGGACGTCGCGCAGTCGGAGCTGTTCATCGTCGAGGGTGACTCGGCGCTCGGCACAGCGAAGCTCGCGCGCAACAGCGAGTACCAGGCGCTGCTGCCCATCCGGGGCAAGATCCTCAACGTGCAGAAGGCCTCGATCAGCGACATGCTGTCGAACGCCGAATGCGCGTCGATCATCCAGGTCGTGGGCGCCGGATCGGGCCGCACGTTCGACCTCGACGCCGCCCGATACGGCAAGGTGATCATGATGAGCGACGCGGATGTCGACGGTGCGCACATCCGGACGCTCCTGCTGACGCTGTTCTACCGCTACATGCGACCGCTCGTCGAGGCGGGACGTGTCTTCTCCGCCGTGCCGCCGCTGCACCGCGTGATCGTGATCAACCCTGGCTCCAAGCCCAACGAGACGCTGTACACCTACAGCGAGGCCGAGCTGCATCGCCTGCTCGACAAGCTGCGCAGGTCGGGCAAGCGCTGGCAGGAGCCGATCCAGCGCTACAAGGGCCTCGGCGAGATGGACGCCGACCAGCTGGCCGAGACGACCATGGCGCGCGACGGTCGTCTGCTGCGCCGCGTGCGCCTCGAGGACGCCGAAGCGGCCGGTCGGGTGTTCGAGGTGCTGATGGGCAACGAGGTCGGCCCGCGCCGCGAGTTCATCGTCGAATCGGCCGACCGCCTGAGCCGCGAGTCGATCGACGCCTGACGCCGGTCGTCCGGCGCCGTCGCTCAGCCCCGCACGGGGCGGACACGGTTTGTCAGGCGAGCAGGCCGGCGATGCCCGACCACAGCACCGAGACGCCGCCCGCGAGCGAGATGAGCAGGATGATGGTGCGCGCCGTGCGCTCGGGCAGGTGTGCGGCGATGCGGTGCCCGAGCAGGACGCCCACGACGAGCGTCGCGCACACGAGCAGCCACTGCCACCACGACCAGGGGAGTGCTCCGGCGGGGTCCAGGAGACCCTTCGCGACGACCGTGGTCACGCTGAGCACGAAGAAGAACGGCTGCAACGCAGCGGCATAGGCTCGCTGCGGCCAGTCGCCGAGCGCACCGTAGATGCCGAGGATCGGCGCGCCGACGCCGACCGACCCGTTCAGCACACCGGCGACGGCGCCGGTCACCGCGACCGGCATGTCGCCGGGCAGGGGCCTCTCGGCGCGGCGCAGCCACAGCGTCAGGGCGAGGCCGAGCAGGATCAGGACTCCCACGACGGTCTTCAGCACCGCATCATCCGCCGTGCGCGCCAGCAGGATGCCGGGGATCACCCCGAGCAGTGCGGGGAGCAGCAGCCAGACGAGCCGGCGCCAGTCGACGAGGCGCCACACCTGCGCGAGCACGATCACCGATGTGACCGCGCCGAGCGCGTTGACGGCCGTCACCGCGGGAAGCGGGCCGACGACGAGCACCAGGACCGGGACCGTCACCAGGCCGAACCCCATGCCGAGAGCGCGCTGGCCGACCGCGCCGATCAGCGATGCAAGGCAGATCGCCGCGAACCCGAGGGCGGCGGCGCTCACTCGGCGACGCCCAGCGAGGCGCTCAGCGTGCGCCCGATGGAGCTGATCGAGGCATCGAGCGGCTGGCCGGACGCGTCGCGTCGCGAGAGGGTCTCGGGCAGCTTGCGCACCGCCCCTGTCGCGTCGACTGCGCGTGCCGGGTCGGGGCCCACCCAGGCGAGGGTGATGCGATCCTCGCCCTTCAGGAAAGCGTGTGACCGGACGCCGCCCGTCGCCCGGCCCTTGGCGGGGTACTCCGAGAAGTCGGAGATCTTGGCCCGTCCCACATCCATGCCGGCGATCGCGTCGGAAGACCCTGACACCGTGATGACCACGTTCTCGTCTCCCGTGGCCGCGCCGAAGAAGACGGCCTCGGCCTTCGCGGCGAGCTTGATGCCCGCCATGCCGCCCGCCGGAGCGCCCTGCGGGCGAACCGACGACGCCGCGAAGCGCAGCAGCTGCGCGTCGGAGGTCACGAACACGAGCTCCGCCTCGTCGGCTGCTGAGGCGGCGCCGATCACCGAGTCGCCGGCCTTGAGACCGATGATCTCGAGCTCCGGCTTCGGCGGGAGGCCGGCCGGCACAATCCGCTTCACGACGCCCTGCGCCGTGCCGAGGGCGAGCGGCGTGTCGTCGTCCAGGCGCACGAGCGCGACGATCCGCTCGGCCCGGTCGGTGAGCCCGATGTAGTCGTGCAGCTTCGTGCCGACGCCGAGCTGCACCGAGTTGGCGGGCACGGACGGCAGGTCCACGGGAGTGAAGCGCACGAGGCGTCCACGCGACGTCACCGCGCCGACCTCGCCGCGCACCGTGGTCGGCACGGTGGCGAGGATCGCATCGTGCTTGCTGCGACGGGCCGGGGCGGTCAGCTGCTGCCCGTCCGGCACCTCGATCCGCACCGCACGCCCGGTGGTGGAGAGCGCGACCACGGTGGGTGCGTCGGCGATCTGGAGCTCGGGCGTGCCCTTCTTCTGGCGGGGAGCGACGGGCTTCGCGTTCATGAGCAGCGTGCGCCGCGGGCTCCCATGCTTCTCGGCGGTGGCCTCGAGCTCCAGCGCGACCTGCTTGCGCAGCAGGACGTCCGAGCCGAGGAGCTCCTCGAGCTGGGCGATCTCGGCGAGCAGGGCATCTCGTTCCTGCTCGAGCTCGATGCGCGAGAACTTCGTGAGGCGGCGCAGGCGCAGCTCGAGGATGTACTCGGCCTGCACCTCGTCGAGGTCGAAGACCGTGCACAGGCGCTCGCGGGCCTGCTCGGACGTGTCGGACGAGCGGATGACCTGGATGACCTCGTCGATGTCGAGGATCGCGATCAACAGGCCCTGGACGAGGTGCAGCCGTTCCCGGCGGCGGGCGAGGCGATATCGGCTGCGGCGGGTCACGACCGCCAGGCGGTGGTCGATGTAGACCCGCAGCAGCTCCTTCAGCCCGAGGGTGCGCGGCTGCCCGTCGACGAGAGCGACGTTGTTGATGCTGAACGAGTCCTCGAGCGGCGTGAGCTTGTAGAGCAGCTCCAGCACGGCGTTCGGGTCGAATCCGGTCTTGATGCCGATCACGAGCCGCAGGCCGTTGTTGCGGTCGGTGAGGTCGGCGACGTCGCTGATGCCCTGCAGCTTCTTCGACTGCACGGCGTCCTTGAGCTTCTCGATCACTCGCTCCGGCCCGACCATGTAGGGCAGCTCGGTGATCACGATGCCGGTGCGGCGCGGCGCCACCTGTTCGATCGAGACCTTGCCACGCAGCTTGAAGGCCCCGCGCCCGGTCTCGTACGCCTCGCGCACGCCGTCGAGACCGACCAGGATGCCCCCCGACGGGAAGTCGGGACCGGGCACGAACTCCATCAGCTCGGTCGTGGACGCCTCGGGGTGCTCGAGCAGGTGCGTGGCCGCCGCGACGACCTCGCTCAGGTTGTGCGGCGCCATGTTGGTCGCCATGCCGACCGCGATGCCGCTCGCGCCGTTCACGAGCAGATTCGGGTACGCCGCGGGCAGCACCGACGGCTGCTGGAACTGGCCGTCGTAGTTCGGCATGAAGTCCACGACGTCCTCGTCGAGGTTCTCCGTGAGGGAGAGCGCGGGGGACGCCAGCCGCGCCTCCGTGTAGCGCGCCGCGGCCGGACCGTCGTCGAGCGAGCCGAAGTTGCCGTGCCCGTCCACGAGCGGCACGCGCAGCGCGAAGTCCTGCGCGAGACGCACGAGCGCGTCATAGATCGCCGAGTCGCCGTGGGGATGCAGCTTCCCCATCACCTCGCCGACCACGCGCGCGCTCTTGACGTGCCCGCGGTCGGGGCGCAGGCCCATGTCGGCCATCTGATACAGGATGCGCCGCTGCACGGGCTTGAGGCCGTCACGGGCGTCGGGGAGCGCGCGCGAGTAGATGACGGAGTAGGCGTACTCCAGGTACGACCCCTGCATCTCCGCTTCGAGGTCGATGTCCTCGATGCGCTCTGCGACCGGCTCGGTCGGGCTCGGGGATGCGGTGGACTTACGCGCCATACTGCTTACTCGTCTGCTCTCTCGGAGGAGGATGTGGTCGCTGACCGGGCATCGGGCGACCCGAGGTCACGGAGTGGGCGAAGCGCACTGTGCGAGACTTGCCCGGATGCCACCCATCGTACCGACGGGCCCTGCCTCGGCCCGGAGCCTCACCGGAGTTGCGCCCGACATCCTGCGGTCGCTGTCGGGCACATCCGACCGGCTCGCGCCCGCGCGGTCGGCTGTGCTCTTCGTGATCGACGGGCTCGGCGCCCTGCAGCTGCGCGCGCACGCCGGGCATGCCCGCCGGCTCTCGGCCCTCGGCGGGAAGAAGGACGTGGCGCGCACCGTGTTCCCCTCGACCACCGCAGCGGCCCTCACGTCGGTCCTCACCGGCACCGACCCGGGGCAGCACGGGCTCGTCGGGTATCGCGTGCGGGACCCCGCTCAGGGACGCCTCGCGAACCAGCTCAACGGCTATGAGCGCGACGGGCTGGACCCCGCCACCTGGCAGCGTCGTCCGACCGTCTTCGAACGCGCCGCCGCGGAGGGGCGACGCACGTTCTCCGTCGGGCTGGCCGAGTACGCACGCAGCGGCCTCACCGCGGCGGTCCTGCGCGGATCGGAGTACGTGCCCGCCGACGACGTGCGCACACGCGTGCGCGTCGCGTATGAGCTCGCCTCGGCCGAGCCCGGAGCTCTGGTGTACTGCTACATCCCGGAGGTGGACAAGGCGGGGCACCGCCACGGGGTCGATTCCGAGGCGTGGCTGACCGCGCTCGAAGAGGTCGATGCGGCGTTCGCGGCACCGCCGCCTGCGGGCGTGGGAGCGGTCGTGACGGCCGATCACGGCATGGTGGATGTGCCGCGGCATCGGCACGTGCTGCTGCAGGATGGGGACCCGCGCCTCGAGGGCGTCGAGCTTCTCGGAGGCGAGCCCCGCCTGCTGCACGTGTACCTCGAGCCCGGACGGAACGCGCGTGCGGCCGCCGACGTCTGGGCGTCGGCGTCGGGTAGAGCCGGCGATGTGTCGACCCGGGACGAGGCGATCGCGGCGGGGCTGTTCGGCGCGGTGGACGATGCCGTGCGGCCGCGCATCGGCGACCTGCTCGTCGCCGCGCGCGGCACGTGGGCTTTCTACGACGACCGCCTCGACGACAAGCGACCGCAGGACATGATCGGCCAGCATGGGTCGATCACGCCCGAGGAGGTCACCGTGCCGTTGTTGCGGCTGGGCGCCTACGCACCCTGACGGGGGAGCCGGGACGCGGCCCCGGCTCAGTCGTCGCTGCGGGCTCCGAAGACGATCTCATCCCACGACGGCATAGACGGGCGTCCGCGCCGGCGACGCGCCTCGTCCTGCTCGGGCGCGGGGGTGCGCTGGTCCTCTGCCTGCTCCGGCGCATGCAGAGCGGCGTCGAACAGCGCCACCGGAGCGGGACGCTCACGCCCCGACCGATCGCGCAGCGAGTGCTCCGGGGCCGCCTCCGGCTCGAGGGCGGGGGCGGGTTCGCGCTGCCCCCGGCGGCGGCGCAGAGCCTCCAGCAGGTCGGCCGTGTCGGAACTGGGAGCCTGGCCGCCGGGCGCCCGCTTGGCGGCGCGCTCGCGGACGGCGCTCGGCGGCGCCTCGGTCTCCGGCGCCGGGGTCGCGTCGGAATCGACACGCGCGTCGCGCTCGACGAGGCGGCGCGGGCCGAAGGCCCCCGAGTCGAAGCGCGAGTCCTCGCCGTCCGCCGCCTCGGTCGGCGCGACGGTGTCGAGCGCGCGCAGACGGGGGATGAGCCCCTCCGGCATCGGGCCCTGGCGTGACAGCTGAGTGGCGTCGCCGTTCAGCGGCGACAGCGCGCTGCGGCGGGGCTCGAAGCTCCACCGCGCGTCATGGTCGACGTCGTTGGCGCTGAACTCGAGCTTGACGATCCAGCCCGACGACTCCTTCCAGCTCGTCCACCGCTCGCCCGTGGCCCCCAGCTCGGCGAGCTTGGCGCGGATGGCGACGCCGAACGTCGGGTTCTCGTCGTGCTCGAGCTCGACCCCCATCAGCACGGGCACCGCGAGCGCCTGGCCGACGATGTGCTCGCGCTCGGCGATCACGGGGCCCTCGAAACGGCGGATGTCCTCGACGCGGGCCCCGAGCAGCTCGGCGACGTCCTCGGCCGACATGCCGGACCGGATGTGCGACTGGATCTCGCGAGGGCTGGGCAGCGGCGCCCGCGCCTCGACGGGCGACTGGTCGCGCTGGGCCTTGCGGATCTCGGAGCGCATCACGTCGTCGATCGCGAGCGTGAAGCGCTGACCGGCCTCGGTGGCCAGAACGAGTCGGCCGTCTTCGGTTCCGATGATGGTGAGCGATTCCATGCCCATCCTCCTCTGGCTCGCCTCAGCGCCGCAGGCGGACCCTGGACGCGCCGCTGGCATTCACGACCTGGCCATGGTTTCACGCGTCGCGCGGAACCCGCGGAATAGAACGGGCGTGCCGCGAGTTTCGATCCCCGCAGGCGCACGCATTTGCCAAACGGGCCGTGGGCGTGCAAACTATCGCCGCCCCTCCGCTCGGTGGGGCCGCACCACAGCTGATGAAAGAAGCGTGACCCTCTCACATGGCAACCGATTACGACGCCCCCCGCAAGACCGAGGACGACGGCAACGAGTCGATCGAGGCCCTCAAGGCGCGTGTGCCCGACAACATGTCGGGTTCGGTCGACGTGGAGGACGCGGACAACCCGTCGAGCTTCGACCTGCCGGGTGCCGACCTCTCGAACGTCGAGCTGGACGTCGTGGTGCTCCCGCCGCAGGATGACGAGTTCACCTGCATGAGCTGCTTCCTCGTGAAGCACCGCTCGCAGATCGACCACGACGAGGCCGCCGGCCCGATCTGCCGCGACTGCGCCGCCTAGCCGGCCGCGCTCTGCGCGTGACGCACGGCCGCCGCGAGGCGGTCGGGCGTGCGCGACGAGAGCGTCCATGACGACACGGGGTCGTCGGGGTCTTCGTTCGCCAGGACGACGACCCCGGCGACCCCTCCGCGTATCAGGTGCCAGCCGCGGGGATCGAGCGCCGGGCCGCGAGCCGTGCGCGCATCCTCGCCCGTGAGCGCAACGGGATCGCCGAGCAGCGAGACGTCGATGTGCGCGCGGCCGGCCCGAAGCTCGCCCTGGGCGACCTCGATGACGGGCGACGACAGGATGAGCGCCGCGACGACGATCACGCCCACCGCGAGCCCGACAGCCAGCGACAGCGTGCCGTCGTACTGAACGAAGACGAGCGCGGCCATGGGGGCGACCACGGCGGCTGATCCGAGGATCCACAGCGACGGCGACACGCGCTCTCGATAGAGGGGCCGGGGGGTCGTGCCTCGCTTGGCGGGCTGTGATGTGTTCTGCATTACCCTCGTGGAGTGACCGAAACCGTGGACGTCCCCATCATCGCACCGGCCACGCCGGTGTACGCGCACCCCGGTGACGCGGGCGCCGATCTGGTGGCGGCGGAGGCGGTGCGCCTGGAGCCCGGAGAGCGGGCGCTCGTCGGCACGGGCGTGCGGATCGCCCTGCCCGAGGGATACGCCGCGTTCGTCGTGCCGCGCAGCGGTCTCGCGGCCAAGCACGGCATCACGATCGTCAACGCGCCGGGCACGATCGATGCGGGCTACCGCGGCGAGATCAAGGTGGCGCTGTTGAACACCGACGCGCGCGAGCCCTACGAGGTGGCGGCGGGCGATCGGATCGCGCAGCTGATCCTGATGCCCGTCCCGCAGGCGCGATTCATCCCGGTGGACGAGCTGCCCGAAAGCGTGCGCGGCGGCGGCGGATTCGGATCCACCGGCTATCAGGCTCAGGGAGACAACGCATGAGCGACGAGCTCGAGATCGGCCGCAAGTCGGCCCCCATGGACCGAGCAGCGGCCGGTCCGCTGGACGAGACCGAGGCCAACCCGGTCCGCCCCTACATCGACCTCGGGGGCATCAAGGTGCTTCCGCGCGAGGGTCTGAACCTGCGGCTCGAGGTCGAGGAGCAGACGAAGCGCATCGTCGCGGTCGGTCTGGACTACGCCGACTCGACTCTGCAGGTGCAGCCCTTCGCGGCTCCCCGCTCGACCGGACTGTGGGACGAGACGCGCGCGCAGATCCGCGATCAGGTGCGCCAGCAGGGCGGCCGGGTGGAGGAGCGTGAGGGCCCGCTGGGCGCGGAGCTGCTGGCCGAGGTGCCGGTCGTGGCCGGCCAGGATGCGCAGATGCGACTCGCGCGGTTCGTCGGAGTCGACGGGCCCCGGTGGTTCCTGCGCGGCGTGATCGGCGGGGCCGGCGCATCCGACCCGGCGGCGGCCGAGCAGATCGAGGACTTGTTCCGATCGATCGTGGTGGTGCGCGGTAGCGCCCCCATGCCGCCTCGCGACCTGATCCCGCTCAAGATGCCCTCCACGCCCGCGTCGGCGTGACGCGCCCATGATGCACGCGTCCGGAATGGGCCAGTCCCGCGACGAATCCGAGCCGGCTGCGTCCGACCTGGTCGGCGCCGCGATCGGCGGCGTGGCCCGGCGCGCCGGCATCGACCCCGCTGAAGAGGTGACCACCGGCGACGTGGTGTGGAAGGCGATGGGCGGACTGCGCGGCGTGCTCGAGTCCATCCTGCCGAGCCTCGTCTTCGTCGTGGTGTACACCTTCTGGCCCGAGCCGCTCATCCTGTCGCTGGGTCTCTCGGTGGGGATGGCCGCGGTCTTCACGCTCGTGCGCCTCGCGCAGAAATCGCCGCCGGCGGCGGCCCTGGGCGGCTTGATCGCCGCCTGCGCGGCGGCCGCGCTCGCGCTGTTCACCGGTGATGCGCGCGACAACTTCGTGATCGGGCTGGTCACGAACGCGGTGTACGGCACGGCGTTTCTCGTCTCCGCGCTGGTGGGTTGGTCGCTGATCGGCTTGGCGGCGGGCTTCCTCATGGGGGAGGGCACGGCATGGCGCGGCGATCGCCGCAAGCGGCGCGCGTTCCTGTGGCTCGCGCTGGCCTGGTCGGCGCTGTTCTACGCGCGGCTCGCGGTGCAGCTTCCCCTCTACCTGGCCGACGAGACGACGCTGCTCGGCACGTTCAAGCTTCTGATGGGATTGCCTCTCTTCGCACCGCTCGTGGCCGTGACCTGGCTGGTCGTGCGAGCTCTGTATCCGTCGGCGCGTCCGTGAGCCCCACGCCGCGCGCGTGCTAGATTTATCTCGATATCAAGATAAATTGCGTCCCATCGCGGCCCCTGCTGGTTAGGCCCGCCTTGCTGGTCTATCCGCCGCGGATAGGGGCAAGATTGGGAGCGCAAGTGCGCGGTCGACCCAGGAGGAGACAGCCCGTGTCTACGGTGAACAGCTTCGGTGCCAAGAGCACCCTGACGGTCGGCAGCACCGACTACGAGATCTTCCGCATCGACGCGGTCGAGGGCTTCGAGAAGCTGCCCTTCAGCCTCAAGGTGCTGCTCGAGAACCTGCTTCGCACCGAGGACGGCGCGAACATCACCAAGGAGCAGATCAGCGCGCTCGGCTCCTGGGAGCCCACGGCTGAGCCGAACACCGAGATCCAGTTCACGCCCGCGCGCGTGGTCATGCAGGACTTCACCGGTGTGCCCTGCATCGTCGACCTCGCGACGATGCGCGAGGCGGTCACGGCTCTGGGCGGCGACCCCGACAAGATCAACCCGCTCTCGCCCGCCGAGATGGTCATCGACCACTCGGTGATCGCCGACCTGTTCGGCTCGGAGAACGCGCTCGAGCGCAACGTCGAGATCGAGTACGAGCGCAACGGCGAGCGCTACCAGTTCCTGCGCTGGGGCCAGACCGCGTTCAAGGACTTCAAGGTCGTGCCCCCGGGCACGGGCATCGTGCACCAGGTCAACATCGAGCACCTGGCCAAGGTCATCTACGACCGCGAGGTCGACGGCGTGCTGCGTGCGTACCCCGACACGTGTGTCGGCACCGACTCGCACACGACCATGGTCAACGGCCTCGGCGTGCTGGGCTGGGGCGTCGGTGGCATCGAGGCCGAGGCCGCGATGCTGGGCCAGCCGGTGTCGATGCTGATCCCGCGCGTGGTGGGCTTCAAGCTCACGGGCGAGATCCCCGCCGGCGTCACGGCGACCGACGTCGTGCTCACGATCACCGACATGCTCCGCCAGCACGGCGTCGTCGGCAAGTTCGTCGAGTTCTACGGCGAGGGCGTCGCGTCGGTGCCGCTGGCCAACCGCGCCACGATCGGCAACATGAGCCCGGAGTTCGGCTCGACCGCCGCCATGTTCCCGATCGACGACGTCACGCTCGAGTACCTCCGCCTCACGGGCCGCGACGAGAAGACCGTCGCACTGGTCGAGGCGTACGCCAAGGAGCAGCACCTCTGGCACGACCCGGCCCGCGAGCTGGTGTTCAGCGAGTACATGGAGCTCGACCTGTCGACCGTCGTGCCCTCGATCGCGGGCCCGAAGCGCCCGCAGGACCGCATCCTGCTGTCCGAGGCCAAGTCGCAGTTCGAGAAGGACATCCTCAACTACACCGGCCCCAACGAGGGCACGGTCGAGGTCGAGGGCACCTTCCCCGCTTCGGACCCCGGCGTCACGCCGGGTGTCGAGCACGAGCACGTGCAGGAGGACGGCGCTTCGCACCAGCACGAGCACGTCGAGTCGACGATCGTCTCGAGCGGTGCTCCCCACGTGGCGTCGAAGCCCGTCAAGGTGACCACGCCCGAGGGCGACACGTACATGCTGGACAACGGCGCCGTGACGCTCGCCGCCATCACGTCGTGCACCAACACCTCCAACCCGTCGGTCATGATCGCCGCCGGTCTGCTCGCCCGCAAGGCCGCGCAGAAGGGCCTCAAGCGCAAGCCGTGGGTCAAGACGACGCTCGGCCCCGGCTCGAAGGTCGTCACCGACTACTACGAGAAGTCGGGTCTCGACAAGGACCTCGAGGCGCTCGGCTTCTACACGGTCGGCTACGGCTGCACCATCTGCATCGGCAACTCGGGCCCCCTCATCGAGGAGGTCTCCGAGGCCATCAACGAGAACGACCTCGCGGTCACCGCGGTGCTCTCGGGCAACCGCAACTTCGAGGGTCGCATCAGCCCCGACGTGAAGATGAACTACCTCGCGTCGCCGCCGCTCGTGGTCGCCTACTCGCTCGCCGGCTCGATGAACTTCGACTTCGAGACCGATGCGCTCGGCAAGGACTCCGAGGGCAACGACGTGTTCCTCAAGGACATCTGGCCCGAGCCGGCCGAGGTGCAGGAGATCATCGACTCCGCGATCTCGCGCGAGCAGTTCATCAAGCAGTACGCCACCGTCTTCGACGGCGACGAGCGCTGGAAGAACCTGCCCACGCCCACGGGCCCGGTGTTCGAGTGGGACGAGCAGTCGACGTACGTGCGCAAGGCGCCCTACTTCGACGGCATGACCATGGAGCTGAGCCCGGTCGAGGACATCACGGGCGCCCGTGTGCTCGCCACGCTCGGCGACTCGGTCACGACCGACCACATCAGCCCCGCGGGCAACATCAAGGCGGGCACCCCGGCCGCCCAGTACCTGACGGAGCACGGCGTCGCCCAGCGCGACTTCAACTCGTACGGCTCGCGTCGCGGCAACCACGAGGTCATGATCCGCGGCACGTTCGCGAACATCCGCCTGAAGAACGCGCTCGTCAAGGCCGTCAACGGCGGTCAGCAGGTCGAGGGCGGCTTCACGCGCGACTTCACGCAGCCTGAGGGCCCGCAGTCGTACATCTACGACGCGTCGCAGCACTACCAGGAGCAGGGCACGCCGCTGGTCATCTTCGGCGGCAAGGAGTACGGCTCCGGTTCGTCGCGTGACTGGGCGGCCAAGGGAACGCGACTGCTCGGCGTCAAGGCGGTCATCACCGAGAGCTTCGAGCGCATCCACCGCTCCAACCTCATCGGCATGGGTGTCGTGCCGCTGCAGTTCCCGGCGGGCGAGAGCTGGGAGTCGCTCGGCCTCGACGGCACCGAGATCATCTCGATCCAGGGCCTCGAGCAGCTGAACGAGGGCGTCACGCCCAAGACCGTGCACGTCGTGGCCGAGCCCAGCGAGCACTCGCCCGAGGGCAAGCAGACGATCGAGTTCGACGCGGTCGTGCGCATCGACACCCCCGGCGAGGCGGACTACTACCGCAACGGCGGCATCCTGCAGTACGTGCTGCGCAGCCTCGTCTGACTCACCCGATCGAACGGCCCTCGGCATCCGCCGGGGGCCGTTCGTCGTTGGTCGGAATCCCAGACGATCGGCGTAGGCTCGAACTCATGAGTCTTCTCGACCGGATCGGCGGTCCCCGCGACCTCGACGGCCTCTCTGAGGCGCAGCTGAAGGACCTCGCGGCGGAGATCCGGGAGTTCCTGGTCGAGAACGTCGCCCGCACCGGCGGACACCTCGGCCCGAACCTCGGCGTCGTGGAGCTCACGATCGCGCTGCATCGGGTGTTCGACTCGCCGAACGACCCCATCATCTTCGACACGGGCCACCAGTCGTACGTCCACAAGCTGCTGACGGGGAGGCAGGACTTCTCGGGCCTGCGCGCGCGCGGCGGCCTCGCGGGCTACCCGCAGCGTTCGGAGAGCGAGCACGACGTGGTGGAGTCGTCTCACGCATCGAGTTCGCTGAGCTGGGCCGACGGCATCTCCCGCGCGTTCGGCCGCACCGGCCGCAGCGACCGCCACGTCGTCGCCGTGGTCGGCGACGGCGCCCTCACAGGCGGCATGACGTGGGAGGCGCTGAACAACATCAGCGACGACAACGACCGCAACCTGGTCATCGTCGTGAACGACAACGGCCGCTCCTACGCGCCGACCATCGGCGGCATGGCCCGCCACCTGAACCGCGTGCGCACAGCGGAGGCGTACCGGGATCTGCATGACCGGTCGTCGCGGATCGCGGGCCGCTTCGGGGCGGTGGGGCGCGCGCTGTACCGGGGCGTGCGCGGCGGCACCCACGGCTTCCTGTCGCGCTTCACGAACAACTCGTCTCTCTACTCGAACCTCGACGTGAAGTATCTCGGTCCCGTCGACGGGCACGACCTTCCGGCGCTCATCGAGACGCTCCAGCTGGCGAAGTCCTACGGTGCCCCGGTGATCGTCCACGCGATCACCGAGAAGGGGCGCGGTTACCAGCCGGCGCTGGACGACGAGGCCGATCAGTTCCACGCGGTGGGGCGCATCGATCCCGCGACCGGCGGCGCGATCGGCTCATCCGCCCAGGGGTGGACCGATGTGTTCGCCGATGAGCTGGTCCGAGTGGGGGAGCAGCGACCCGACGTCATCGCGATGACCGCAGCGATGCTGCGCCCCACGGGGCTCGCACCGTTCGCCGAGCGCTTCCCGGATCGGGTGTACGACGTCGGCATCGCGGAGCAGCACGCGGTCGCGTCCGCGGCAGGTCTCGCCTATGGGGGCCTTCATCCGGTGGTGGCGCTGTACTCGACGTTCGTGAACCGCGCGTTCGATCAGGTGCTGATGGACGTCGCCCTGCACCGGGCGGGTGTCACCTTCGTGCTGGACCGCTCCGGCATCACGGGCCCGGATGGACCGAGCCATCATGGCATGTGGGATCTCGCGCTGCTGCACATCGTGCCGCGCATCCGGATCGCCGCGCCGCGCGATGAGACGCGCCTCCGCGAGGAGCTGCAGGAGGCGGTCGCCGTGCGCGATGCGCCGACCGTCGTGCGCTTCCCGAAGGGCGCGGTCGGTGAGGATCTCCCGGCGCTCGAGCGCCTGGCAGATGGCGTCGACGTGCTCTCGCGCGGTGACGCCGAGGACGTGCTCATCGTGGGCATCGGTCCGTTCGCGCGGCTCGCGCTCGATGTGGCGGAGCGGCTGCGCGCTCAGGGCATCGGCGCGACCGTCGTGGACCCGCGCTGGGTCGTGCCCGTTCCGGGATCGATCGTCGAGCTCGCGGGCCGGCACCGCCTGGTCATCACGCTGGAGGACGGCATCCGCGTCGGCGGCATCGGCACGCGCGTGCGGCAGGTGCTGCGCGAAGCCGGGGTCGACACGGCCGTGGACGAGCTCGGTGTGCCCGATGACTTCCTCGATCACGCGTCGCGCGAGCAGATCCTGGAAGACGCCGGCCTCACGCCGGCGAGGATCGCGCAGGATGTCGTGGCCCAGGTGCTCGGCACCCGTGTCCCGGTGGCGCGGCGCGATGAGCGCCGTGGGCTTCCGGCCGTCACCGGGCAGACGGGTGCCGTGCGCACGCCTCGACGCTGATCGCGGCGGCCCTGCAGACGACGAAGCCGGGACCCGCGAGGGTCCCGGCTTCGTCGCACCCGCGGATCAGCGGTTCGCGGCTCCGCGCAGCGGCGGGTTGTGGAACAGCGCGCCCGCAGCCCGCTCCGAGGCGCCCGAACGATCGAGATAGGCGGATGCCCCGCCGTCGATGAACGGGAAGCCCGCGCCGAGAATGAGGCACAGATCGATGTCCTCGACCTCGGCGACCACGCCCTCCTCGAGCATGAGCTTGATCTCGCTGGCGAAGCCGTCCTCCACGCGACGCAGGATCTGCTCCTCGGTCGCCGGGGTGCTGCCGGTCTGGAGGACCTTCAGCGCCTGCTTCGTGAAACCGGTGACCTTGCCGTTCTTGTCCTTCTCGACGACCTGGCCCACTTCGGCGAGGCGATGGAGGTTCTCCGACGTGAAGAAGCGGTCCGGGAAGTGACGCACCATCGTGTCCTGCACGTGGGCGGCGACCTTCCAGCCGACGAGGTCGATCAGCTCGAACGGCCCCATCGGGAGGCCGAGCGGCTCGAAAGCCTTCGAGATGGTCGGGATCGGTGTGCCTTCGTCGACCGCGCGCGCGCCCTCGCCCATGACCTTGGCGAGCAGACGGTTGACGACGAAGCCCGGGGCATCGGCGGTCAGGACGGCGTTCTTCTTGAGGTTCTTGGCCACGGCGAACGCCGTGGCCAGTGCCTCGTCGCTGGCCTGCGGGGTCTTCACGACCTCGATCAGCGGCATCACCGCGACGGGGTTGAAGAAGTGGAAGCCGACCAATCGCTCGGGGTGCTCGAGCACCGAGCCGATCTCCTCGACGGACAGCGACGAGGTGTTCGTGGCCAGGATCGCATCCGGGGCGATGATCTTCTCGATCTCGCTGAAGACCTGCTGCTTGACGCCGGTCTCCTCGAACACGGCCTCGATCACGAAGTCGCAGTCGGCGTACTCGCTCTTGTCGACCGTGCCGTGCACGAGCGCGCGCAGGCGGTTGGCGGTGTCGGAGTCGACGCGGCCCTTCTGCTCCAGTTTGGCGATCTCATCCCGGATGTACGACAGGCCCTTGTCGACTCGCGCCTGGTCGATGTCGGTGATCAGCACCGGCACCTGCAGACGGCGCACGAACAGCAGGGCGAACTGGCTGGCCATGAGGCCGGCACCGATCACGCCCACCTTGCTCACCTTGCGGGCGAGGCCCTTGTCGGGGGCCCCGACCGGACGCTTGGCGCGCTTCTGCACGAGGTCGAACGCGTACATCGACGCGACGAACTGGTCGCCCGAGATCAGCTCGGTCAGCGCCTCGTCCTCGCGCGCGAACCCCTCCTGAACCGACCCCGACTTCGCCTTGTCGAGGAGGTCGAGGGCGAGGTACGGGGCGCGCGGAACCGTGCCGATGCGGCTCTCGAGCATGTTGCGAGCGACCTTGATGGCGATGGGCCACTTGGTGAGGCGCTCGATCTTGCCCGGCGCGTTCCTGCGGTCCACCTTGAGGTCGCCCGCCAGCACGCGGTCGGCCCACGAGAGCGAGTCCTCCAGGAAGCTCGTGGGGCTGAAGATGGCGTCGAAGATGCCCAGCTCGAACGCCTGCTGGGGCTTGAGGGTGCGGTTCTGTTTGAGCGGGTTGGAGATCACGACCTCGAGCGCGTTCTCGATGCCGATCAGGTTGGGCAGCAGCGTGGTCCCGCCCCATCCGGGCACGAGACCGAGGAAGACCTCGGGCAGGGCGATCGCGGCAGCCGACGAGTCGACCGTGCGGTAGGTGGAGTTCAGTGCGATCTCGAGCGCGCCGCCGAGCGCGAGGCCGTTGACGAAGGAGAACGACGGAACGCCGAGATCCGAGAGCTTGCCGAGCACGTGGTGGCCCAGCTGCGCGATAAGTCTCGCGACATCCTTCGAGGGCAGGGCTCCCACGCCCGACAGATCGGCTCCTGCGGCGAAGATGTACGGCTTGCCGGTCACGGCGACCGCGTCGATCTCGCCCGCCGCGGCCCGCTGCTTCAGGGCATCGAGCGTATCGCCGAGTTCGGCGAGGGTGCCGGGGCCGAGCGTGTTGGGGCGCGTGTGATCCCTGCCGTTGTGCAGCGTGATCAGGGCGATCGTACGTCCGCTCGGAAGGCGCACATCGCTCACGAGCGAGTGCGTGACGACCTCGTCGCCGAACAGCGTCAGGAGGGGCGAGAAGTCGATGGTGGTGTAGTCGGTCACGGAAGCGCTCATCTTCTCTCGGGTGCTCACTTCTTCTTCTTGCCGGTGTAGTGGGGGTTCTCCCAGATCACGGTGCCGCCCTGACCCAGGCCGACGCACATGGCGGTGACGCCGTAGCGCACCTCCGGGTGCTCCGCGAACTGCGCCGCGAGCTGGATCATCAGGCGCACGCCCGACGCCGCGAGCGGGTGGCCGACGGCGATCGCGCCGCCCCAAGGGTTCACCCGCGGGTCGTCGTCGGCGATGCCGAAGTGGTCGAGGAACGACAGCACCTGGATCGCGAAGGCCTCGTTGAGCTCGAACAGCCCGATGTCGTCGATCGTCAGCCCGGCCTTGGCGAGAGCCTTCTCGGTCGAAGGGATGGGCCCGATGCCCATGATCTCGGGCTCGACCCCTGCGAACGCGAACGAGACGAGCTTCATCTTCGGCGTGAGGCCGAACTCCTTGACCGCCGCCCCGCTGGCGAGCAGGCTCACGGTGGCACCGTCCGTCAGAGGCGAGGACGTGCCGGCGGTGACGCGACCGTGGGGACGGAACGGCGTCTTGAGGCCCGCGAGCCCTTCCATGGTCGTCTCGGGGCGGCGGCCCTCATCCTCGGTCGCGAGGCCCCACTGGCCGTCCGACCCCGCGACGGCGACCGGCACGAGGTCGGGCTGGATCTTGCCGGCCTCGTACGCCGCCTGCGCCTTGCGCTGGCTCAGCATGCCGTAGCGGTCTGCGCGCTCCTTCGTGAGCTGCGGGAAGCGGTCGTGGATGCGCTCGGCCGTCACGCCCATGTTGAGGGCACCCGGGTCAACGAGCCTCTCGGCGACGAAGCGAGGGTTCGGATCGGCGTTGGCGCCGATGGGGTGCTTGCCCATGTGCTCGACGCCACCGGCCAGCGCGAGATCGTACATCCCGACCCCGATGGAGGCGGCCATCGTCGTCACGCTGGTCATCGCGCCCGCGCACATGCGCTCCACCGCGAGCCCGGGCACCGTCATCGGCAGGCCCGCCAGGATGGCGGTGGTGCGGCCCAGGGTGAGACCCTGGTCGCCGGTCTGCGACGTCGCGGCGATGGCCACGTCGTCGATGCGCTCCTTCGGAACGTCCGGATTGCGGTCCATCAGACCCTTCATGGCCTTCACGACCAGGTCATCCGCACGGGTGTTCCAGTACATGCCCTTTTCGCCGGCGCGCCCGAACGGCGTGCGCATCCCATCGACGAAATAGACATCAGCCAGCTCGGCCACTCTGCCTCCAGTTGGGTCGGGCGGGCCATACGGGGGACGGCCGCCCGGTCGTATCGGGTCTGCCGGCGTCGCCGGCCGATCGGTATCGGTGGCACCAGCCTAGGGAGGGGCGAGGACACCCGAGAACCCGTTGGGTCGATCCGCTAAGCCGATTCGGACGCCTCGTCGCTCGGTTGGCCGGCGCGCACAAACGCGTCGGCGATGATCTGCGCGGTCTGCTCGATCTGCCACTCGCGGGCTCCGAGGCGGCGCAGCGCGTCGGCCACGGCGGCTGTGTCCGCCGGCGCCGGCGGATCCCACGCGATGCGTCGCAGCGTGTCGGGGGTCAGGAGATTCTCGGTCGGCATGCCGAGCCGTTCCGCCTGTTCCTCCACGGCAGGCCGCGCCTGCTTCAGGCGGGCGTCCGCGTCCGGGTTGCGGTCGGCCCACGCGCGGGGCGGGGGCAGGGTGTCGCTGGGCACGCGCTCGACCGGGAGGTCGCCGCTCTCACGGCCCGCCACGATCGCGTTCCACCAGCGATCGAGCTGCGTGCGACTCGCCCGGCCGTTGAAGGACTTGAGTGCGGCCAGCTCCCCCTTGGTGGCCGGCGCCGCGATGACCGCCGCCACCAGGGCTCGGTCGGGCACGAGGCGCCCCGGGGAGACATCCTGCTGCTGCGCGTACTCCTCGCGTGCCAGCCAGAGCTGTCGCGCGACCGCGAGATTGCGGCGTCCCCTCACCGTGTGCAGGCCGCTCAGACGGCGCCACGGCTCCGCGCGCGGCGGCTTCGGCTCGCGCAGGCGGGTCGCCTCGAACTCCTGTTCGGCGAACGCGGTCTTGCCTGACTCGGCGAGCGCGTCGACGAGCGCGTCACGCACGTCGACGAGGTGCTCCACGTCGAGCGCCGCGTACTCCAGCCACGCCTGCGGCAGCGGACGCGTCGACCAGTCGGCCGCCGAGTGCTCCTTCTTCAGCGTGATGCCCAGCGTCGCCTCGACGACGGCCGCGAGGCCCACGCGCTCCCACCCGAGCAGCCGGGCGGCCAGCTCCGTGTCGAAGATGCGCGGCGGCATGAGGTCGAGCTCACGCAGCGAGGGCAGATCCTGGCTCGCCGCGTGCAGCACCCACTCGTCGTCGGCCAGCGTGGCCTGCAGCGCCGTCAGGTCTCCGAGCGCCGGCGGGTCGAACAGGAACACGCCGGCACCGCGGCGGAACACCTGCACCAGGTACGCGCGCTGGGAGTAGCGGAAGCCGGACGCACGCTCCACGTCGACCGCGAAGGGCCCGGAGCCCGCGGCGAGTGCGGCGCACGCCGCGGCCAGCGCTTCGGGGGAGTCGACGACGTCGTAGTGGGGGGCCTCAGCCATGGGGGTTGTTCCTCCGCTCTCCGAGGACGGCGATCCCCTCGGATCCGGGCGGGAGCCCCGCCAGCATGCACACGAGCTCGGCCCACGCGTCCAGGTGGGCGTCGAAGGGGCCCTCGGGGGTCCATGATGCACGCAGCTCGATCTGGGCGCCGTCGCCCTCGTCCGCCAGCGAGCCGAAGCCCTTGGACAGGATCTTGGTGGCCGTCCCGGACGCCGAGTGGTACGCGGCGGCGCGCGAGTCGAGGGCGTCCACGAGCCACGACCACGTGACCTCGGCGAGCAGGGGATCGGTTCCGATCTCGGGCTCGAGAGGCGCCTGCGCGAACGCGACGATCCGCCAGGCACCGCCCCACGGCTCCGGCTCCGTCGGGTCGTGCAGCAGGATGAAGCGTCCCGTGCCGTAGGGCGAATCGCCCTCCGGCGTCGGCCGCACGTCGCCCGCCAGCGCGAGGCTGAAGGGGGCGACTCCCTGGGGGGAGGGGATCTCGTGCACCACGAGATCGCCCCGGAAGCTCACGGCACGCAGCTGCTCCTCCGCGGCGGCGAACGCGGCGGCCGCGCCTGAACCTGCTGTCACGGTGTCAGATTAGAGTGGTGGGGTCATGAAGCACCTCAGGCGCGCCGCTTCCCCTGCTGCCTCATCGGCGCTCGTATCGGCGGTCGGTATCGGCGTGCTGCTCACGAGCGTGGTGACCGCGCTGAGCCTGCGCATCGCCCGCGTGGCCCGCCGGGTGGTGACGCCCGCCCCGCGGACCGCCGACGTCGAGATCCTCGGGATCGACCGGGCCGCTCAGACCATCACGCTGTCGCGCACGCCGGACAGCGAGCTGCCGGGGCGGTACGGCGTCTTCACCAACGGCGCGGGGTACGTGAAGCTCGGCGCGGTTCTGGGCCAGGACGACCGCAGCGTGACCCGCAAGCTCCTCAGTCACATCGACGCCGGCACGCGTGTGGGACCGCACGCGTCGTTCAGCGGCTGGTACTTCGACGAGCCTGGCCAGCTGCACCTGCCGTACCGCGAGGTCGCCATCGAGACGCCGGTGGGCTCCGCGCCCGCCTGGCTGTATGCGGCTGGTCGTGGCGATGTGTGGGCCGTGCTGGTGCACGGTCGTGGCACGACCCGAGCCGAGACCCTGCGCGCCGTGCCGCCCCTGCACGCCTCCGGCGTCTCGGCGCTCGTGGTGTCGTACCGCAACGACGGCGAGGCTCCCCGCAGCCGCAGCGGTCTGTACGGACTCGGCGCGACCGAGTGGCGGGATGTCGACGCGGCCGTGACCTGGGCGCTCGGCCAGGGCGCGCGGCGCGTGCTGCTCATGGGCTGGTCCATGGGTGGCGCCATCGTGCTGCAGACGGCGGTCAATTCGGCGCACCGCGGCGCGATCGCGGGTCTCATCCTGGAATCTCCGGTCGTCGACTGGCGCATCGTGCTCGACTTTCAGGCGCGTGAGCTGGGTGTCCCCGCGTTCGCGGCGCGCGCTGCCATGGGCACGCTCGAGTCGCCCCTGACGGCCCGCGCGGCACGGGCGGGCCGGGGCATCCCGTTCGACGATCTCGACATGGTGTCCCGTGCGGGCGAGCTGGACACTCCGATCCTGCTGGTGCACAGCGACGACGACGGATTCGTGCCGTCCGACTCGTCGCATGCCCTCGCCGCGGCCCGACCCGACCTGGTGACGATGGAGACCTTCACCGTCGCCCGTCACACCAAGCTGTGGAACTACGACGAGAACCGCTGGACGAACGCCATCCGGCAGTGGCTCGAGGCCCGGGGCCTCGAGGGCTGATCCGGCGCGTCAGGCGGCGTCGAGCCGCGCCTGCACCTGCCGCTTGGCACGCATCAGCATGCCGGTCATGCCCGCGATGCGCAGGGGCGAGACCGCGCGGGTGAGCCCGAGCGATTGCGGGTAGTCCGCCGGGATCGCCAGCACCTGCTCGGCCGTCAACCCCGTGATGCCCTGGGCCAGGATGCTCGCGAAGCCACGCGTGGTGGGAGCCTCCGCCGGGGCCGCCGCGTGCATCGCCACGGGGCTCTGAGCGGTCGGGGAGTCCCCACCCACCTCGACCACGATGAACACCGGCGACTGACACTCAGCCACGCGCTCGGTGCGCTCCGGATGATCCGCGTACTCGGACGGCATCGCCGGCAGCTCGCGCGAGAACTCGAGCAGCAGCTGCAGGCGTTCGGGCTCGTCGAGCTCCAGGAAGTCCTTGCGGATCTCGGCGAGTGCGGCGGGAAGCGTCTCGGCGGTCATCCCGTCATTCTCCCACCGCGAGGCGGCGACGGCCCGGCCGGCGGCCGGTCAGCGCGTCGGCGCCTCGCCGGGCTCAGCGCCCGTGACGATGGGCACGCGCACGGCGGAGCCCCATTCGGTCCAGGATCCGTCGTAGTTGCGCACATTGGGCAGCCCGAGCAGGTGCTTGAGCACGAACCAGGTGTGGCTCGACCGCTCGCCGATGCGGCAGTACGCCACGATCTCGTCGTCGTCGGCGAGCCCGACCTCGTCGCGGTAGATGGCTTCGAGCTCGGCGCGCGGCTTGAACCCGCCGTGCTCGCCGACCGCGCGTGCCCAGGGCACGTTGTGCGCCGTGGGGATGTGCCCCGCGCGCAGGGCGCCCTCTTCGGGGTACGCGGGCGCGGAGGTGCGCTCCCCGGTGAACTCCTCGGGCGATCGCACATCGATGAGCGGCTTGCCGAGGTGCACCAGCACGTCCTCCTTGAATGCCCGCAGCGACCGGTCATCGCGTTCGACGACGGGGTACTCGGTCACGGGGCGCTGGGGCCGTTCGGTCGTGACCGGACGCCCCTCCGCGATCCAGCGGTCGCGCCCGCCGTCGATGAGCCGCACGTCCTCGTGGCCGAAGAGCGAGAAGACCCACAGCGCGTACGCGGCCCACCAGTTGCTCTTGTCGCCGTAGATGACGACGGTGTCGTCGCGCGAGATGCCCTTGGCGCTCATCAGGGCGGCGAACCCCGCCCCGTCGACATAGTCGCGCACCACCGGGTCGTTCAGCTCGGTGTGCCAGTCCACCTTCACCGCACCCGGGATGTGGCCCGTCTCGTAGAGCAGCACGTCCTCATCCGACTCCACGATCACGAGACCCGGCGCATCGAGATGACGCTCGACCCACTCGGTCGACACCAGCCGTCCGGGGTCGGCGTAGTCGGCGAAGGCGGGGGACGGGTCGAATTCCACGCTCACGTGTGCTCCTTCATGTCGGCGTCCGGCACATCCGCGCCCGGGCGCCGGATCAGCAGGGGTGGGGACGCGGCTTAGGCTGGGTGCATCCCTCTGTCGAGCGTAGGCGCCCCTCGCGCACACGCGCACCAGGGCGTCTCCTCATCCGTAACCGACGGACATCCACTCGATCGGAGATCCAGGTCATGACCTCCACCGCGACGGGCATCGTGCACCTCATCGACCGGCAGCCGCAGCTGTCCGGCGAGGAGATGCTGGCCAGCCTCGTGCCGCCGCCGCAGTTCGACGACGCGACCTTCGACTCGTATCGCGCCGATCCCGAGTACCCGTCGCAGCAGGGCGCGAAGGAGCAGCTGACCACGTTCGCCGTGGGTGCGCCGCAGGCCAAGCGCGGTGGATTCTTCTCACGGCGACCCAAGGCGCCGGAGATGAAGCCGGGCGTCTACCTCGACGGCGGGTTCGGCGTGGGGAAGACGCACCTGCTCGCCGCGATCTACCACGCGGTCCCGGCCCGTCGGAAGTACTTCGGATCGTTCATCGAGTACACCGCGCTGGTCGGCGCGCTCGGGTACAAGCAGACGGTCGACCTGCTGCGCGGCTCGGCCCTGCTGTGCATCGACGAGTTCGAACTCGATGACCCGGGCGACACCATGGTCATGACCCGGCTGCTGGGGGAGCTCGTCGCGAGCGGCACCCGTCTCGCCGCCACCAGCAACACCCCTCCAAACGCTCTGGGCGAGGGGCGTTTCGCGGCGCAGGACTTCCTGCGCGAGATCCACGCGATGGCGGACAGCTTCGAGACCATCCGGATCGACGGCGTCGACTTCCGCCAGCGCTCGTTCGACGGGCATGCCCCCGTGCTCGACGCGGCGGCGTACGAGCAGGCGCTGGCAGGCTTCGGCACCGCCAGCGACGACCCGTTCGACGCGCTGATCGCGCACCTGGCCCGCGTGCACCCCTCGCGATACATCCGGCTCATCGACGGCGTCGACGCCATCGGCCTGCGTGACGTGCGCCGCCTGACCGATCAGTCGGAGGCCCTGCGCTTCGTCGCGTTCGTCGACCGCGTCTACGACGCCGAGCTGCCCATCCGCGCCACGGGAGCGCCGCTCGACGAGGTGTTCGGCGAGGAGATGCTGGCCGGCGGGTACCGGAAGAAGTACCTCCGCGCGATCTCGCGCCTCGTGGCCTCCACGCACGCCTGAGCGGGGGCCGTCCTCGGCGAAATCGGATGTTTACACGCGCGCGGTGCGCGTAACCGAGCCGAAACATGCTCCGAACCGTCTGTGAAACGCGGGCCGGGAAGACTGCGGGAACCCGACGCTTCGAACTGCGTCCCTGCAGAGAGGTTTCCGCTCGCCATGGATCAAGGCAACACCGCATTCATGCTCATCGCAGCAGCACTCGTGCTGTTCATGACGCCCGGCCTCGCATTCTTCTACGGAGGCCTCGTCAAGGCGAAGAGCGTCATCAGCATGATGATGCTCAGCTTCGGCGCGCTCGGCCTGATCGGCGTGCTGTGGGTCATCTACGGCTACGCGATCGCGTTCCCGGGAGCTGACGGCCTCGTCGCGCCGTGGTCGATCGACGCATCCGCCCTCGGGCTCACGAGCCTGCTCGAGACGCCCGAGGACGCTGCGTTCCCGCCCCTGGCCTTCGCGTGCTTCCAGGCCACGTTCGCCATCCTCACCGTCGCCCTCGTCTCCGGCGCCATCGCCGACCGCGCCAAGTTCGGCGCGTGGATGGTGTTCGCCGGCCTCTGGGCCACCATCGTCTACTTCCCGGTCGCCAGCTGGGTGTTCAACTTCGGTCTCGCCGATGACGGCAGCTTCGCCTACGGCGGCTGGATCACCTACGGCCTCCAGGAGGCGTTCGGCGTCGGCGCGATCGACTTCGCCGGCGGCACCGCCGTCCACATCAACGCGGGCGCCGCGGCGCTCGCCCTCGCGCTCGTGCTCGGCAAGCGCGTCGGCTTCCAGAAGGGCGTGCACGTTCCCCACAACCCGCCGTTCGTGCTGCTCGGCGCCGCCATCCTGTGGTTCGGCTGGTTCGGCTTCAACGCCGGTTCGGAGCTCGCGGCCGACGGCGTCGCCGCCCTCGCGTTCATTAACACGATCGGCGCTCCCGCTGCGGCGATGCTCGGCTGGCTCATCGTGGAGAAGGTCAAGGACGGGAAGGCGACCTCCGTCGGTGCTGCCTCGGGTGCGGTGGCCGGTCTCGTGGCCATCACTCCTGCGTGCGCCTCGCTGCACCCCATCTGGGCTCTGCTGCTCGGCCTGCTCGCCGGCGTCGCCTGCGCCTTCGCGATCGAGCTGAAGTGGAAGCTGGGCTTCGACGACTCGCTGGACGTGGTGGGCATCCACCTGGTCGGCGGCCTGATCGGAACGCTGTACCTCGGCTTCTTCGCCAACGGCACCGGCCTGTTCATGGGCGGCGGTCTCGCGCAGCTCGCCGTGCAGGCGATCGCCGCGGTCGCGGTGCTCGTGTACTCGTTCGTGCTCGCGCTCGTGATCGGCTTCGCGATCGAGAAGACCATGGGCTTCCGCGTCAAGAACGAGGACGAGGTGGCCGGCATCGACACGGTCGTCCACGGAGAGGTCGGCTACTCGCTCGCCGACTGATCGAGCTCCAGACAAGGGCGCTCCGGCCACATGCCGGGGCGCCCTTGCCGTCTCCCGGCGACGAGAGCGCAGCCGGATAGGCTGGCGCGCATGGCACGCAGCGGGATCCTCGGTTCGATCGCGAGGCTCGCCCTCGGGGCGCTGGAGGCGGCCACGCGCCGCTCGGAGGGCGGAGGCGGACGTGACCGCACGAAGACGCCCGCACGGTCGCCGCAGGGCGGGCGGGCGTCCGCCGACTCGCGCGTCGTGAGCGGCTCCCAGGAGCTTGCGCCGCGGGGCGTGCAGACCATCGAAGTGCGGCCCGAGCGCGCCGCCGATGTACGGCTGGCGTATGCGCCGCAGGATGACGGCGAGCCGGATGCCGGGGAGATCGTCTGGACGTGGGTCCCGTACGCGGAGAACGACGGGCGCGGGAAGGACCGCCCGGTGCTGATCATCGCCCGTCAGAGCGCGCAGCGGGTCTATGCGGTCAAGCTGACCAGCAAGTCGAAGGACGGCGATCGAGAGTTCCTCCCGATCGGGTCGGGCGCATGGGACTCCGCCGGGCGCGAATCGTGGGTCGACCTCGATCAGCTGTACAGCGTGCACGTCGACGGCATGCGCCGCGAGGCCGCTGCGCTCGACCTCGACCGCTTCGCACGCGTGGCCGCGGCGCTGCAGCGCCGGTACGGCTGGAGCGCGGGGGAGTAGCGGTCGCTCGGCGGGGCTTCGCGCCACGCCCGCCGTACGGGTCGGTTCGGCGCCCGCGTCGGGATCGGGTAGTATCGGTTCTCGGCCCGCGAGGCCGGAAACATCACACGGGCGATTGGCGCAGTTGGTAGCGCGCTTCCTTCACACGGAAGAGGTCATCAGTTCGAGTCTGGTATCGCCCACAGGAGAAAGCCCCCGGTTCGCCGGGGGCTTTCGTCGTCGAGGGTCAGTTCTCCCGGGGGTCCTTCGTCGGGTCGCCCGGTCGCACGGGAGCGTCGTCGGCGATGTCGATGCGCGTGACGCCGTCGTGATCCGAGACCACGATGCGAGGCTTGGCGTCGTCCTCGGTCGCGTCCGGGGCCGCAGTGAGCTGGTCGTGTCGCTTCTCTTCGGCGGTCATGTCGTCTTCGGTGCCCATGGGCGTCACGCTAGGCGGCGGAGCTGACCGGCGCCACTGGCTTGACAGGGATGGCGTGACGGCGAGAAGTCGCGCGGTCGGGGTCGCCGGGACACGCCCGGAGACGGGGAGTGGTTTGGTTCCACCGCCGTCGTCGGCTAATGTGTAACAAGTGCCCGGCGCGATCGGGTGCGATGCGGATGTAGCGCAGTTGGTAGCGCATCACCTTGCCAAGGTGAGGGTCGCGAGTTCGAGTCTCGTCATCCGCTCGAGTGCAGGGGCCTTCGGGCTCCGGCATGCGGGTTTCGATCCCCCGCGGTGGCGTGGCCGAGAGGCGAGGCACCGGCCTGCAAAGCCGTTTACACGGGTTCGAATCCCGTCGCCACCTCGTCATAATTGAACACAGCTCATATGAGCGCGATTGGCGCAGCGGTAGCGCGCTTCCCTGACACGGAAGAGGTCACTGGTTCGATCCCAGTATCGCGCACGAGCAGGATCCCTCGATCCGGCTCATGCGGATGTAGCGCAGTTGGTAGCGCATCACCTTGCCAAGGTGAGGGTCGCGAGTTCGAGTCTCGTCATCCGCTCTGAAAAGGAAAGCCCCGGCCACGGCCGGGGCTTCGTCGTGTCGGCGGGTGGTTGACTGTGGGTATGAGCGACGACACCCCCGCGCAGGCGGCGGCCTTCAGCGATGGCCTCTTCGATCTCGTCCGTGCCGGCCGGACCGGCGCGGTGCTCGATCAGGTCGACAGCGGTGTGCCCGTCGACCTCGCCGACGCCCAGGGCAGCACCCTGCTGACCCTCGCCGCGTACTACGGCCATGCCGACCTCGTCGCGGGGCTGGCCGAGCGCGGAGCGGACGTCGATCGGGTGAGCGGGCGCGGGCAGACTCCGCTCGCCGGCGCTGTCTTCAAGCAGCATGATGAGGTCATCCGGGTGCTGCTGGCCGCGGGCGCCGATCGAGACGCGGGCGCGCCGTCTGCGCGCGAGACCGCCGAGATGTTCGGACGCGCGCTTCCCGCAGACTGAGGGATGCCCGCGGCGGGGCGGCGCGCGGCGGGGAACTAGACTGACCTGGTGACCACCGGATTCGATCTGTACCCCGAGAAGAACGTCGTCGCGATGCGCGTCGACGGTGTGCTGAAAGACCTCGCCGCCGAGGTCTCGGAGACGCAGACGACGGAACCGGTCACGATCGACAGCGCCGACGGCCTGGACATCCTGCGGCATTCGACCGCGCACGTGCTCGCTCAGGCGGTGCAGAAGCTGCGCCCGGAGGCGAAGCTCGGCATCGGTCCCTTCATCACCGACGGCTTCTACTACGACTTCGGCGTCGACGAGCCCTTCACGCCCGACGACCTCAAGGCGATCAAGAAGGAGATGCAGCGGATCGTCAAGGACGCGCAGCGCTTCCAGCGCCGCGTGGTCGGTGACGACGAGGCGCGCGCCGAACTGGCGGATGAGCCGTTCAAGCTCGAGCTGATCGGCTTGAAGGGCGGCAAGGAGGCCGCCGAGGGCGCGAGCGTCGAGGTCGGCGCCGGCGAGCTGACGATCTACGACAATGTCGACGCGCGCACCGGCGAGACGGTCTGGAAGGACCTGTGCCGCGGCCCGCACGTGCCGTCGACCCGCCTGCTCGGCAACGGCTGGGACATCCTGCGCGTCGCCGGCGCCTACTGGCGCGGCAGCGAGAAGAACCCGCAGCTGCAGCGCATCTACGGCACGGCGTGGCCCTCGAAGGAGGAGCTGCGCGCCTACCAGGAGCGCCTCGCCGAGGCGGCGAAGCGCGATCACCGCAAGCTCGGCCGCGAGCTCGACCTGTTCTCCTTCCCGGACGAGATCGGGTCCGGCCTGTCGGTGTGGCATCCCAAGGGAGGCATCGTGCGCGGCGAGATGGAGCAGCACGCCCGCCGACGCCACATCGCCGAGGGCTACAGCTACGTCTACACGCCCCACATCACGAAGAAGGACCTCTTCGTCACCTCGAACCATCTGGTCACGTACGCCGACGGCATCTGGCCGCCCATCCGGATGGACGAGGAGCGCGACGAGCACGGCAACGTCACGAAGCAGGGCGTCGACTACTACCTGAAGCCGATGAACTGCCCGATGCACATCCTCATCTACAAGGAGCGCGGGCGCAGCTACCGCGACCTGCCGCTGCGCCTCGCGGAGAACGGCACGGTCTACCGCAACGAGCTGTCGGGTGCCCTGCACGGCCTCACGCGCGTGCGCGGGTTCACGCAGGACGACGCGCACCTGTTCGTCACGCCCGAGCAGCTGGAGGTCGAGACGACCAAGGTGCTCGAGTTCGTGCTGTCGCTGCTGCAGGACTTCGGCCTGACCGACTTCCGCCTCGAGCTGTCGATGCGCGACGACGAGAAGTCGAAGTGGATCGGCGACGAGGAGGTCTGGGCGACGGCGACCGACGCGCTGCGCCGGGTGGCGCTCGCGACGGGTCTGGAGCTCGTCGAGGAGCCCGGCGAGGCCGCGTTCTACGGTCCCAAGATCGACCTCAAGGTCACCGACGCGATCGGTCGCTCGTGGCAGCTGTCGACCGTGCAGCTCGACTTCAACCTGCCCGAGCGGTTCGATCTCGAGTTCACCGACCGCGATGGCAGCAAGAAGCGCCCGATCATGATCCACCGCGCGCTGTTCGGCTCGATCGAGCGCTTCTTCGCCATCCTGCTCGAGCACTACGCGGGCGATTTCCCGCTGTGGCTCGCGCCCGTGCAGGTCATGGGCGTGCCGGTCGCCGACGAGTTCGCCGACTACCTCGACGAGATCGTGGGGCGGATGCGCGCCGCGGGTGTGCGCGCCGAGGTGGACCACTCGGACGACCGCATGCAGAAGAAGATCCGCACCCACACGACGTCCAAGGTGCCCCTGATCCTCATCGCCGGCGAGCAGGATCGCGCGGCCGGCACGGTCTCGTTCCGCTTCCGCGACGGCTCGCAGCGCAACGGCGTGCCGGTGGATCAGGCGATCGAGCTCGTGACCGCGGCGATCGCGTCCCTCGCGCTCGTCCAGACGGCGGACGACCTGCAGGTCGCGGAGACCGTCGAGGCGCTGGCGTGACTGACGCGGTGCCCCACGGAGACGCCCCTCACGCGGGACGCTCCCATGAGGTGCCGCTCGAGGACGGTGCGCAGTTCGCGGGCGTGCCCGACGAGTTCCAGCGCCTCTGGACGCCGCACCGCATGGCGTACATCTCGGCGGGGGCCGACGTCAACCGAGGGTCGGGATGCCCGTTCTGCGCGGCGCCGGGCAAGGACGACGAGACCGGGCTGATCGTGCACCGCGGCCGCTCGGCCTTCGTGCTGCTCAATCTGTTCCCCTACAACTCGGGTCATCTGCTGGTCTGCCCGTACCGCCACATCGGCACGTATGACCAGGCGACACCGGACGAGGTCGCGGAGATCGGGGCCCTCACGCAGACCGCCATGCGGGTGCTGCGCGAGGTGTCGCGGTGCGATGGCTTCAACATCGGCATGAACCAGGGGCACGTGGCCGGCGCGGGCGTGGAGGAGCACCTTCACCAGCACATCGTGCCGCGGTGGGCGAGCGACGCGAACTTCTTCCCGATCATCGCGAAGACCAAGGCGCTGCCGCAGCTGCTCGGAGACGTGCGGCGCGCGATCGCCGACAGCTGGCCTGTGTGACGCTCCCGCCGCGCTGTCAGCCGAGGGCCGCGAGCGACGCGGCGACGTCTGATGCCAGGGCCGCAGCCGCGGCGTCGTCGAGGTCGTGCACGGTCAGGCGCAGGTGCCGGGAGGGCGGGGCGTCCTCCCGCAGCTGGAAGTCGTCGCCGGTGCGCGCGAGCCAGCCGCGGCGCATCAGCTGCTCGGCGACCGCGCGAGCGGGGGCGGGCAGCGGCACCCAGACGCTGAGCCCGTCGCCGGCGTGGACGTCGACGCCCTGAGCGCTCAGCCGCTCGGCGAACGCCGCGTTGCGCGCGGCGTAGTGGGCGCCCGCGTGCGCGATCTGCGCGCGCACATCGTCGTCGGACAGCAGCGCGTGCGTCAGCCGCTGCAGCAGGTGGCTGACCCACGTGGTGCCGGGGCTGAGGCGCATGGCGAGGCGCTCGGCGGTGTGGCGATCGGTGGCGGTCACGGCCAGGCTCATATCGGGCCCGACGAACTTCGACACCGACCGCACCAGGGCCCACCGCTGATGCGACGGACCGATGATCGCGGGGAACGGCTGCTGCGACAGCAGTGAGAAGTAGTCGTCCTGGATCACGAGGACGTACGGGTGCTCGTCGAGCACCCGACGCAGCTCGGCGGCACGGCGCGGCGTGACCGAGGCGCCCGTGGGGTTCTGCGCCCGCGGCGTGCACACGATGGCCCGCACGCCCCGTTCGAGGGCCGTGCGCAGCCCGTCGGCGGTCATGCCCTCGTCGTCGACCGGCACCGGGACGGCGCGATATCCGCCGAGGCGGACGGTGTGGATGCTGGCCAGGAAGCAGGGGTCCTCCAGGGCCACGGCGTCGTCACGCGTGAGGGCCTGCGCCAGCAGTCGCTCGACGGCGTCGACCGCCCCGCTCGTGATCGTCAACCGGAAGTCGGCGTTGGGTGCGTGGGGGGCGACCCATCGCCGCGCCCACTCCTCGAGCCCCGCGTCGATCGCGGGCTCGCCATAGAGCACGGGCCGCCCCGCCGCGCCGGCCAGGGCACGGGAGAGGTCGGGGATGAGGGATGGGTCCGGGTTGCCGGCGCCGATGTCGCGCAGCGCACTGCGCGGGGCATAGCCCTCGGACGCGACCGGTGCGTGGCCGGCGATGCGCGTGCCGGCCCTGCCCTGCGACACGACCAGTCCCGACTGGGCGAGCAGGCGGTACGCCGCTACCGCGGTGTTCCGATTGACCCCTGTCCGCTCCGCCAGCGCCCGTACCGACGGCAGGCCATCGCCGGGACCGAGCAGGCCCCTCTCGACGAGGCTGCGCACGCTGTCGGCGAGCTCGGACGCAGTGCGGCCGACGATCGCATCCTGCGAGTCATGGGGCGTCATCACGCGATTCTATGACCTGGACCGTGCTAGCTTTTGGCCTAGATCATAATTCGGCCGTGTCGTCGCGGCGAGAGAGGACCCCCATGAGCGCTACCGCCACCGCCGTCGGCACGTCCACAGGAACGGGGCGCGTCAAGCGCGGCCTGGCCGAGATGCTCAAGGGCGGGGTGATCATGGACGTCGTGACGGCCGAACAGGCACGCATCGCGGAGGACGCCGGCGCTGTCGCGGTGATGGCGCTCGAGCGTGTGCCCGCCGACATCCGCTCGCAGGGCGGTGTCGCCCGGATGAGCGACCCCGACCTCATCGACGAGATCATCGCGGCGGTGTCGATCCCGGTGATGGCCAAAGCCCGCATCGGTCACTTCGTCGAAGCCCAGGTGCTGCAGGAGCTCGGCGTCGACTACATCGACGAGTCGGAGGTGCTGTCGCCCGCCGACTACGTCAACCACATCGACAAGCACGCGTTCACGGTGCCGTTCGTGTGCGGCGCGACGAACCTGGGCGAGGCGCTGCGGCGCATCAACGAGGGCGCGGCGATGATCCGGTCCAAGGGAGAGGCCGGCACCGGCGATGTGTCGGAGGCCACCAAGCACATCCGGAAGATCACGGCCGAGATCAACGCGCTGCGCTCGATGACCAGGGACGAGCTGTACGTGGCAGCCAAGGACCTGCAGGCGCCGTACGAGCTGGTGGCCGAGGTGGCGGAGACGGGCGCACTGCCGGTCGTGCTCTTCACGGCCGGGGGAGTGGCGACGCCCGCCGATGCCGCCATGATGATGCAGCTCGGGGCGGACGGCGTGTTCGTCGGATCGGGGATCTTCAAGTCGGGCGACCCCGCGAAGCGGGCTTCGGCGATCGTCAAGGCGACGACGTTCCACGATGACGCGCGGGTCGTCGCCGAGGTCTCGCGCGGGCTCGGCGAGGCCATGGTCGGCATCAACGTCGCGGACGTGCCCGCCCCCCACCGCCTCGCCGAACGCGGGTGGTGATGCCCCGGCCGCGCATCGGCGTGCTCGCGCTGCAGGGCGATGTGCGGGAGCATGCCCGGGTGCTCGATGACCTGGGGGCGTCCGCGACGCTCGTGCGCCGCTCCGCCGAGCTCGCGGCCGTCGACGGGCTCGTGCTCCCCGGAGGGGAGTCGACTGTGATCGACAAGCTGGCGCGCGCCTTCGATCTGCGGGCCCCGATCCGCGAGGCCATCGCCTCGGGGATGCCGATGTACGGCACCTGCGCGGGTCTCATCCTGCTCGCGGACCGCATCGGCGACGGCATCGAGGGGCAGCAGACCTTCGGCGGTCTGGACGTCACGGTGCGTCGCAACGCCTTCGGCGGGCAGGTCGAGTCGTTCGAGACCGAGCTCGACGTGCCGGCGCTCGGCGCGCCCCCCGTGCACGCGACCTTCATCCGCGCGCCCGTCGTGGAGCACGTGGGCGCGTCGGCTCGTGCGCTGGCCGCGCTCGCTGATGGGCGTGTGGTCGCGGTCGAGCAGGGAAACCTGATGGGCACGGCCTTCCACCCCGAGGTCACCGGAGAGACGCGGTTCCACCGGCGGTTCCTCGCGAAGGTCGCCGCGGCCTCCTGACCCGACGCGCCGCGCGCTACCGCACCTGACGCGTCTCGAACTCCATGCGGGGGTGCGCGTAGTGCTCCTGGGACTCCACCAGCTGCAGCTCGCGCTCGCCCGATGCCAGGGTCTGCTCGAGCAGCCCGAAGACGCTCGACGCCGTGCGCGCCAGTGCCTCAGCCGCCGAACCCGTCTGGCGGTAGTGCGCCGTGAACAGCGCCGCCGTGACATCGCCCGAGCCGTTCGCCTTGAACGGCAGCTGCGGGGTGCTCACGAGCCAGGCGCCCGCGTCGTCCGCAGCGAGCATCTCGAGCGTGCCCTCCGGCCGGTCCGGTCGCTCGACGCTCGTGACGAGCACCGTGCGCGGTCCCATGTCGCGAGCGCGGTCGACCGACTCGAGCGTCGACGCGAGGTCGGTCGGCTCGGTGCCGGTGAGGTATCCGAGCTCGAACTGGTTGGGCGTGATGATGTCGGCCACGGGGACGACCTTGTCGCGCAGCAGCACCGGGATCGCGGGCGCGACGAAGCACCCGGACTTGGCATTGCCCATGACGGGGTCGCACGAGTAGACGGCGCTCGGGTTGGCGGCCTTCAAGCGCGCGACGGCGTCGATGATCACCTCCGCGATGCCCTCGCCCCCCTGGTAGCCCGACAGCACCACGTCGATGTCGGGGAAGGCGCCGCGTTCCTCGACGCCCGTGATCACCTCGCGCACGTCATCCGGCGCGATCAGCGGGCCGCGCCACGCGCCATAGCCGGTGTGGTTCGAGAAGTTGACGGTGTAGACCGGCAGCACCTCGACGCCGATGCGCTGCAGGGGGAACACCGCGGCCGAGTTGCCGACGTGCCCGTACGCCACCGCCGACTGGATCGAGAGGATCTTCATCCCTCGATCCTCCCACCGGCGCGGCCCCCGCCGCGACCGCCTGCCGCACGCGGCCCCCAGGTGATGGAATGGGCACATGGCGGGCGGTGTGCAGGGAAAGAAGCGGCGTGCCGCGATCGGTGCCGTCGCCGTGCTGCTGATCGGCGGTGGCGGCGCGGCGGCCGTGTTCGCGGCGAACGCGTCGCAGCCGTCGCTCGAGGCGACGCCGAGCGCCACGGCCGCGGTGCCGCCCCCGCGCACCGCATCGCCGTCCCCCACGCCGACGGTCGACGGGTTCCCCGAGAACGACCGGCGATACGACCAGGGTGAGCTGCCGGTCGTCGATGTTTTCTCACTGCATCCGGATCTCCCCGTGGACGAGGCCCGATTCGCGCCGACCGAGGGCATCGTGGCCCAGCCGCGTGAGGCGGGGGCGCCAGTGTTCGCCGACCCCCGGGGCGAGCCGGTGGCGTGGCTGCCGCACGCGCAGGCGTACGACGGCACCGTGGTCCCGGTCATCGAGAAGCAGGATCACTGGGTGCGGGTGCTGCTGGTCGGGCGTCAGGCGCTGCCGGGTGAAGGCGATCCGGCGCAGCTGACGGGATGGATGCGGACGGCCGACGTGGCTCTCGCCGACAACCCGCATCGCGTCGAGGTCGACATCTCCGACCGGACAGTGCGCATCGTGACCCGTGATGGAAAGAGCGAGACCGAGCAGTTGGTGGCAGACGACTTCGGATGGGGCGCGTCGGCGACCCCCACGCCGCTCGGCCGCGCGTTCGTGATGTTCGTCGATGTGGTGGAGTCGTTCGCCTACACACGGGGTCACCCGCTCGTGTACCTGTCGGTGCAGTCGCCGACGCTGCCGGGGTTCGGCGGACAGCCGGTCGCCGTCACCGCCTTCCACTATCACGACGCCCGCAGCGGCCCCATCTCGAACGGCTGCATCCGCGTGTCGGCGGAGGCGATCCAGGCACTTCAGCAGCTGCCGCTGGGAACGCCCGTGTTCATCCGGGAGTGACCGCGCGTCGCGCGCGGATGCTGCGCCCGATTCGGCGCGCCGCTCGTTCTCGTAGAATGTCACGAGGCCCAGCAGCCGCGAGCGCAGCGCCGCGAGTGCCGCGTCGGCAGCGGCGGGTCACGTCACCGAATCGGGAGAGTTATGTCCGGGCATTCCAAGTGGGCCACGACCAAGCACAAGAAGGCCGTCATCGACGCGCGCCGTGCCAAGTCGTGGGCGAAGCTGATCAAGAACATCGAGGTCGCGGCGAAGCTCGGCGGCCCCGACCAGGCGGGCAACCCGACCCTGTTCGACGCCGTGCTCAAGGCCAAGAAGACCTCGGTGCCCAAGGACAACATCGACCGCGCCATCAAGCGCGGAGCGGGCATCGGCGGCGAGTCGGTCGACTACACGACGATCATGTACGAGTGCTACGCGCCCGGCGGCGTCGCGATGCTCATCGAGTGTCTGACCGACAACAAGAACCGTGCAGCTGCCGAGGTGCGCACGGCCGTGACGCGCAACGGCGGCAACATGGCCGATCCGGGCAGCGTGTCGTTCAACTTCGAGCGCAAGGGCGTCATCGTCGCGTCCGCGGAGGGCACGACCGAGGACGACGTCATGCTCGCCGCTCTCGAGGCCGGTGCGCTCGAGGTCGAGCCGCACCCGCAGGGGTTCGAGATCGTCACCGAGGCCAGCGACATGGTCGCCGTCCGCACGGCGCTGCAGGACGCGGGGATCGAGTACGAGTCGGCCGACGCCGAGTTCGTCGCCAACGTCAAGGTGCCGGTCGACGCCGAGACTGCGCGCAAGGTGTTCAAGCTGATCGACGCGCTGGAGGACAGCGACGACGTGCAGAACGTGTTCACGAACATCGACCTCACCCCCGAGGTGCAGGCCGAGCTCGAGGAGGACGACGAGTAGGTCGCTCCCCTCACTGACTCGCCGCCCCATCCGGTTCAACCGGGTGGGGCGGCACGCGTTCGGCGGGTTCCCTCCGCACGCCCAGGAACACCCGGGAACACGAAGCGTCACCTGGCGCGTCGCTCGGTGTGTCGGGCGTGACCGGCCGTGGCCGCCCGCCGCAGCCTGCATCGTGCGGGGCACGCGTGGACGGCGCCCGCACCGCCGCGGCGTTCATGGGCCGGGACGCCCGGCGCGCCTACGCTGGCAGGGTGAGCTCCCTGCGCGTCCTCGGAATCGATCCCGGCCTCACCCGGTGCGGTGTGGGGGTCGTCGATGTGGCGCGCGACCGCACGGCTTCCCTCGTGCACGTCGGCGTGGTGCGCTCGACGCCCGACATGCCGATCGCCGAGCGGCTCGCGGCGATCGCGGCCGGCATCCGTGCGGTGCTCGACGCCCACGCTCCCGACGTCGTGGCCGTGGAGCGCGTGTTCGCACAGCACAACCTCCACTCGGTGACGGGCACCGCGCAGGCCAGCGGCGTGGCGCTCATGCTGGCGGCCGAACGCGGGATCCCGGCGGCCACGCATACGCCGAGCGAGGTCAAGGCGGCCGTCACGGGGTACGGCTCCGCCGACAAGCGGCAGGTGCAGACGATGATCCAGCGCGTGCTGCGGCTGGAGGCGCTGCCGCAGCCGGCCGACGCGGCCGACGCCCTCGCTCTGGCGCTCTGCCACGCGTGGCGAGGAGGCGTGTCGGCGCAGGCGCACGGCGCGGACACATCGCTCACGCCGGCGCAGCGCGCCTGGGCGGAGGCCGAGAAGCGCACCCGCCGGATGCGTGTCGCTCGAACATAGGTCCGAATCCGCCCGTAGGCTGGGCGAATGATCTCCTCCCTGCGCGGCACCGTGATGCACGCCGGCGCCGACAGCGTCGTCGTCGAGGTCGGGGGAGTGGGCTTGTCGGTCGCGGTGCCGCCGGATGTCGCGCGCACCGCTCGCGAGGGCGAGACACTCGCACTGCACACCAGCCTGATCGTGCGAGAGGACTCGCTGTCGCTGTTCGGTTTCGCGTCTCGCGACGAGCTCGAGGTGTTCGGCGCCATGCTGTCGGTGTCGGGCGTCGGCCCCAAGTCGGCGCTCGGTGTGCTGTCGGCGCTGACCGTCGACCGGATCGCGGCCGCTGTCGCGGAGGACGACGACAAGCCCTTCCGCAAGGTGTCGGGCATCGGGCCGAAGACGGCCAAGCTGATCGTCGTGCAGCTCCAGGGCAAGCTCGCGCCGCCCGCCCCCCGGTCCGTCGCGGCTGCGGGCGCCGTTGCGTCGGATGTCGCGGCGCAGGTGGTGCAGGCGGTGTCGGGCCTGGGCTGGCCCGAGCGCGTGGCGGGGGATGCGGTGGCTCAGGCCGCCGAGGCGGCCTCCGACGCCGATCGCGCATCGGTGCAGGCGCTCCTGCGGCTGACGCTGGCGCTGCTGGGCCCGGCCACGCAGGGGGCGACGCGTGGCTGACGACGACGTCACGACGCCCGCGCCCCTCGACGAGACCGAGCTCGCGATCGAGGGTGCTCTGCGCCCGGCGACGCTCGCCGAGTTCGTGGGCCAGCAGAAGGTGCGCGGACAGCTGCAGCTGCTGCTCGACGCGGCGCGCATCCAGCATCGCCCGGCCGACCACATCCTGCTCGCGGGTCCGCCCGGTCTCGGCAAGACCACGCTCGCCATGATCGTCGCCCAGGAGAGCGATCGACCGCTGCGGCTGTCGAGCGGCCCGGCCATCCAGCATGCCGGCGACCTGGCCGCGCTGCTGTCGAGCCTCACCCCGGGCGAGGTGCTGTTCATCGACGAGATCCATCGCATGGCCCGCTCGGCCGAGGAGATGCTCTACCTCGCGATGGAGGACTTCCGCATCGACATCATGGTCGGAAAGGGCGCGGGGGCCACGAGCATCCCGCTGGACCTCGCGCCCTTCACGCTGGTGGGGGCGACGACCCGCTCGGGCATGCTGCCCAATCCGCTGCGGGATCGCTTCGGCTTCACGGCGCACCTGGAGTACTACGAGCCGCACGAGCTCGAGCGGGTGATCGGCCGCTCCGCCTCCGTCCTCGGCGTCGAGCTCGGTCCCGACCAGCGTCGGGAGATCGCGCGTCGGTCGCGGGGCACGCCCCGGATCGCGAATCGCCTGCTGCGCCGAGTGCGCGACTACGCGCTCGTGCATGCGGGCGGGGGAGCGGCCGACCTCCACGAGGTGCGTGCGGCGCTGGACCTGTACGACGTGGACGAGATCGGCCTCGACCGGCTCGACCGCGCCGTGCTCGAGGCGCTGGTGCGCCGCTTCCGAGGCGGCCCGGTCGGTCTCTCGACGCTCGCGGTCGCAGTCGGTGAAGAGCCCGACACGGTCGAGAGCGTCGTCGAGCCCTATCTCGTGCGCATCGGGTTCATGGGGCGCACGCCGCGGGGGCGTGTGGCCATGCCGGAGGCGTATGCGCACCTCGGCGTGCCGCACGCTGACGGGGCGCTGAACCTCGATGACCTATAATCGCTGCAGGTCTGGCATCATCCGCCGAATCCCCTCCCTGTCGCGCCGATGACGGCGCGTGCGCCCTCGCGAAAGGCTCTCCCGCCCCATGGATCCCAACCTGCTTCTTCTTCTCGTCGTCGTCGTGATGCTCGTCTGGATGTTCTTCAGCTCGCGGCGCCGCCAGCAGAAGATGCGCGAGGAGCAGGCCCGCAAGGCCGAGCTGATGGTCCCCGGTGCCCGTGTCATGTCGCGCTCGGGCCTGTACGGGTCGCTCGTCGAGTTCGACAGCGAGGACCTGTCGAAGCCCGCCAAGGTCGAGATCGCGCCGGGTGTGGTCATCGAGATGCACACGCAGGCCATCGACCTCGCGCCCGAGGACGACGCCGCTGCCGCTGAGGAGCAGCAGGACGCCGCCGAGGCCGAGGAGGCGCCCCGCGACAGTGCGCTGGACGAGGGTCCGGCCGATGCGGCTCCGGCGCCCGCGGCCTCCGACGAGATCCCGGAGTACAAGCTGCCCGACCTCGACTTCGGCGACCGCAAGGACGACGGCAAGAAGGACTGAGCCCAGGCTCACACGCTGGTTCCCCGCATCGAAAGCTGACGTTCGTGGCGACATCCACTCCTGCGCGCCGGGCCTGGCGCGTCCTGACCGGCCTCCTGGTCATCACCGCCGTGCTGTTCGGCGCCAATGCGCTCGGCGCTCACGTGCTCAAGGGCGGCACCTGGGTTCCTGAGCTGGCGCTCGACCTCCAGGGCGGCACGCAGATCGTGCTCGAGGCCCAGACCGAAGACGCCGAGCCCTCGAGCGAGCAGCTCGCGCAGGCGGTCGCGATCATCCGCCAGCGCGTCGACGCGTCAGGCGTGGGCGAATCGGAGATCTCGACGCAGGGATCGCAGAACATCGTCGTGCAGATCCCGGGCAACGCCGACGAGCAGACCCGCGAGCGCATCCAGGCCAGCGCCCAGCTCGAGCTGCGCGCTGTCATCTACTCGGCGGGTCCGACCAACACGTTCGTCGGCGAGGACGGCAACGAGACGCCGTACCCCACGCCCGGGCCCTCGCTCGCCGCGACGCCGACCGCGGAGCCCTCGAACGGCTCCGACCCGGCGTGGGTGAGCGAGAAGCTCTGGGCCGAGTTCCTCGCGTACAGCTGTGACGACCCGGCCAACGACCCGTCGTCGGCGCCGGGAGACCAGCCGCTGATCACGTGCGACACGACGGGCAGCCAGAAGTACATCCTGGGCCCCGTGGAGATGGACGGCTCGTCGATCGACGACGCCACCAACGGCATGGATCCGCAGAACGGTCAGTGGAACGTGCAGCTCGCGTTCGACCAGGAGGGCGCGCGCACGTTCGGCGAGATCAGCCAGCGCCTCTACGGCCAGCAGGCGCCGCTGAACCAGTTCGCGTTCGTGCTGGACGGTTCGATCATCTCGGCGCCGTCGATGAACGCCGTGATCACCGACGGTCGCCCCAGCATCTCGGGCGGCGGCATCGACCAGGAGACGTCGAAGACGCTCGCCGACCAGCTGAAGTTCGGCGCCCTGCCGCTGAGCTTCGAGGTCGTCAGCTCCGACACCATCTCGGCGACTCTGGGTTCCCAGCAGCTGCAGAGCGGTCTGATCGCCGGCCTCATCGGACTCGTCCTGGTGGGTCTCTTCGTGGTGCTCGTGAGCTACCGCGCGCTCGGCTTCGTGATCATCGCGTCGCTGATCGTGATGGCGGTGCTCACGTACATCCTGCTGTGCCTGCTGTCGTGGCGCCTGGGCTACCGCCTCTCGCTCGCGGGCGTGGCCGGCCTGATCGTGACGATCGGCTTCACCGCCGACTCCTTCATCGTGTACTTCGAGCGCATCCGCGACGAGCTGCGCGACGGGAAGGGCATCACGGTCGCCGTCGAGGACGGCTGGGCGCGCGCCAAGCGCACGATCTACATCTCGAAGTCCATCAACGTGCTCGCCGCCGTCGTGCTGTACATCCTCGCCGACGCGACGGTCAAGGGCTTCGCGTTCACGCTGGGTCTCACCACGGTGCTCGACGTGCTGATCTTCGTGATGTTCACCCACCCGGTGATGCAGCTCCTCGTCCGCACGCCCTTCTTCGGCGGCGGTCACCCGCTGTCCGGACTGGACCCCGCCGCGCTCGGCGCCGTGTACCGCGGCCGTGCCACGTTCCGCTCGCCGGTCGTCACGGGACCGCGCGCGAAGCGCTCGCGCGGAGAGGCCGAGCGCCGACAGACCATCGCCGAGCGCAAAGCCGCCGAGCTCGCGTCGCAGACCGCCCACGGCTCGCGTGCCGCGGGCGCCGAGGAGGAGAACGCCTGATGCGCTCCATGACCGATTTCGGCAACGACCTCTACACGGGGAAGGCGTCCTTCCCGTTCGTGGGTCGGCGCCGCACGTGGTTCATCGTCGCGATCGTGCTGGTCGTGCTCTCGGCGATCGCGCCGTTCCTGCGCGGCGTCGAGTTCTCGGTCGAGTTCACGGGCGGCTCGCAGTTCCTCGTCTCGGCGCCCGCGTCGACCGATCAGTCCCGTGCGACCGAGGCCGTCGAGGAGGCCGTCCCCGGCACGACCACCAAGGTGACGACGGTCAGCAATCGGGACATCCGGGTGCAGACGTCGCAGCTCACCGACGCCGAGACGCACAGCGTGACGGACGCGCTGGCCGCGGCATACGAGGTCGACGCCACCGAGGTCACCGCGTCGTTCATCGGCCCGACCTGGGGCCAGGACGTCACGCGTCAGTCGCTGTGGGGCCTGGCGATCTTCCTCGCCCTGACCTTCCTGATCCTGGCGATCTACTTCCGCACGTGGAAGATGTCCGCCGCCGCGATCGTCGGCCTGCTCGACGTGCTGATCGTGACGATCGGCATCTACTCGCTGTGCGGTTTCGAGATCTCGCCCGCCGCCGTGATCGGCTTCCTGACGATCCTGGCGTACTCGCTGTACGACACGACCGTCGTCTTCGACAAGATCCGAGAGAACACGTCGGAGGACGTGGATGCGTCCGGTCGCACGTTCGGAGAGTCGGTGAACCTGGCGGTGAACCAGACGCTCATCCGCTCGATCAACACGTCGGTCGTGGCGGCGCTGCCCGTGGCCGCCATCCTGTTCATCGGCTCGCTCTGGCTCGGCGCCGAGACGCTGTCGGACATCTCGCTGTCGATCTTCGTCGGCATCATCGTCGCGACGTACTCCACGCTGTTCGTCGCCGCGCCCCTGTATTCGCTGTTCCGCGAGGGCGAGCCGGCGATCCGCCAGTCCGACGAGCGCGTGCTGACCGCACGTGCGGGCTGACGGTCCGCCGGCCGGGCGTAGGATGAGCGAATCCGCATGGAAGCCCGGCGAACGCGGGAGGGGGCGAGGCATGGCTGATTCGGCGACGACCCAGGCGCCGAGCCTGCGCCGTCTCGTGCCGCGCATCTTCTCGCGCGCCCCTCGGCACGCCGATCTCACGCGGCTCATCACGACGGTCCGCGCGAACCACCCGCGCGGCGACATGGCCATCATCGAGCGGGCATACGCCGTGGCCGCCGAGAAGCACCGCGGTCAGAAGCGTCAGAGCGGCGAGCCGTACATCACGCATCCGCTCGCCGTGGCGCAGATCCTGGCCGAGCTCGGACTGGGGCCGCGCGCGATCGCGGCCGCGCTGCTGCACGATACGGTCGAGGACACGGGCTACCCTCTCGACGAGCTGCAGGCCGAGTTCGGCGACGAGGTCGCGCTGCTCGTGGACGGCGTCACCAAGCTCGACAAGGTCAAGTACGGCGAGAGCGCCCAGGCCGAGACCGTTCGCAAGATGATCGTCGCGATGTCGAAGGACATCCGGGTGCTCGTCATCAAGCTGGCCGACCGCCTGCACAACGCCCGGACCTGGGGCTTCGTGCCGCCCGAGAAGGCGAAGAAGAAGGCCACCGAGACACTCGAGATCTATGCGCCGCTCGCGCACCGGCTCGGCATCCAGACCATCAAGTCGGAGCTCGAGGATCTCTCGTTCGCCGTGCTGCACCCGAAGATCTACAACGAGATCGACAGCCTCGTGAAGCAGCGCACGCCGCAGCGCGAGCAGTACGTGCAGAACGTGATCGACGACGTGAGTCGTGATCTGCACGAGCTGCGCATCCGGGGCACCGTGGTGGGCCGGCCCAAGCAGCTGTACTCCGTCTACCAGAAGATGGTCGTGCGCGGACGCGAGTTCGACGACATCTACGACCTGATCGGCATTCGCGTGATCGTGGCCACGGTGCGCGACTGCTATGCCGTGCTCGGCTCGATCCACGCCCGCTGGCGTCCGCTCCCGGGCCGGTTCAAGGACTACATCGCCACCCCGAAGTTCAACCTGTATCGCTCGCTGCACACCACGGTCATCGGACCGGGCGGCCGCACGGTCGAGATCCAGATCCGCACGCAGGAGATGCACCAGCAGGCGGAGTTCGGCGTCGCGGCCCACTGGAAGTACAAGGAGCGGATGGCCGGGGGCAAGCCCGACCAGAAGTCGCTCGACACCGACATGGCGTGGCTCGCGCGCATCTCGGACTGGGAGTCCGAGACCAAGGACCCCGGGGAGTTCCTCGACTCGCTGCGCTTCGAGATCGGCGCGAAGGACGTCTACGTCTTCACGCCGAAGGGGAAGGTCATCGGCCTCCCGGCGGGTGCCACTCCCGTCGACTTCGCGTATGCCGTGCACACCGAGATCGGCCACCGCACGATGGGGGCCAAGGTGAACGGCCGGCTGGTGCCCTTGGAGTCGACCCTCAACTCGGGCGACGTGGTCGAGGTGTTCACGTCGAAGAATCCGGATGCCAGCCCCAGCCAGGACTGGCTCACGTTCGTCAAGAGCACCCGCGCCCGCAACAAGATCCGCGGTTGGTTCACCAAGGAGCGTCGCGACGAGGCGATCGAGCAGGGCAAGGACGCGATCGCTCGGGCCATGCGCCGCCATCACCTGCCGCTGCAGCGGCTGAAGGACTCGCTGCAGGAGGTCGCCGACCTCATGCACTACGAGGACGTGTCGGCGCTGTATGCCGCCGTGGGCGAGGGGCACGTCTCGACGCAGTCGGTGCTCGAGAAGGTCACCGCGCTCATCCAGGCCGGCGAGGACACCACGACGGGGCAGATCGAGCTGCCCCCGACGGTGAGCCAGCGGAGGCCGCGCGGCGGCGACTCGGGCGTGCTGGTGCGCGGCGCCGATGACATCCTGGTCAAGCTCGCGAAGTGCTGCACCCCCGTGCCCGGCGACGAGATCGTGGGCTTCATCACGCGTGGCAGCGGCGTCTCGGTGCACCGGACGGACTGCACCAACGTCGCATCCCTGAAGGGCGATCCCGGCCGGATGATCGACGTCTCGTGGGCGCCGACGACCAAGAGCGTGTTCCTGGTGCAGATCCAGGTCGAGGCCCTGGATCGCTCCGGGCTGCTGTCGGACGTGACACGTGTGCTCACGGAGCACCACGTGAACATCCTGTCGGCCACCGTGTCGACCACCAAGGAGCGTCTGGCGATCAGTCGATTCGTGTTCGAGATGGGCGACGCCGTGCACCTCGACCGCGTATTGAACGCCGTGCGCCGTATCGACGCCGTCTACGACGTCTACCGCGTGACCTCGTCCTGACGCGCCTCGGCACGGGCGGCGAGCTGCCGGTCGAGCCGCGCGAGGTGCGCCATGGCGGGCTGCCGCCCCGGCATCCGGCGGTGGGCGACGAGCCACGCGAGCGCCTCCGCGATCAGGGGCGCGGTCGCGAGGCGCTCCGCCGCGTCGCCGGTCGCAGGGTCGGATGGATCGCGCGTCAGGTCGACCAGCGTGCGCGCGGGGCTCGAGATGCGGGCGCCGCCCAGCACCACGACGTCGGCATCGTCGAGCGGGGTGTCGCGGAATCGCATCCGGCGGTCGACCGGCCGCGTCACGCCGCGCGCGCCGCGCTGCACGTGGTGCACCTGCGGCGGAACGCCGATCGCGCCGTGCACCCAGGCCGCACTCATGCCGATCGCGACCAGGTTCACGCCGAGCAGGGGCAGCAGGGTCGCCGCGCGCAGAGCGGGTGTCTCGAGCGCATCCGCCGGCGCGTACCCATCGCCCACGGCGCACAGCTCGCCATCGAGCCGCGCCGCCGAGAGCTCCGCGGGGGACAGACCGTGATGGGGGAACTGCACGAGTGCCATGCCGGCAGTGTGCCGTAACGACGAGGGGCGCGCGTCCCGGTGTGGATAACCGTTCCGCGCGCCCCGGGTGTCCGGCGGCGAGGCGTCAGCCGCCGATGGCCTTCAGCCAGGCACGGCGAGCGTCCAGAGCCTCGCGCGCCTCGGAGGCGGCCTTCGTGTCGCCCTTGGCCTGCGCGTCGGCGAGCTCCTTCTCGAGCTTCTCGATCGCCTCCTCGAGCTGGCGCGTCGCGTCGTTCGCGCGTGCCTTGGTCTCGGGGTTGTTGCGCTTCCAGTCGACGTCCTCTCGCGCGCGCAGGTCGTTCTCGATCCGGCGCATCTGGTCGTCGAGACCCCGCTCGACGTCGCGGGGGAAGATGCGGCCGACCTCGTCCCATCGACGCTGGATGCCGGTCAGCAGCTTGCGCGCCTTGACGAGGTCCGCGGTGTCGGCAACGGCCTTCGCCTCTTCGAGCAGCGCCTTGCGGGCCTCGATGCGCGGGGCCGACTCGGCCTGCTCGGCCGCATCGCGCTCGGCCCGCGCCGAGTAGAGCGCGTCGCCCGCGGCCTTGAACCGTGCCCAGAGCGCGTCGTCGGCCTTGCGACCGGCGCGGCCGGCGGCCTTCCACTCGTCGAGCAGCGCCCGGTAGGCGGGGATGCCGTCCTCGCCCTTGGACGCGAGAGCCTCGGCGCGCTCCAGGATGCGGGTCTTCCGGTCGCGCGCGGCCTTGTGCGTCTCGTCGAGCTCGGCGAAGAACGCCCGGCGGTGACGCTCGACGGTGGAGCGCGCGTCGCGGAAGCGCTTCCAGAGCGCCTGCCCGGTGGCCTTGGGAAGTCGCGGCGCGCTCTGCTGGTGCTGCTGCCACTCCTCGAACGCGGCGTTGAGCTCCGCGGTCGCCTGCTTCCACTGGATCGACTTCGGATCGCGCGCGGCGAGTGCCTCGACGCGCTCGACGATGGCGGTGCGCTGCGCGACCGCTTCGTCGACAGCGGCGCGGTGCGCAGCGGCCTCCTCGGCGCTGGCCTCGGCGAGCGAGGCGGTGAGGGCATCGAGCAGGTCGGTGAGACCGGCGAGATCGCCGACCACCGCGGCACCCACCACCTCCTCGCGCAGCTTGCGGGCCTGTCCGCGCAGGTCGGCGGCGGAGGCGCCGCCGCGCAGGCGTCGCTGAGCGAGCGTGCGCACCCGCAGGGCGAGGTCGTCGAACTTGCGCTCGTAGTACGCCAGCGCCTCCGCCGGCGTGCCGTCGGGGTACTCGCCGACCACGCGCCACTCGTCGCCCTCGCGCACCGACACGACCCCCGCCTCGTCGACGCGACCCCACTCGGTCGTCGCGGCGGCGCTGGCTTCCGGCGCGACGTCCTGCGCCGACTGCGCGGACTCAGCGGTCGCGGCGTCAGCGGTCGCGGCGTCGTCAGTCACGGCGTCGTCCGTCACGGTGTCGGCCGCGTCGGCGTCGGCGGTCGCGGGGGCGTCGCCGGCTCCCGCGGCGGCGTCGGCAGCGCCTCCGTCGGTGGGAGCAGCGTCGGTCGCGGCGTCGTCAGCGGACGGCGCGACGGTCTCCGCCACGGCGGTCTCGGGCACGGTCTCGGCGGCGTCGGCGCCGTCGGGGATCGTGTCTTCAGCAGGGGTGTGATCGGGGCTCGTCACGGGAGGCTCCTTGCGCGGTGACCGCGGGAGGGGACAGGACGCGCCCCAGCCTAGTACGCCGTCGAACGCGCGACTCGGCGCTCAGTCCCCGGGCGTCGCGGTGGGCGCGGGCGTGTCGGACGGACTCGCAGTCGGGAGCGGCGTGTCGATGGGCGCGGGCGTCTGTGTGACGGCGGGCGTCTCGGTCGGCGAAGGGGTCGCGACGGCGCCCGGGCCCACCGAGTAGTACAGGGCCTGCCCGCCCACTGCCGCGGCGACCACGAGCGCGGCGACGCTCGTGGCGACGATGTTGTCGCGGCGCCGGCGGCGGCCCTGCGCGAGGTGGTGCCGGCGGCGTGCCTCGTACAGGCGCGCCCGCTCTCGGGCCTCGCGCGCGGCGCGATCCCGCCCGGACGCCTTGCCTCCTGCGGCCATGGATGGGCTCCTCTCGACGATCGGCGACACCGGTCCTCCGGCCGCCCCTCCTGAGCGGGAACGAGCCTACGCAGACGCGGCGCGCCCGTCGAAATCGACACCGCCCGCCGCCATGTCGGATGGGCGCAATACGCTGGTCTGATGAACTCGGCGAGCGGCTCCCTGATGGGCGGCGGCCGCGGCCTCACACCGCTGGCCGTGCGCATGCGCCCCACTGCGCTCGACGAGGTGGCGGGACAGGCGCACCTGCTGCGGCCCGGATCGCCGATCGTCGCGCTGGCGGATCCCGAGGCACAGGCACCGGGCACGGTGTCCGTCATCCTGTGGGGTCCGCCGGGCACGGGCAAGACGACGCTCGCACAGGCCATCGCCCGCTCGTCCGGACGGCGGTTCGTCGAGCTGTCCGCCATCACCGCGGGCGTGAAGGACGTGCGCGAGGTCATGCAGGAGGCGCTGAACCAGCGCGACCTGTATGGGCAGTCGACCATCCTGTTCCTCGACGAGATCCACCGGTTCACGAAGGCGCAGCAGGATGCCCTGCTGCCGGGCGTCGAGAACGGCTGGGTCATCCTGATCGCGGCCACGACGGAGAACCCGTCGTTCTCCGTCATCTCGCCGCTGCTGTCGCGGTCGCTGCTGCTGACGCTGCAGCCTCTGACCGACGACGACCTCGGCGTGCTCGTCGACCGCGCGGTGACCGACCCCCGTGGCCTCGGGGGAGAGGTCGCGCTCGAGCCCGAGGCCCGCGCGGCGCTCATCCGTCTCGCGTCCGGCGATGCCCGACGGGCGCTGACGGCGTTGGAGGCCAGCGCGGGGGTCGCCGCGTCCGAGGCGCCCCCGACGCGTGAGGGCGGCGCGACCCCCACCGTCACGGCCGCGCATGTCGCTCAAGCCGTCGACCGGGCGCTGCTGCGCTATGACCGCCAGGGCGACGAGCACTACGACGTGATCAGCGCGTTCATCAAGTCGATCAGGGGATCCGACGTGGACGCCGCCATGCACTACCTCGCGCGCATGATCGAGGCGGGGGAGGATCCGCGCTTCATCGCTCGCCGCCTCGTGATCTCGGCCTCCGAGGACATCGGCCTCGCCGACCCGCAGGCGCTCCAGATCGCGGTCGCCGCGGCCGACGCCGTTGCGTTCATCGGCATGCCCGAAGGGCGCATCCCGCTCGCGGAGGCCACCGCGTACCTGGCGACCGCGGCGAAGTCGAACGCCGCCTACAACGCGATCAACGCCGCGATCGCGGATGTGAAGGCCGGCCGCATGGGAACGGTGCCGAAGCACCTGCGCGACGCGCACTACGCGGGCGCGAAGCGCCTCGGCCACGGCAAGGGCTACGTGTACCCGCACGATCACGATCTCGGGGTCGTGGCGCAGCAGTATCTCCCCGACGAGCTGCGCGGTCGCCGCTACTACGAGCCGAAGCCGCACGGTGTCGAGCGCGAGATCGGTGCGCGCCTCGAACGGCTCAGACGCATCCTCGGCGGCTGAGGGTCGACCCCAGCGGTGCGCGCGGGTGCACCCTGACTCGCCTCAGGGGATCCCCGGATTCGCGCCCGCAGCCTTGACGAGACGTCGGCGCCTTCGGGAGGGTGAGCGTGTTCCCTTCCCGTCGCGCTCCGCATCCCGTCCCCGCGCGGAGCCCTCCGAACCGAGGTCCGCCATGGCCGTGTTCCGCCGCTGGATCCTGCCCGCCTGCTGGCTTGTCATCGGCGCGGTGGCCGCAGCCGCCCTCGCCAAGATCGCCTTCTTCCCCGACCGCGAGGACGTCCCGGGCGCCGGCGCCGGGGCCGTGCCGACCGGCGCGCTGAGCGAGCCGCAGATCACGGCGGAGCGCGGCACCATCACGAACGATCTCGAGCTGCCGGCGACCGTGTCGAACGATCCGGCGGTCGAGCTGAAGGCCTACAAGTCCGGGACCGTCGTCGATGTGTTCTTCGGCGAGGGTGCGGCTGTCACAGCAGGGGCCATCGTCGCGAGCGTGCGGGAGCAGATCCCGGATGACGACGGCACGATGCGCGACCTGTGGAGCGAGGTCATCGCGCCCCAAGCGGGGGTGCTCTCGGACCTCTCGCTCGCGAGCGGTCAGGCGCTGGCGGCGGGCGACGTCGTGGGCGCGATCGCGCCGACGACATTCCGGATCCAGGGGGCGATCGCGCCGGAGGACCGCTATCGCCTCACGACCGAGCCGACGGAGGCGCGCATCGAGATCGCGGGCGGCCCCGCGCCGTTCACGTGCACCGGGCTGGTCCTCGAGACGTCGCTGCCGACGCTGGAGAGCCCGGGCGCGGCCCCGGATCCGACCACGGTGGTGCGCTGCCCCGTGCCGGAGGGCGTACGCGTCTTTCCCGGACTCAGCGCGACGATCACCTTGGCCGGCGGCGTCGCGGCGGACGTGATCGCGCTGCCGATGACCGCCGTGCTGGGCAACGCGGAGTCGGGCGTCGTGTATGTGCCGGACGAGACGGGGAAGCCCCAGGAACGCGAGGTGGTGCTCGGCATCAACGACGGGGCGCGCGTCGAGGTGCGTGAGGGGCTCCAGGAGGGCGAGTCTGTCTTCGAGTTCGTGCCTGCGGAGGACCTCGACGAGGGCGCGGACGCGGCGGGGGCGGAGGGGTGAGCGCGCCGATCCTGAGCGCGAGGGGCATCACTCGCACGGTCGAGCTGCCTGACGCGGCGCCGCTGCACATCCTCCGCGGCGTCGACCTCGACGTCGAGGTCGGCGACCACGTCAGCATCATGGGACGCTCCGGCAGCGGCAAGAGCACGCTGCTGAACATCCTGGGCCTGCTGGACGCGCCGACCTCCGGCGAGCTGGACTTCGACGGGATGCCGGTGGCGCGGATGAGTGCCTCGCGTCGCGACCGCACGCGCGGTCGCAGGGTGGGGTTCGTGTTCCAGCAGTTCAACCTGCTGCCGCGGCGCACCGCACTGGAGAACGTCGAGATGCCGCTGCTGTACGACGGCGGGCAGTCCTTCTGGCGGCGCCGTGCGCTGGCGACGGCGATGCTCGAGCGGGTGGGTCTGGGCGCGCGAGCGCAGCAGATGCCGGAGCGCCTCTCGGGCGGTGAGCAGCAGCGCGTGGCGATCGCGCGGGCGCTCGTGCGCTCGCCCCGCCTGATCCTGGCGGACGAGCCCACCGGTGCCCTGGACGTCGAGACCGGGGGGACGATCATGGAGCTGCTCGACCAGATCGCCGCGCAGTCGGGCGCCGCCTTGATCACGATCACGCACGACCCGCATGTCGCGGCCCGCGCACAGCGCGTGTACCGGCTCGCGGACGGCACGCTGCACGAGGCGCAGCCGGTGCTCGACGGCGTGCGCCAGGGGACGGCCGCGTGAGCGTCGTCGCGTCAACTGCGGGCGCCGTCGCGGAGGCCTGGCAGGAGCTGCGCGTCCACCGCTTGCGTGTGCTGCTCAGCCTCATCGTCGTGGCCGTGTCGGTGGCCGCCTTCACGGGCGTGGTCGCTCTCGGCCAGATGCTGTCCCAGGGCTTCGAGGAGCAGATGGAGCGCGGCGGTGGACGCCCGGCGCTCGCGACCTTCTCGGCCTTCGGGACGGGTTCCGACTCCGCGAGTTCAGGCCCTGCGGGCGCGGCATCGGCGGGTAGCGGGTCCCCCGCGGACTCCGAGCTGATCGATGCCGCGTTCGCACGCACGGCCGAGCGCTTCGGCGTCGAATGGACCGCGCGGACATCGTGGCTCGATGCCGAACTGGCGCATGGCCGGTTCGCGGGGTTTCAGGCGACCGACCCGGACTACGGCGTCATGCACCGCGTGCCGATGGTGCAGGGGCGCTGGTTCTCGGACACCGATGCGGCGCGCCTCGTGCCCGCTGTCATCGTCAGCGAGAACTGGTGGCGCGACCTCGGGGCGCCGCCGATGGAGACGCACCCGACCGTGACCCTGAGGCTGACGACATACACGCCCGAGGGCACGCCCACCGCGCCCGTGGACGCGCAGGCCGTCATCGTCGGGGTCACGTCGGGCAATCAGGATCCGACGTACTACAGCGGGTACATGGTGTACGACGACGCGCTGGCGCTCGTCGGGGAGCCGCTGGCCGCGAACGCGAGCCGAGAGGCGTGGATCCCCGTCGCCGGCGCGGACGAGCTGATGGAGGCCATGCGCGCCTCGCTCGAGGCGAGCCTGCCGAGCGGGTTCGAGGTGAGCACGGGCCGCACCGACTACGAGTTCCAGCAGCAGCAGGGGTACGACCCGTTCGGACCCATGTTCCTCGTGCTCGGCGGGATCGCGGTGCTCGTCCTCGCGTTGGGGGCGTTGAGCCTCCTCAACATCACGCTGGTGACGGTGCGCCACCGCATTCGCGAGATCGGCGTGCGCCGCAGCTTCGGCGCCACCGGCACGCGCATCTTCTTCGCCGTCATGCTCGAGAGCGTCGTCGCGACCGTGCTGGCCGGCGGCGCGGGGATCGTGCTGGCCATCCTCATCCTGCGCATGCCCCTGGTCGCGGACACCATGTTCGGGGGCCTGCAGGACCCGCCGCCGTTCCCGATGTCCGCAGCGGTGATCGGGCTGGCCGTGTCCGCGTTCGTCGGGGCGCTCGCGGGACTTCTGCCCGCGCTCGTGGCCGTGCGCGTGCGGCCGATCGACGCCATCCGGTACTGACACCCGACCGGCCAGTCGGCGCAGCTCGATCTGATAGGCTTGATCGGCTCGAAATCCGGGCACATCCCTCTTCGCATGATCCCTCAGGTGGGTAGACGTACGCCTGAACCGGATGAAGACGGAATGTACGTCCGAGCGCCGCGACAGTCGCGGCCTCGTGAAAGGAAAACATGACTACCAAGTCGCAGGACCGCCGCAAGGTCCGCCTGTCGCGTGCCCTGGGCATCGCGCTCACCCCGAAGGCCGCGCGCTACCTCGAGAAGCGTCCCTACGGCCCCGGCCAGCACGGCCGCACCAAGCGCAAGGCTGACAGCGACTACGCCGTCCGTCTGCGTGAGAAGCAGCGTCTGCGCGAGCAGTACGGCATCCGCGAGAAGCAGCTGCGCATCGCGTTCAACGAGGCGCGCCGTACCGAGGGCCTGACGGGTGAGAACCTCGTCGAGCTGCTCGAGATGCGTCTCGACGCCCTGGTGCTGCGCTCGGGCTTCGCCCGCACGACCGCGCAGGCGCGTCAGTTCGTGGTGCACCGCCACATCCTCGTCGACGGCAAGATCGTCGACCGCCCGTCGTTCCGCGTGAAGCCGGGCCAGACCATCGAGGTCAAGGCCAAGAGCGAGGGCCTCGAGCCCTTCCAGGTCGCGGCTCTCGGCGGTCACGCCGAGGTGCTGCCGCCCGTTCCGGGCTACCTCGAGGTCGAGCTCGACAAGCTGCAGGCGAAGCTCGTGCGTCGCCCGAAGCGCGCCGAGGTGCCCGTCACGTGTGACGTGCAGCTCGTCGTCGAGTACTACGCGGCTCGCTGAGCCGCGCGCACGCGCACAGCAGTGCTCGGAGGGCATCGGGGCTTCGGCCTCGGTGCCCTCCGTCGTACGTGCCCCTGTCCCCGCCCTCCGCGCCGGCCTCGGGCGTCTACGATGGAACGACGCCGCGACGCGCGGCCCCGGACCGGAGGATGGGTGACATGAAGAACGCGCTGTGGTTCCTGCTCGGCATCGTCGGCGGATTCGTCGCGGCACACTTCCTCAACAAGGACCCGCGGGGCGCCGAGGTGCTCGCCGACATCGACGCGCGCATCGACGAGTTCGTCGATCGCATCGGCGAGGCGTACCGCCTCGAGGAGGCCCGCCGCTCGCCCTCAGGCGACACCCCCGCTCTCTGACCGTTCCCCGTCTCCGGCCGCCACCCGAGGCGGCCGCTCCCGCATGCACCGTCGCGCGTCCGCCTCCGGATGCGCCGGCCCCCATCAGTCAAGGACGAAGCACCCCATATGAAGACCGCGGACATCGCGCAGCGCTACCTCGACTACTTCGAGAAGAACGACCACACCATCGTGCCGTCGGCGTCCCTGGTCAGCGATGACCCGTCGATCCTGTTCACGATCGCCGGCATGGTGCCGTTCATCCCGTACCTGACCGGGGTGGTGCCCGCGCCGTACCCGCGCGCGGCGGACGTGCAGAAGTGCATCCGCACGAACGACATCGAGGAGGTGGGCAAGACCGCCCGCCACGGCACGTTCTTCCAGATGCTGGGCAACTGGTCGTTCGGCGACTACTTCAAGGAAGGCGCCATCTCGTACGCCTGGGAGCTCCTCACCTCCTCGGAGGCGGACGGCGGCCTGGGCTTCGCCGAGAAGGACCTCTGGGTCACGGTGTACGAGACCGACGACGAGGCGGCCGAGCTGTGGCAGAAGGTCGCCGGTCTGCCCGCCGAGCGGATCCAGCGACTCGGCCGTGAGGACAACTTCTGGACGACCGGTCAGCCGGGCCCCGCCGGCCCGTGCTCCGAGATCTACTTCGACCGCGGGCCTGCGTACGGCCGAGACGGCGGCCCCGCCGTCGACGACAGCCGGTTCCTCGAGATCTGGAACCTCGTGTTCATGCAGAACGCGATCGAGAACGTGCGGTCGAAGACCGAGTTCGACATCGTGGGGGAGCTGCCCGCGAAGAACATCGACACCGGCATGGGTCTCGAGCGCGTCGCATTCCTGAAGCAGGGCGTCGAGAACATGTACGAGACCGACCAGGTGCGCCCGGTCCTCGACCGCGCCTCCGAGATCTCGGGCCGCCGGTACGGCGCCGACGCGCAGGATGACGTGCGCTTCCGCATCATCGCCGACCACGTGCGGTCCTCCCTGATGCTGCTCTCGGACGGCGTGACGCCGTCGAACGAGGGGCGCGGATACATCCTGCGTCGCCTGATGCGCCGCAGCGTTCGCGCGATGCGTCTGCTGGGCGTGGAGGAGGCGACCTTCCCGGCCCTGTTCGAGGCGTCGCGCGATGCCATGAAGGAGGCCTATCCGGTCGTCGAGACCGACTGGCAGCGGCTGTCGTCCTACGCGTTCGCCGAGGAGGAGACCTTCCTGCGCACGCTGACGGCGGGTTCCACGATCCTCGACACTGCTGTGGCGAAGACGAAGGCGTCCGGGGGCGCGACCCTGGGAGGCGAGCAGGCGTTCCTGCTGCACGACACCTACGGGTTCCCGATCGACCTCACGCTCGAGATCGCGGAGGAGGCCGGACTCGGCGTCGACCGCGCCGGCTTCGACAGCCTGATGCAGGAGCAGAAGCAGCGCGCCAAGGCCGACGCGCGTTCACGCAAGCGCGCGATCGCCGACCTGAGCGTGTACCGCGACTTCCGCGCGCTCGGCGAGACGGTGTTCACGGGGTACACCGATCTGGAGACCGAGAGCCGAGTGCTCGGCGTGCTGGTCGACGGCGTGGCCACCGGCCGGGCCTCCGAGGGGCAGATCGCCGAGGTCATCCTGGCCGAGACGGCTCTCTACGCGGAGTCGGGTGGACAGGTCGCCGACAGGGGAACGATCGTCGGCCCGGGCTACGAGCTCGAGGTGCTCGATGTGCAGCGCCCCGTGGCGGGCCTCGTGAGCCACACGGTGGAGGTCACCCGCGGTGAGGTGGGCGTCGACCAGCCGGCCACGACCATCGTGGATGCCGCCAACCGCCGCTCGGCCCAGCAGGCGCACTCGGCGACGCACCTGGTGCACGCCGCGCTGCGCGACACGCTCGGCAAGGGCGCCACCCAGGCGGGATCGCTCAACCGCGCGGGCTACCTGCGCTTCGACTTCACCTGGGGGCAGGCGCTCAGCGCGGCCACGCGCAGCGAGATCGAGGAGATCGCCAACAACGCGGTCCGCGACAACCTCGAGGTCACGACGCGCGTGATGTCGCTCGACGAGGCGAAGGCCGCCGGCGCCATGGCGCTGTTCGGCGAGAAGTACGGCGACAAGGTGCGCATGGTCGACATCGGCGGGCCCTGGTCGCGGGAGCTCTGCGGTGGCACGCACGTGTCGTCGAGCGCCGAGATCGGGCTCATCAGCCTCATCGGCGAGTCGTCGGTCGGCGCATCCAACCGTCGCGTGGAGGCGCTCGTGGGCGCTGATGCGTTCCGGGAGCTGACGGCGGAGCGTGCGCTCGTGGCCGAGCTGTCCGCGTCGCTGAAGGCGCCGAAGGACCAGCTGCCGGCCCGCATCGCGGAGCTGGCCGCGAGCCTGAAGGCCGCCGAGAAGAAGATCGCGGCGTTCGAGGCGCGCGCACTGGCAGACCGCGTGCCGGCGCTGGCACAGACCGCCCAGCGCGCCGGCGACGTGCGCCTCGTCGCCGAGTCGGTGGGCGCGGTCGCCTCGGCCGACGATCTGCGCAGCCTCGCGACCTCGGTGCGCGACCGCCTCGGATCGGAGGCCGCCGTGGTCGCCCTGACGGGCATCGCCGGCGACAAGGTGCTCGCGATCGTCGCGACGAACGAGGCGGCGCGAGCAGCGGGCGCCAAGGCCGGTGTGCTGGTCAAGGCCGCCCTGGAGCGCCTCGGCGGACGGGGAGGCGGACGCGACGACATGGCTCAGGGGGCGGGCGCCGACGCGTCGGCGATCCCGGCCGCGCTCGACGCGGTACGCGCGCAGCTGCAGGCCGCATGAGCGGATTCCGCCGCGGCGTTCGCCTGGGCGTCGACGTGGGCAAGGCCCGCGTCGGGGTCGCGCGCTGCGATCCGGACGGGATGCTGGCGGTTCCGGTCGAGACCGTCCCCCGTGACGAGCGGTCGATCGCGCGCCTCGTGGAGCTCGCCGCGGAGCACGAGCCGCTCGAGTTCGTGGTGGGCCTGCCGCTCAACATGCGCGGCGAGGACACCCCGTCGACGGCGGATGCCCGGGAGTTCGCGGCCCAGCTCGCCGCGGCGCAGGACGCTCCCGTCCGGCTCGTGGACGAGCGTCTGAGCACGGTATCCGCGCACTCCGCGCTGAGGCAGTCCGGGAGATCCCAGAAGGGTTCTCGTAGCATTGTCGATCAGGTCGCCGCGGTGGTGCTGCTCCAGCACGCCATCGACAGCGAGAAACGCACCGGGGCGGCCGCTGGTACGCCTGCCGGCCTTCCCGAGGAGTAGAACCCGCTCATGACCGATCCGTCGCCCGACGCGAACGCGCCGCTGAGCCGCCGTCGCCTGAGAGAGGCCGCGCGCTCGAACGGCGCCCCCGCGCTCCCTGGCGCCGCGGCGAGCGACGTGGTCGGCCGCCGCCCGGCGGAGGGGGAACCGGCCCCACAGCCCGCCGAGACCGCGATCCCGTGGGAGGACGTGCTGCCGCGCGAGAGCAGCGCCCCCGCTCCATCGGAGCGATCGGCGCCCGCCACCCTCGCCGAGACCGCCGCGCTGACGGCGCAGGAGCCGGCGGACGGCCCGACCCCGGCTGGCGCCGGCGCGGCGTCGCTGGAGGATCTGTTCGTCCCGGAGAACATGGTCGATTCCAAACCACGCCGACGCGGCCGCGGCTGCCTCGTGACCCTGGTGGTCTTCGCGCTCATCGCGGGCGGGCTGACCGCCGGAGGATTCTGGGCATGGGACACCTATGGCGAGCGCATCCAGTCGTTCCTCGGCTGGGACGGCCCGAGCGACTACGAGCCGGGCGAGGCGACCGGTGAGGCGATCATCACGATCGAAGAGGGCGACGGCGGCGAGGCGATCTCTCAGACGCTGTACGAGGCGGGTGTCACACTCAAGCCCGACTCGTTCTACGACCACCTGATCGACGCCGGTACGGTGCCCGTGTTCTATCCGGGCGTCTACAAGCTGCAGAAGAAGATGACGTCGGAGGCGGCGCTCGAGTGGCTCAATCGCCCCGAGACGCGACTCGAGAACTCCGTCGCGCTGCAGGAGGGCTGGACCGTCGAGGCGACCCTCGAGGCCGCCGCCGCCGGCCTGGAGATGCCTCTGGAGGAGCTGCAGAGCGCCGCCGCAGACCCCGCCGCGTACGACGTCGAGGCCGACAGCCTCGAAGGCTGGCTCTTCCCGGCGCACTACACCTTCGATCCCGGAGTCACGGCCGAGGACGTCATCCGCACGATGGTCGACCGCACGCGGGAGTCGCTCGCGGCGGCAGGGGTGCAGGCCGGAGACGAGCAGCGCATCCTGACCGTGGCGTCGATCGTGCAGCGGGAGGGCCGTTCGGCTCAGGACTTCCGGATGGTGGCCCGTGTGATCTACAACCGGCTGGATCCTGCGATCTCCGACACGAACCAGATGCTGCAGATGGACTCCACCGCGCAGTACGGCTACCAGGAGGAGCACGGCTCGGTGTTCAGCTCGGAGGAGCAGCTCACCGACCCCAACCCGTGGAACACCTACGTGCACCCCGGTCTGCCGGTCGGCCCCATCGCCAACCCGGGCGACGAGGCCATCCGAGCAGCGGTCGCGCCGGCGGACGGCGACTGGCAGTACTTCGTGACCGTGAACCTCGAGACGGGCGAGACGGCGTTCAGCGCGACGTACGGCGAGCAGCAGCAGAACGAGGCGAAGCTGCGCCAGTGGTGCTCGGAGAACCCGGATTACACCGGATGCTGACGTGACGGCGGGCGACCGGCTCGCGGTGTGGGGCGACCCGATCGCACACAGCCGCTCTCCGCAGCTGCACGGCGCGGCGTATGCGGTGCTGGGGCTCGACTGGACCTTCGAGCGAGTGCGCGTCACGGCGGAGGGTTTCGCCGCGCAGCTCGCCGGGCTCGACGGGAGGTGGCGGGGACTGGCCGTGACCATGCCGCTGAAGGAGCAGGCATGGCGGGCGAGCGAGTGGCGCGATCGTCGCGCAGAGCTCACGGGGGCGGTCAACACCCTGCTGCTGCCGGGAGCCCGTGTTCCGCGCCCGGACGGCGCGCCCGCCGAGGCGCCGATCGGCTTCAACACCGACGTGGGCGGCATCGTCGCCGCACTCGCCGACGAGGGCATCCGCGAGGCGTCCTCGGTGCGCGTGGTCGGGGCGGGGGCCACCTCGGCGTCGGCCCTCGTGGCGGTGGCGGAGATCGGCGCGCGTCGCGCGACCGTCGTCGCCCGCCGTCCGGAGCGCGCGCAGGCCCTGATCGAGCTGGGGGAGCGGCTCGGCGTCGCCGTCACGACGGAGCCATTCGCCGATCGGCACGCCCGTGTCGATCTGACGGTCTGCGCCCTGCCCGGCGGCACGATCATCCCGACGGCGCACGCGGAGGCGCTCGCGTCCGCCGGCGGTCGACTCTTCGATGTCGCCTACCATCCGTGGCCCTCGCAGCTCGCCGGACTGTGGCCGCATGGCGCTCCGGTCTCGGGCCTCGGCATGCTGCTGCACCAGGCGGTGCTGCAGGTGCGGATCTTCGCGAGCGGGTCCCCGGAGATCCCCCTCGCTTCGGAGGATGACGTGCGCGCCGCGATGCGGGCGGCACTCATGGGAGACTAGGCGCATGCTCCGCGTGCTCACGGCCGGCGAATCGCACGGCCCCGAACTGATCGCCGTCATGGAGGGCCTGCCCGCGGGCGTGCCCCTGCTCGCCGAGGACATCCAGCGGGATCTCCAGCGGCGCAAGCTCGGCTACGGCCGCGGCTCGCGCATGAAGTTCGAGCAGGACGAGCTGACGATCTCGGGCGGTGTGCGTCACGGGCTGACTCTGGGCAGCCCGGTCGCCCTGCGCATCGGCAACACCGAGTGGCCCAAGTGGACCGAGGTCATGAGCGCCGCGCCCGTCGAGCTCACCGACATGTCGCGCGGCCGCGGTGCGCCCTTGACCCGCCCGCGCCCTGGCCACGCCGACCTGGTCGGGATGCAGAAGTACGGGTTCGACGAGTCCCGCCCGATCCTCGAGCGCGCCAGCGCGCGGGAGACCGCGGCGCGGGTGGCGCTCGGCGCCGTGGCCCGGGCGTTCCTGTCGGAGCTGGGCATCCGTCTCGTGAGCCACACGCTCTCGATCGGCCCCGTGCGGGTGCCGGATGACGCCCCGCTGCCGCGCCCCGATGACGTCGTGGCGCTCGACGCGGATCCGCTGCGGTGCTTCGACGCCGCGACGTCCGAGCGGATGGTCGCCGAGGTCGACGACGCCAGGAAGGCCGGAGACACGCTGGGCGGCATCGTCGAGGTGCTCGCATACGGGCTGCCGCCGGGGATCGGCTCTCATGTGCACTGGGACCGCCGTCTCGACGGCAAGCTCGCCCAGGCGCTCATGAGCATCCAGGCGATCAAGGGAGTCGAGGTCGGCGACGGCTTCGAGACCACGCGTCGTCGCGGCTCGCAGGCGCACGACGAGCTGTTCGCCACCGAGGCCGGCATCGCTCGCGGAACCGACCGTGCGGGCGGCACGGAAGGCGGCATGTCGACCGGTACGGTTCTGCGCGTCCGCGCGGGAATGAAGCCCATCGCGACCGTGCCGCACGCGCTGCGCACGGTCGACGTGGCCACGGGCGACACCGCCTCTGCCCACCACCAGCGCTCCGATGTGTGCGCCGTGCCGGCCGCCGGCGTCGTGGCCGAGGCGATGGTGGCGATCACGCTCGCAGACGTGGTGCTGGAGAAGTTCGGGGGCGACTCCGTCGCGGAGACGCGCCGCAACCTCGTGGCCTACCTCGACGAGGTCGCGGGCCGTCTGCGGACGACGGCGGAGCCGACCGATCTCGCGCATGACCTCGCCCTCTGACGCCCCGGCCGGGCGCGCGCTCGTGCTGGTGGGCCCCATGGGGGCGGGCAAATCCAGCATCGGGCGGCGGCTGGCCCGCGAGCTCGGCGTGCCGTTCCGTGACACGGACACGGAGATCGCCAAGGCGCACGGACCGATCGCAGAGATCTTCGCCGTGCATGGAGAAGCGCGGTTCCGCGACCTCGAGCACGAGGCCGTGCTCGACGCCGTCACCTGTGGGGGTGTCGTCGCCCTCGGAGGCGGCGCGGTGCTGCACGCCGGCACACGAGAGGCCCTGCGCGCGCACCATGTGGTGCTGCTGACCGTGGACGAGCGCGTGGTCGCGGGCAGGATCCGCAGCCAGAAGCGTCCGCTGCTCAACGCGGCCCAGGATCCCGTCGCCGAGTGGATCCGCATCCGCGACGAGCGGGCGCCGATCTACCGAGAGGTCGCGGATGCGGCCTTCGACACGTCGCGCGGACCGCTCCAGGACGTCGTGACGGCCATCGCCGCGTGGGCGCGGGCGCGCCAGGACCCGTCGGGGCGCGAGACGCCCACCGGCACGGACGCGCATGTCCTCGACGAATTCCGCGGACAGGACCAGAAGGAGAGCAGCCGATGAGCGAGACGACCGAGCCGAGCACGCCCCAGGACGAGACGGTCATCCGGGTCGCGGGCACGCCCGGCTACGACATCACGGTGGGCCACGGCCTCGTCTCCCGCGTGGCCGACGCGCTGCCGCCCGCCGCGCGCAAGGTGCTGGTCGTGCACCCGCCGACGCTCTCGGCGCAGGCCTCCCAGCTGCGCGAGACGCTCATGGCGGACGGACAGCGCGAGGTGCTGCTGGCCGAGATCCCCGACGCCGAGTCGGGCAAGCGCATCGAGGTCGCGGCGTTCTGCTGGCAGATCATGGGTCAGGCCGACTTCACGCGCACCGATGCGGTGGTCGGCTTCGGCGGCGGTGCGGTCACGGATCTCGCCGGCTTCGTCGCGGCGTCCTGGCTGCGCGGCGTCGAGATCGTGCAGGTACCCACCACGGTGCTCGGCATGGTCGACGCCGCTGTCGGCGGCAAGACCGGAGTCAACACCGCCGAGGGCAAGAACCTCGTCGGCGCCTTCTGGGCTCCGCGGGCTGTGATCTGCGACCTGGAGCTGCTCGGCACGCTGCCCGAGAACGAGATCCTGGCGGGCTTCGCGGAGGTCGTCAAGGCGGGATTCATCCGATACCCCGAGATCCTCGACACCGTCGAAGCCGACCCGGCGCGCGCGGTCGACGTCACGAGCGCCGAGTTCCGACGCTGCATCGAGCTCGCCATCCGGATGAAGGCCGAGGTCGTCGGGGAGGACTTCCGCGAGGCGGGCCTGCGCGAGATCCTCAACTACGGGCACACGCTGGGCCACGCGATCGAGCACGCCGAGCGCTACCGCTGGCGGCACGGTGCGGCGATCTCGGTCGGCATGATGTACGCCGCGGAGCTGTCGCGGCTGGCCGGTCGTCTGTCCGATGAGGCGGTCGACCGTCACCGCCGCGTGCTCGAACTGCTGGGCCTGCCGACCACGTATCGCGCCGGCGCGTGGCAGACGCTGCTGGCGACCATGCAGCGCGACAAGAAGGCGCGCGGGGGCATGCTGCGCTTCATCCTGCTCGACGACATCGCCAAGCCGACGGTCCTGCAGGCGCCGGATGAGTCGCTGCTCTTCGCCGCGTACCAGGAGGTCGCCGCCGAGGACCAGGGCCGGATCATCAGCACGGGACGCGGCTGACCGCTCGCTCGTCGGCGCCGTCGGGTGCAACCGGTAGAATCGACCCTCGGCCGTCACGGTCACGCTCTTCCGCGCCGCACGGGTGCGGCTCAATCGAACGAACGGAACACTCTTCCCATGGCATCCACCGCAGACATCAAGAACGGCGTCGTGCTCAGCATCGACGAGCAGCTCTGGAGCGTCGTGGAGTTCCAGCACGTCAAGCCGGGCAAGGGCGGCGCGTTCGTGCGCACCAAGCTCAAGAACGTCGTGAGCGGCAAGGTGGTCGACCGGACCTTCAACGCCGGCGCGAAGGTCGACATCCAGAACGTCGACCGCCGCGACTACACCTACTTGTACAACGACGGCGAGAACTTCGTGTTCATGGACGCGAAGGACTACGACCAGATCAACGTGCCGGGCGCGACCGTGGGCGACGCGTCGAAGTTCCTCCTCGAGAACCAGGAGGTCACGATCGCGCTGCACGACGGCACGCCGCTGTACGTCGACCTGCCCGCGTCGGTGGTGCTCGAGATCACCTACACCGAGCCCGGCCTGCAGGGCGACCGCTCGTCGGCCGGCACGAAGCCCGCCACCGTCGAGACCGGCGCCGAGATCCAGGTGCCGCTGTTCCTGGAGACCGGCACCCGCGTCAAGGTCGACACGCGCACCGGCGAGTACCTCGGCCGCGAGAAGTGAGCGCCCTGAGCGAGAAGCGATGAGCGCCCGCACCAAGGCGCGCAAGCGCGCCCTCGACATCCTGTTCTCGGCCGACGTGCGCGGCGACCAGCTCGCGGTGGCCCTGGCCGCCGAGGCCAAGCGCGCCGCCTCGGAGCCCGCGCGGCAGGCGTCATGGCTGTACGCGCGCGAGATCGTGGACGGCGTGATCGACCACGCCGACGAGATCGACGAGCAGATCACCACGCACAGCCGCGACTGGAAGCTCGAGCGCATGCCCGCGGTGGACCGCGCCCTGCTGCGCATCGGCGTGTGGGAGATCCTGTTCAACGACCAGGTGCCCACCGCGGTCGCGATCGACGAGGCCGTCGAGCTCGCCAAGGAGTTCTCGACCGACGACTCCGGCGCGTTCGTGCACGGCGTGCTCGCCCGCATCGCCCGCTCGTCCTAGCCGCTCAGGCCACTCGCCGCCGTTGGGGCACCCTCCGGGCGGCGCCGACGCCGGCGCCTGCGCCCGCTGTCGCTTCCCTCTATCGAGGGCGTGCGATGGCGGGCGCACTCGCGCCCGCCATCGCTCTCACGGCGCGGATCGGTCGGGCATCGCGCGGAGTCCAAGCCGTCGAAGCGTCCGAGGGGTGCCCGCCTGGCGGTATGCTGGACGCACCTGCACACCTTTAACACCGTCCCGTGAGGCGGAGAAGGGAGAGGCGGATGAGCACGCGCACCGTGCTGCATGAAGCCGACATCACGCGGGCCCTGACTCGGATCGCACATGAGATCCTCGAGTCCAACAGGGGCCCCGAGCGACTGATCCTGCTGGGCATTCCGACCCGCGGCGTCACCCTGGCCCACCGCCTCGGCGCACTGATCGAGCGATTCGCCGGCGTCGCCGTGCCGGTCGGCGCCCTCGACGTCACGATGTACCGCGACGATCTGGCGCAGCACCCGACGCGCACGCCGCACCCCACGGACATCCCTGCGGCGGGCATCGACGGCAAGGTGGTCGTGCTGGTCGACGACGTGCTCTTCTCCGGCCGCAGCATCCGTGCCGCGCTGGACGCGCTGCAGGACATCGGACGGCCCGCCGCCGTTCGGCTGGCGATCCTGATCGATCGCGGTCACCGCGAGCTCCCGATCCGGCCGGACTTCGTGGGAAAGAACCTTCCCTCCGCGCGCTCGGAGCGCGTGAACGTGCGACTGGCCGAGGTCGACGGCGCCCACGAGGTCTCGATCGAGTCCGCCGCCGATGCGGGGGCGGACGCATGAGGCACCTGCTCGACACCCGCACGCTCGCGCGCGCCGAGGCGATCCGCATCCTCGACGTCGCCGAGGACATGGCCGACACCCAGTCGCGCGAGGTCAAGAAGCTCCCGACGCTGCGCGGCAAGACCGTCGTGAACCTGTTCTTCGAGGACTCGACGCGCACCAGGATCTCGTTCGAGGCGGCGGCCAAGCGACTGTCGGCCGACGTCATCAACTTCGCCGCCAAGGGCTCGAGCGTCTCCAAGGGCGAGAGCCTGCAGGACACCGCGCAGACCCTCCAGGCCATGGGAGCCGACGCCGTCGTGATCCGGCATGGCGCCTCCGGTGCGCCGCGCACCCTCGCGACGAGCGGCTGGATCGAGGCGGGCGTCGTGAACGCCGGCGACGGGACGCACGAGCACCCCACCCAGGCGCTGCTCGACGCGTTCACGATGCGCAAGCGCCGGTACGGCGCCGAGAGTCGCGGTCGCGACCTCGCCGGCTTCCGCGTCGCGATCGTCGGCGACGTCCTGCACTCGCGCGTCGCCCGCTCGAACGTGTGGCTGCTGCACACGCTGGGGGCCGAGGTGACGCTCGTCGCGCCGCCCACGCTCCTGCCGCAGGATGTGTCCGCGTGGCCGGTCGAGGTGCGCTACGACCTCGACCTGGCGATCGCGGAGGGCCCCGACGCCCTCATGATGCTGCGCATCCAGCTCGAGCGCATGAACGCCGCGTATTTCCCGTCTGAGCGGGAGTATTCGCGGCGCTGGGGCCTGGATGCCCTGCGCCTGGCCGCGCTTCCGGCGGCTAGCATTGTGATGCACCCGGGACCCATGAACCGGGGAATGGAGATCTCTGCCGAGGCAGCCGATTCGCCCCGCTCGACCGTGCTCGAGCAGGTCAAGGCGGGCGTCTCGGTGCGGATGGCGGTGCTCTACCTGCTGCTGGCGGGGGAGCGTTCGAACGAGGAGGAGCAGCGATGAGCGAGGTGCTCCTGATCTCCGGAGCCGCGATCGAGGGCCGCGAGCGGGCGGACATCCTGATCGAGGACGGACGCATCGCCGAGGTCGGAACCGGCCTGTCCCGCGCGGGGGCCACCCGCGTCGACGCCGACGGGCTGATCGCGCTGCCCGGCCTGGTCGACCTGCACACGCACCTGCGCGAGCCCGGCTACGAGGCGAGCGAGACGGTGCTCACCGGCACGCGCGCAGCGGCCGCCGGCGGCTTCACCGCGGTGTTCGCGATGCCCAACACCTCACCGGTCGCAGACGCCGCCGGCGTGGTCGAGCAGGAGCTCGCCCTGGGTGAGGCCGCGGGCTACGCGACCGTGCAGCCCATCGGCGCTGTCACGGTTGGCCAGAAGGGCGAACGTCTGGCCGAGCTGGGCGCCATGGCCGATTCGCGGGCGCGCGTGCGCGTCTTCAGCGACGACGGCTTCTGCGTGTGGGACCCGCTGATCATGCGCCGCGCGCTCGAGTACGTGAAGGCCTTCGACGGTGTCGTGGCCCAGCACGCGCAGGACCCGCGGCTCACCGAGGGCGCGCAGATGAACGAGGGCGTCGTGTCGGCCGAGCTCGGTCTCGCCGGATGGCCGGCGGTCGCCGAGGAGTCGATCATCGCCCGCGACGTGCTGCTCGCCGAGCACGTCGGCTCTCGGCTGCACGTGTGCCACCTCTCGACGGCGGGATCGGTCGACATCATCCGGTGGGCCAAGAAGCGGGGCATCGATGTGACGGCCGAGGTCACGCCGCACCACCTGCTGCTCACCGACGAGCTCGTGCGCGACTACGACGCGCGCTACAAGGTCAACCCGCCCCTGCGCACGGCCGAGGATGTGCAGGCGGTGCGGGAAGGCCTGGCGGACGGCACGATCGACATCGTCGCCACCGACCACGCTCCGCACCCCGCCGAGGCGAAGGCATGCGAGTGGCAGGCCGCGGCGAACGGCATGGTCGGCCTCGAGAGCGCGCTGCGCGTCGTGCACCAGTCCATGGTGGCCACCGGCCTGCTCGACTGGCGCGACGTCGCGCGCGTGATGTCGAAGGCGCCCGCTCGCATCGGCCGCCTCGCGGCGCATGGCACGGATCTGGTCGCCGGCCAGCCGGCCGAGCTCACGCTGTACGACCCCTCGGTCGACGGGGTCTTCACACAGGACGACCTGCGTGGCCGCAGCGTCAACTCGCCGTACCTCGGCAGCGCGCTGCCCGGCCGCGTGATGTGGACCATCCACCGCGGGTACACGACCCTCGCCGCGGGCGAGGTCGTCGAGCTGCAGGCGGTCACCGCATGACGCACGAGGCCGCATCCCTCGTCTTCGTGCTGATCGCCGTCGTCGCGCTCAGTCTCATGGCATGGGGCTGGCGGCGCCGTGCCAAGCGCGACGCGGGCATCGCGGCACCGATCGGCGAGCGCCGAGGCGACGTGCGCGGCACCTACTCGGGCCTCTATGTGGCCACGACCCGCCATGACGCCCCTCTCGATCGCCTGAACGTGCGGCACCTGGCCTTCCGGTCGCGCGTGACGGTCACGGTCACGAGCGCGGGCGTCGCCCTGGACATGCCGGGCGAGCCCACCGTGTTCCTCGACGCGTCGCGCCTGTGGGCGGTCGGTCGGGCGACGTGGACCATCGACCGCGTCGTCGAGAGCGACGGTCTCGTGCTTCTGGCATGGGCCGCCGGCGACGGCACGGTCTGCGACACCTATGTGCGTCTGCAGGACGGCGATCCGAACGCCCTCGTGGCCGAGATCGACCGCCTCCGCACCGACTTCACCCAGATGGGAGCAACGCGATGACATCCCTGCTCGACCGCGAACCCGCGGTCCTCGTTCTCGAGGACGGCTCGCGCTATCCCGGCCATGCCTACGGCGCCCGCGGCACGACGCTCGGCGAGGTGGTCTTCACGACCGGCATGACCGGCTACCAGGAGACCCTGACCGACCCGTCGTACGCGGGCCAGATCGTGCTGCAGACCGCGCCGCACATCGGCAACACCGGCGTCAACACGCAGGACCCCGAGTCCCGCCGCGTGTGGGTGGCCGGCTACATCGTGCGCGACCCCTCGCGCGTGGTGTCGAGCTGGCGCGCCGAGGAGTCGCTCGACGACGCGCTCGAGCGCGACGGCATCGTCGGCATCAGCGGCATCGACACCCGGGCGATCACGCTGCACATCCGTTCTGCCGGCAGCATGCGGGGCGGCATCTTCTCGGGCGACGCCGCAGCGATCGACGACGAGGAGCAGCTGCGCCTCGTCACCGAGGCGCCGCAGATGGCCGGCCAGAACCTGTCGAGCCAGGTCTCGGTCGAGGTCGCGGCCGTCACGCCGGCCGAAGGGGAGAAGATCGGCAATCTCGCGGTCATCGACCTCGGCATCAAGCAGGCGACCGTCAACAACCTCGCCCGCCGCGGATTCGAGGTGCACGTGCTGCCGCAGAGCGTCACGAAGGAGCAGCTGCTGGCGATCGACCCGGTGGCGGTGTTCTACTCCAACGGTCCGGGCGACCCGGCGGCGTCGGAGGGCCACGTGCAGCTGCTGCGCGGCGTGCTCGACGAGGGCCTGCCGTTCTTCGGCATCTGCTTCGGCAACCAGCTGCTGGGCCGTGCCCTCGGCCTCGGCACGTACAAGCTGCCGTTCGGCCACCGCGGCATCAACCAGCCCGTGAAGGACAAGCTGACGGGCCGCGTCGAGATCACCGCGCACAACCACGGCTTCGCGGTCGACGCGCCGATCGACGGCGAGTTCGACAGCCCGTCCGGCTACGGCCGCGTCGAGGTCAGCCACGTCGGCCTGAACGACAACGTCGTGGAGGGCCTGCGCGCGCTCGACATCCCGGCCTTCTCGGTGCAGTACCACCCGGAGGCCGCGGGCGGCCCCAACGACGCCAACTACCTGTTCGACCGGTTCAAGGACATGGTCGTGGACCACCTCAGCAAGAAGGGCGCGAATGCCTAAGCGCGACGACATCCAGTCCGTTCTCGTCATCGGATCGGGTCCGATCGTCATCGGTCAGGCCGTCGAGTTCGACTACTCCGGCACCCAGGCGTGCCGTGTGCTGCGCGAGGAGGGCGTGCGCGTCATCCTGGTGAACTCGAACCCGGCCACGATCATGACTGACCCCGAGTTCGCCGACGCGACCTACATCGAGCCGATCACGCCGGAGGTGATCGAGTCGATCATCGCGAAGGAGAAGCCCGACGCGATCCTGCCCACGCTGGGCGGCCAGACCGCCCTGAACGCGGCGATGGCGCTCCACGAGCGCGGCATCCTCGAGAAGTACGACGTCGAGCTGATCGGCGCCAAGGTCGACGCGATCCGCAAGGGCGAGGATCGGCAGATCTTCAAGGAGCTCGTGATCGCGGCCGGCGCGGATGTCGCGCGCAGCGTGATCGCGCACACCATGGAGGAGGTGCTCGCGGGCGCGGAGGAGCTCGGATACCCCCTCGTGGTGCGTCCGTCGTTCACGATGGGCGGTCTGGGCTCGGGCTTCGCGTACGACGAGACCGATCTGCGGCGGATCGCCGGCGCGGGTCTGCGGGAGTCCACCACCACCGAGGTGCTGCTCGAGGAGTCGATCCTCGGGTGGAAGGAGTACGAGCTCGAGCTGATGCGCGACACGGCCGACAACACGGTCGTCGTCTGCTCGATCGAGAACGTCGACCCGGTGGGCGTGCACACGGGCGACTCGATCACCGTCGCGCCGGCGCTGACGCTGACCGACCGCGAGTACCAGAAGCTGCGCGACATCGGCATCGACATCATCCGGGCCGTGGGCGTCGACACGGGTGGCTGCAACATCCAGTTCGCGGTCGACCCCGCCACGGGCCGCATCATCGTGATCGAGATGAACCCCCGCGTGTCGCGCTCGTCCGCGCTGGCTTCCAAGGCCACCGGGTTCCCGATCGCCAAGCTCGCCGCGAAGCTCGCGCTGGGCTACCGCCTCGACGAGGTGCCGAACGACATCACGAAGGTCACGCCCGCGTCGTTCGAGCCGACCCTCGACTACGTGGTCGTGAAGGTTCCGCGGTTCGCGTTCGAGAAGTTCCCGGCCGCGGACCCGACGCTCACGACCACCATGAAGTCGGTCGGCGAGGCGATGGCGATCGGCCGCAACTACGCGACCGCGCTGCAGAAGGCGCTGCGCTCGATCGAGAAGCGCGGATCGAGCTTCCACTGGGGCGACGAGCCGCGTGACGTGGCCGAGCTGCTGCTCGAGGCGCGCACGCCCACGGACGGCCGCATCGTGCTCGTGCAGCAGGCGCTGCGCAAGGGCGCCACGGTCGCCGAGGCCTTCGAGGCCACGGCGATCGACCCGTGGTTCCTCGACCAGATCGTGCTGATCAACGAGGTGGCCGAGGCCGTCGCCGACGCCGCCGAGCTCGACGAGCGTGTGCTGCGGCTGGCGAAGGAGCACGGCTTCTCGGATGCCCAGATCGCGCAGCTGCGGGGCCTGGCCGAGGCGGAGGTGCGCGGCATCCGGCACGAGCTGGGGCTGCGCCCGGTGTACAAGACGGTCGACACGTGCGCGGGGGAGTTCCCCGCGCTCACGCCGTACCACTACTCGAGCTACGACTTCGAGACCGAGGTCACGCCGTCCGACCGCAAGAAGATCGTGATCATCGGATCGGGCCCGAACCGCATCGGCCAGGGCGTCGAGTTCGACTACTCGTGCGTGCACGCGTCGTTCGCGCTCTCCGCAGCGGGCTACGAGACCGTCATGGTCAACTGCAATCCCGAGACCGTGTCGACCGACTACGACACGTCCGACCGGCTCTACTTCGAGCCGCTCACGCTCGAGGACGTGCTCGAGGTGCTGCACGCCGAGTCGCTCTCGGGCCAGATCCACGGCGTCGTGTGCCAGCTCGGCGGTCAGACGCCGCTCGGCCTGGCCAAGGGCATCGAGGATGCCGGCTACACGATCCTGGGCACCAGCCCGGCCGCGATCGACCTCGCGGAGGACCGCAAGCTCTTCGGCGAGATCCTGGAGCGCGGCGGGCTGGTCGCCCCCCGCAACGGCACCGCCATCGACGAGGACGAGGCCGTTCGCATCGCCGAGGAGATCGGCTACCCCGTGCTGGTGCGTCCCAGCTTCGTGCTCGGCGGCCGTGGCATGGAGATCGTCTACGACACGGCGAGCCTGCGCGACTACTTCGCGCGCATCGCCGAGCACGCGATCATCGGCGAGGACGCCCCGCTGCTGGTGGACCGCTTCCTCGACGACGCGGTGGAGATCGACGTCGACGCGCTGTACGACGGGCACGAGCTCTACATCGGCGGCATCATGGAGCACCTCGAGGAGGCGGGCATCCACTCGGGCGACTCGAGCTGCACGCTGCCGCCCATGTCGCTCGGGCGCACCGAGATCGACCGCGTGCGCGAGGCCACCCTCGCGATCGCCCAGGGCGTGGGCGTGCGGGGTCTGCTCAACGTGCAGTTCGCCATCAGCGCGGGCGTCCTGTACGTGATCGAGGCGAACCCGCGGGCGAGCCGCACGGTCCCGTTCGTGTCCAAGGCGCTGGGCATCCCGCTCGCCAAGGCCGCGTCCCGCATCATGGCGGGCGAGACCATCGACGCGCTGCGCGCCGAAGGCCTGCTTCCGCAGCAGGATGGCTCCCGCGTGCCTCTGGACTCGCCGGTGTCGGTCAAGGAGGCCGTGCTGCCCTTCAAGCGCTTCCGGACGCGCGACGGCGAGATCGTCGACTCGGTGCTCGGCCCCGAGATGCGCTCGACGGGCGAGGTCATGGGCATCGACCGCGACTTCCCCACCGCGTTCGCGAAGAGCCAGTCGGCGGCGTACGGCGGCATCCCCCTGGGCGGCACGGTGTTCATCTCGGTGGCGGACGCCGACAAGCGCGATGTGCTGCTGCCGGCGCACCGCCTGCAGCAGCTCGGCTTCGAGATCTACGCCACCGAGGGCACGGCCGAGATCCTGCTGCGCAACGGCATCCAGGCGGAGGTCGTGGGCAAGTACAGCGCGACGCAGGAGTCGGGCGAGGAGAACATCGTCGATCTGATCAACGCGGGGCGCATCGACATGATCGTCAACACGCCCAGCGGCATGTCGGCGCGCGCCGACGGCTACGAGATCCGCGCGGCGGCGGTGGGCGGCGACAAGGCGCTCTTCACCACCATCGCGACGCTCGGCGCCGCTGTGAGCGCGATGGACCGCATGCAGGACGGCTACCGCGTGAAGAGCCTGCAGGAGTACGCGGCGGACCGCGCCGCGCGCACCGCCGTGCCGGTGGAGGCCCTGTGACCTCGAGCGCAGCCGGCACCTCGAAGCGCGCCTCCTTCGGGGAGCGGGCGCGTGCCGCGATCGCGCGGCACGGTCACCTCTGCGTCGGCGTCGACCCCCACGAGGCGCTGCTCGCCTCGTGGGGCCTGACCGCCGATGCGGCGGGACTGCGGGAGTTCGGGCTGCGCGTCGTCGAGGCGGCCGCCGGCCGCGTCGGCTTCGTGAAGCCGCAGGTGTCGTTCTTCGAGCGCCACGGGTCGGCCGGCTTCGCGGCACTCGAGGACGTGCTGGGCGCTGCGCGCAGCACGGGCCTTCTGGTGATCGCCGACGCCAAGCGCGGTGACATCGGCTCCACCATGGACGCATACGCAGCCGCCTGGCTCACCCCCGGATCGCCCCTCGAGGCCGACGCGCTGACCGCGAGTCCGTACCTGGGTGTCGGCGCACTGGGCGGCACGTTCGATCACGCGCTCGCGCACGGCAAGGGCGTGTTCGTGCTGGCCGCGACGAGCAACCCGGAGGCGACCGCGCTCCAGCGCGCCACGGCGCCCGGCGGCGACACCGTCTCGGCGCGGGTGCTCGGAGAGGTCTCTGCACGCAACGCCCTGACGGCAGAAGCCGGGGAGTGGGGAAGCCTCGGTTTCGTGATCGGAGCCACGGTCGACTGGTCGGAGGCGGGGCTCTCGCCGTTCACGCCGAGCGCGCCGATCCTGGCGCCCGGCTTCGGCCACCAGGGCGCGCGCCCCGACCAGCTGGAGGCCGTCTACGGCGCGATGTCGCACGCCGTCGTGGCGAGCGAGAGCCGCAGCATCCTCTCGGCGGGTCCCGACGGCATCGTCGACGCGATCGCGGCAGCCGCCCGCGCGTACGCACCTGTGATCGAGGGGAGCACCGTTGACTGACGCCGCCGAGAGCCGCAGCCGCCAGACCGCGTCCGTCCGGCCTCCCGACGTGGACCGCGCCGCGGCCTCGCGCCGCGCCGTCGCCGCGCGGCGCGCCCGAGCCTCGCTCAAGCGCGACCTCGCCACACGAGTGGTGACGCCGCAGGAGGTGCTGCGTCGCGCCGTCGCCGACCCGTCGTCGCCCGCCGGTACCCTGCGCGTGCCGGATTTCCTCACGTCGCTGCCGGCGATCGGCGAGGGCAAGCGCGACCGCATCCTCGCGGAGCTCGGCATCTCGCCCGTGAAGCGGCTCGGCGGACTCGGCTCGCGTCAGCGTGAGGCGCTGGAGGCGTGGCTCGACCGCCGGATGCCCGAGCCGCGCCCACGCCCGGGACGCAGCCGGCTGCTCGTGCTCGCAGGTCCGACCGCGGTCGGCAAGGGCACGGTGTCGGCGCGCATCCGCGAGGAGCACCCGGAGATCCTGGTGTCGGTGTCGGCCACCACGCGCCCGCCGCGCCCGGGCGAGATCGACGGCGTGCACTACTACTTCGTCGACGACGCCGAGTTCGACCGGATGCTGGCCGAGGACGAGCTGCTCGAGCACGCCGTGGTGCACAACAAGCACCGCTATGGCACCCCGCGCGGGCCCATCGAGGCGGCTCTCGCCGACGGCCGCACGGTGCTGCTCGAGATCGACCTGCAGGGCGCGCGCCAGGTGCGCGCCGCCGATCCTCGGGCCTCGCTCGTGTTCCTGCTCCCGCCGAGCTGGGATGAGCTGGTGCACCGGCTGGTCGGTCGCGGCACCGAGGATGAGGAGGAGCGGGCACGTCGTCTTCGCACCGCGAAGGTGGAGCTGGCGGCCCAGGGGGAGTTCGACTTCCACATCGTGAACGAGGACGTCGCCGAGGCCGCGCGCCAGGTCGTAGACTTGACCCAGGCGTCCGACCGCTGACCCAGCGCCGGCGTGTCCGCGCACAGCGCAGCACCGACGCCGACCGTCTTCCACGCGACTGCCGTCGCCCAGCCAGGAGGTTCCGCATGACCACGGAGAACAAGGGCATCATCGACCCGCCCATCGACGAGCTGCTCGACAAGGTCGACTCGAAGTACCAGCTGGTGATCTACGGCTCGAAGCGCGCCCGCCAGATCAACGACTACTACACGGATCTCCACGAGGGGAACCTCTTCGACAACGTCGGCCCGCTGGTCGACTCGTCGGTCGAGGACAAGCCGCTCACGATCGCGCTGCACGAGATCCACCAGGACAAGCTGCGCCTGCGTCACGCGGAGTAATCCCGGTCCACACGATGTCGGTGGTCGCCTCCAGGATGGATGGCGACCACCTTCGTCTGTGGGCGACCGCCTCCCGCGGGAGCATGGCCCCTCCGCCCGATCGAAACTGCGTCTAGGAGCAGCATGAGCCTTCGCCTCTTCACCTCGGAGTCCGTCACCGAGGGTCATCCGGACAAGATCTGCGATCAGATCTCCGACAGCATCCTCGACAACCTGCTGGCGAAGGACGCCGAGAGCCGCGTCGCCGTCGAGACGCTCGTCACGACCGGCCTTGTGCACGTCGCCGGGGAGATCCGCACGGAGGCGTACGTCGAGATCCCCGCGATCGTGCGCGGCGTGATCAATCGCATCGGCTACACCTCGAGCGACATGGGCTTCGACGGCGACTCCTGCGGTGTCAGCGTGTCGGTGGGCGAGCAGTCGAGCGACATCGCCGCGGGGGTCGACAGGGCGCTCGAGACGCGCGAGGGATCGGCGGACGCCTACGACGAGCTGGGTGCGGGCGACCAGGGGATCATGTTCGGGTTCGCGGCGAACGAGACGCCGCAGCTCATGCCGATGGCCGCCTGGGCGTCGCACCGCCTGGCGGAGCGTCTGACCGAAGTGCGCCGCAATGGCGAGATGCCTTTCCTGCGCCCGGACGGCAAGACGCAGGTCACTCTCGGCTACGAGGGCTTCACACCCAAGACCGTGGACGCGGTCGTGCTCTCGACGCAGCATCACCCCAAGATGACCCAGGATGAGCTGCGCGCCGAGGTCGCCGAGCGCGTCATCCGTCCGGTGCTGGAGCAGACGGGCCTCGACCACGACGACGTGAAGCTCTACATCAACCCCGCCGGTCCCTTCGTCACGGGCGGTCCCAAGGGCGATGCCGGGCTGACCGGACGGAAGATCATCATCGACACGTACGGTGGGGCCGCGCGGCACGGAGGAGGCGCGTTCAGCGGCAAGGACCCGTCCAAGGTCGACCGCTCGGCCGCGTACGCCATGCGCTGGGTGGCGAAGAACGCCGTGGCGGCCGGGCTCGCCGACCGCCTCGAGGTGCAGGTGGCGTACGCGATCGGCAAGGCGAACCCGGTGGGTCTCTACGTCGAGTCCTTCGGCACAGGCCGCGTCTCCGACGACGCGATCGTCGACGCGATCCGTGCGGTCTTCGACCTGCGTCCCGCGGCGATCATCGAGCAGCTCGACCTGAAGCGCCCGATCTACGCGCAGACGGCCGCGTACGGTCACTTCGGTCGTGAGCTTCCCGACTTCACGTGGGAGCAGACGACGCGCGTCGACGACCTTCGTCGCGCCGCCGGCCTCTGAGCCGGCGACTGCGCGGGAAAGGCCCTCGCGGATGTCACGCCGCATCGCGCGGGTGCTGATCGACTCGCCGCTGCCGCAGCTCGATCGGCTGTTCGACTATGCGATCCCGGACGAGCTTCGTGACGATGCGGTGCCGGGGGTGAGGGTGAAGGCGCCGCTGCGCACGGCAGGGCGCGTCGTCGACGGCTACGTGGTCGAGGTGTCCGAGGAGGCGGATGGAGAGCGTCCGCTGTCCGAGCTCGAGGCGGTGGTGTCCGCGGCGCGCGTGCTCCCCGAGCGGCTCTACACGCTCGCTCGGCGCGTCGCCGACCGGGCCGCCGGATCGGCGGTGGACATCCTGCGCCTGGCCATCCCCAAGCGGCAGGTGCGCGTCGAGAAGCAGTGGCTCGCAGGGGAACGCGCATCCGTTCCGGTCGTCCCGCCCGAGAGCGTCGCCACAGCGCGAGCCGTGCTCGACGCGTTCCCAGGGCTCGGCGAACGGCTGGCCCAGGGCGGGCGCATCGCGCTCGATGCCCCGGCACGCCTCGACGGCGCGCTGCCGGCGTGGGCCCGACTGCTCGCCGCCGCTGCCGCCGCTGTGCTGGACACCGGCCGGTCCGCCGTGCTCGCCGTGCCCGATCATCGCGATCTCGATCTGCTGCAGGCCGCGCTCGACGAGCTGCTGCCGCGCGGGGCGGTCGTCCGCCACGACGCCCAGCAGGCGGGACCCGATCGCTATCGCGGCTTCCTCCGCACACTCGAGGACGCCCCGTGCGTGGTGATCGGCAATCGCTCGGCTGTCTACGCCCCGGTCTCGAAGCCGGGGCTCATCGCGCTGTGGGACGACGGCGATCCGCTGCTGGACGAGCCGTTGGCACCCTATGTGCATGCGCGCGACGCCGCGCTCGTGCGCCAGGAGCTCGCTGACGCGGCGACGGGGGAAAAGCCCGCGCTGCTGTTCGCCGGCCACACCCGCACAACAGACGTGGAGCGGCTCGTGGCGGTCGGCTGGCTGGAGGATGTCCCCGCTGCCCGGCGGTACGCGCCGAAGGTGGTGCTGAGCCCGCCCGAGCACAACGAGCAGCCCGGGGCCCGCATCCCCTCGTCGGCCTTCCGGGCGGCGCGCGAGGGTCTCGCCGAGGGGCCCGTGCTTGTGCAGGTCGCGCGCCCGGGATATGCGCCGACGCTCGTGTGCGCGGACTGCCGAGCCCCCGCGCGCTGCCGGCACTGCGGCGGCCCGCTGCATGCCGCCGGTCGCGGCGCGATCCCGACCTGCGGCTGGTGTGCTCGGGCCGCGACCGCCTGGACCTGCGCCAGATGCTCGTCGCCCCGCGTGCGCCTCGCCTCTTCGGGCAGCGAGCGCACCGCCGACGAACTGGGGCGGGCGTTCGCCGGCGTGCGCGTGATCGTGGCGGACGGGGCGCACCCCGTGCGCGAGGTCGACGCCAAGCAGGCGCTCGTGGTGGCGACCCGCGGGGCCGAGCCGATCCCGGAGGGCGGATACCGCGCGGTGCTCCTGCTCGACGGAGAGCGGATGCTGCAGGCGCCGGAGCTGCGGATCGGCGAAGCATGTCTGAGGTGGTGGTCCAACGCCGCCGCACTCGCGGCACCCGACGCGCCCGTGCATCTCGTGGGTGTGGGCGGGGGAATCGCCCGCGCCTTCGCCACCTGGACGCACTCCGCTTACGCCCGGGCCGAGCTCAGCGACCGCACGCCGCTGCGCATGCCGCCCACCGCCCGCGTCGCGCGTGTGGAGGGCGACGTCGCCGTGGTGGAGCGCGCGCTCCTGACGCTGCGCGGCGACGTGCCGGAACTGCCGCTCGACGCCGTTCTGGGCCCCGTGCCGATCGATCGCCAGGGGTGGCCGGGCGCTCGCGCCCTCGTGCGCTTCGACTACGCGCGAGGCGCCGCGGTCGCCGCGAGCCTGCGCGCGTCGGTGGTGGCGGAGGCCGTCAATGCGCGGTCGTCGAGACGCGGCTCGGCGAAGACTCGGGCGCCCCGGAATATACTCACGGCCAGGCTCGACGTGCTCGAGCCGGAGTTGTGAGGGGCGCCGGATGGCCGCCCCGGCAGGCAGCGCGCGGTGCGCGAGACGGGGGAACAGTGACCGCTGAACGGCTGAGGATCGTCTTCGCGGGAACCCCGGAGGTGGCGGTGCCCTCGCTGCGCGCCCTGCACGCGGCGGGGCATGACATCGCCGCAGTGGTCACGCGTCCGGACGCGCCCCTCGGACGCAAGCGGGTGCTGACCCCGTCGCCGGTCGCGGCGGCCGCCGAGGATCTGGGTCTCACGGTCATCAAGGCGGCGCGGCTCGACGCCGAGGCGACCGACCGCATCGCGGCGTCGCGGCCGCAGCTGGCGGTCGTCGTCGCCTACGGCGGCCTGGTGCGCGAGCCGCTGCTGTCGCTGCCGCCCCACGGCTGGATCAACCTGCATTTCTCCCTGCTGCCGCGCTGGCGCGGCGCTGCGCCGGTTCAGCGCGCGCTGATCGCGGGAGACCGCGTCACGGGCGCCGCCGTCTTCCGGCTGGTGCCCGAACTCGATGCGGGCGACGTCTACGACGAGCTGCGCTACGAGGTGCCGGTCGGAGCCACCGCGGGCGACGTGCTGTCGGCGCTGTCCGAAAGCGGAGCCGAGCTGTTGACGCGCGTTGTCGCCGGCATAGCGAACGGCACGGCCGTGGCGACGCCGCAGGTGGGGGAACCCACGCACGCGGCCAAGCTGACGATCGATGACGGTCTGCTCGACTGGGCGCAGCCGGCGCAGGCCGTGCTCGACCGCTTCCGCGGGGTGACGCCTGAGCCGGGAGCGCACACGCTGCTCGATGGCGCCCGGTTCAAGATCCTGACGGCACGCTCCGCCGGCGACGAGGCCCCTCTGCGGCCGGGCGAGGTGGCTCCGGCCGCGTCGCCCGCGGCGAAGGGTGCGATCCTCGTCGGCACGGGGAGCGATCCCATCCTCGTCGAGCGCGTGCAGCCGGCGGGCAAGCCGGCGATGGCCGCGGCCGACTGGCTGCGCGGCGCCCGGGGAGCCGTCGTGCTCGGGGCGGGCGCGTGATGGTCGAGCATCGCGAAGGCGGAGCCCGCCGCGGCGCGCCCCGCCGGTCCTCGGATGCCCGAGCGCGCGGCCCGCAGCGTGGCGCTGTGAAGCAGTGGCAGCGGGTCCAGCCGGCCCGCCGCGTGGCCTTCGCCGTGCTTCGCGCCGTCGCCGACTCCGACGCCTACGCCAACCTCCTGCTGCCGCGCGAGCTGGAGCGGGCGGGCCTGAGCGGCGGCGACGCGGCACTGGCCACCGAGCTGACGTACGGGACACTGCGCAGGCTGGGGACCTACGACGCCGTCATCGCAGCGGCGTCCGACCGCGATCCGGCGACGATCGACGCGGCCGTGCTCGACGCGCTGCGGCTGGCTGTGCATCAGCTCATGGCCACCCGCGTGGCGTCGCACGCCGCGGTCAACGAGTCGGTCAACCTCGCTCGGGAGGCGTCCGGCTCCGGCGCCGCGGGGTTCGCGAACGCCGTGCTGCGCCGCATCGCGCGAGACAACCCGGGCGACTGGCTCAACCGCGTGGCCGACACCGCACGGTCAGACGACGAGCGCATCGGTCTCGAGGCGTCGCATCCGGTGTGGATCGTGCGGGCTCTGCGCCGCGCACTGGCGGCGGAGGGGCGCGTCGATGAGCTGGACGACCTGCTCGACGCCGACAACGTCTCGCCGCGTGTGACGATGGCCGCGATGCCGGGCCTCGCGGAGCCGGATGGCATGCGCACCTCGTATTCCCCCGTGGGCTTCCGCCTGCGCTCGGGCGACCCCGAGCCGCTGGTGCGCGAGTCGGGCGGCACAGTGCGGGTGCAGGACGAGGGGTCGCAGCTCGTCGCGCTTGCCCTCACGCGGTTCGCGCCGCCGCAGCCGGGGGAGCGCTGGCTCGATCTGTGCGCCGGCCCGGGCGGCAAGACGGCGCTGCTCGCGGCGGAGGCGTTGGCGCACGGCGTGACGCTCGAGGCGAACGAGCTGGTGCCGGCCCGCGCCGGCCTGGTGCGCAAGGCGATCGCACCGGTGCCGCTCGACGTGACGGTGCACGAGCAGGATGGTCGCGCACTCGCGTCCGCTCGCCCCGATACGTACGACCGCATCCTGGTCGACGCTCCGTGCACGGGCCTGGGCGCCCTGCGCCGCCGGCCCGAGGCGCGCTGGCGCAAGAAGCCGTCGGACGTCGCCGAGCTCGCAGACGTGCAGCGCGGGCTGCTTCTCGCGGCCGTCACGGCACTGAGGGTCGGGGGAGTCGTCGCCTACGTCACCTGTTCGCCGCATCTCGCCGAGACCGCGGCGATCGTGCGCGAGGTGCGAGAGGAACTCGGCGATGCGGTCGAGGAGCTCGACGCGCGGGCGGTGCTGCGACGCGTGTCGCGCGGTGCGCTGGATCTCCCCGCGCCGCTCGACGGCGCGGGACACGCCCAGCTGTGGCCGCACCGTCACGGCACCGACGCGATGTTCCTCGCCCTCCTGCGGAGGCGATGAGAGCCCTACGGGGGCACCGCGGCACGCCTTTCGCATGCGGCATGGCCGGCGGCCGGGATAATCGATCCATGGCCCTCCCGGATCATCCCGCTCCCCGCATCAACCCGAGCATCCTGTCGGCCGACTTCGCGAACATGCAGTCCGAGCTGGCGCGCATCGCGGCGGCCGACTTCGTGCACGTCGATGTCATGGACAACCACTTCGTGCCCAACCTGACGTTCGGACCCCAGATGGTCGAGCGGGTCCAGGCGACGAGCCCGATCCCGCTCGACGTCCATCTCATGATCGACGATCCGGATCGCTGGGCTCCGGGATATGCGGAGATCGGCGCCGCATCGGTGACCTTCCACCTCGAGGCGGCGGCCGACCCCGTGGCGCTGGCCCGCCGGCTGCGGGGGATCGGGGCGCGCGCAGGCGTCGCCGTGAAGCCGGGCACCGGCGTGGAGCCGCTGCTCGAGCATCTGACCGAGTTCGATCAGATCCTCGTCATGACAGTCGAGCCGGGGTTCGGGGGGCAGTCGTTCATGCCCGAGACCCTGCCGAAGCTGCGGCGCCTCGCCGAGGAGGCGCGGCGCCGGGGGGCCGATGTGTGGCTTCAGGTCGACGGCGGCATCTCGAGCGAGACCATCGGGCAGGCAGCGGAGGCAGGTGCCGACACATTCGTCGCGGGATCGGCGGTGTACGGTGCCGACGACATCGACGCGGCCATCGCGGGCCTGCGCCAGGCGGCCGCGCATCACCGCCACTGAGTCCCCGCCCGGCGGGCGCACGGCGGACTCGGGGCCCCGGCGCGGGCGGTAGCCTGGACGGGTGAAGACTTTCGACGCGCTGTTCGCCGAGCTGAGCGAGAAGGCACAGACCCGGCCCGAGGGCTCGGGCACGGTGGCGCAGCTGGACGCCGGTGTGCACGCGATCGGCAAGAAGATCGTCGAGGAGGCCGCCGAGGTGTGGATGGCGGCGGAGTACCAGTCCGACGACGAGGCGGCCGAGGAGATCTCCCAGCTGCTGTACCACGTGCAGGTGATGATGATCGCGAAGGGTCTGACGCCGGCCGACGTGTACCGACATCTGTGATCCGTCTCCCGGATCCGCAGACCCCTCCACTGAAAGCCGAAATGCTCCGCATCGCCGTCCCCAACAAGGGATCCCTGTCCGAGACCGCCGCCGAGATGCTCGCCGAGGCCGGCTACGCCGGTCGCCGCGACAGCAAGCAGCTGCACCTCATCGACGCCGCCAACGACGTCGAGTTCTTCTTCCTCCGTCCGCGCGACATCGCCACGTACGTCGCGCTCGGCGCGCTCGACGTCGGGATCACCGGACGTGACCTCCTGCTCGATGTGCGCATGCCGGCGCGCGAGATCGAATCGCTCGGCTTCGCCGATTCGACATTCCGCTTCGCGGGCCCTCCCGGTCGCTTCGAGAGCCTCGAGCAGCTCGAGGGCGTGCGCGTGGCGACGGCCTATCCCGGGCTCGTCGACGCCTTCCTGGACCAGCGCGGCATCGCGGTCGACATCGTTCCGCTCGACGGCGCGGTCGAGTCGGCCGTGCAGCTCGGCGTGGCCGATGCGGTCGCCGACGTGGTGTCCACCGGCACGACTCTGCGACAGGCCGGTCTCGAGATCTTCGGGCCCGTGCTGCTGGAGTCCGAGGCCGTTCTGATCGCCGGTCCCACCGACGCCGACGGCACCGAGACGCTGCTGCGCCGCCTGCGCGGCGTGATGGTCGCGCGCCAGTACGTGATGGTCGACTACGACCTGCCGGCGACGCTGGTCGACCGCGCGGTGGAGATCGCGTCGGGCATCGAATCGCCGACCGTCTCTCCGCTGCGCGATCCGGAATGGGTGGCCGTGCGCGTCATGGTGCCGCGCAAGGGCGTCAATCGCGTCATGGACGAGCTCTACGAGCTCGGCGCGCGGGCGATCCTGGTCACGGCGATCGACAACGCGAGGCTCTGACGGTGAGCGTCGCGACGCGCGTGATCCCTTGCCTCGATGTCGCCGCCGGCCGCGTGGTCAAGGGCGTCAACTTCGAGAACCTGCGCGAGATGGGCGACCCCGTCGAGCTGGCCCGCGAGTATTTCGCGCAGGGCGCGGATGAGCTGACGTTCCTGGATGTGACCGCCACGGTCGACGAGCGCGCGACCATGTACGACGTCGTCCGCCGCACGGCCGAGGAGGTCTTCATCCCGCTGACCGTCGGCGGCGGCGTGCGCAGCACCGACGACGTGGCGCGGCTGCAGGGGGTGGGCGCCGACAAGGTCGGCGTGAACTCCGCCGCCATCGCCCGTCCGGCGCTGCTCAGCGAGATCGCTGACCGCTTCGGCGCTCAGGCGCTCGTGCTGTCGCTCGATGTGAAGCGTTCGTCCCGCACGCCGTCGGGCTTCGTCGTGACCACGCACGGCGGTCGAACGGAAACCGATCTCGATGCGCTCGCGTGGGCCCGAGAGGCCGTCGACAGGGGAGCGGGCGAGCTCCTGGTCAACTCGATCGACGCGGACGGCACGAAGCAGGGCTTCGACCTCGAGCTGATCGGCCTGATGCGCGAGCTCTCGACCGTCCCGGTGATCGCGTCGGGGGGCGCCGGGGCACCCGCGCACTTCCCGCCGGCCGTCGCCGCGGGTGCCGACGCCGTGCTCGCCGCGAGCGTGTTCCACTCGGGCGAGCTCACGATCGCAGACGTCAAGAGCGCCCTGCGCGCGGAGGGGATCGAGACGCGATGAGCGCCGAAGCGGAGATCGCCGAGCGGATCTCACGGGTCTCCTTCAATGCGGACGGACTCGTGCCAGCGATCGTTCAGCAGTGGGACACGCGCGAGGTGCTCATGCTCGCGTGGCTCGATGCCGAGGCGCTGCGGCGCACGCTCACGACCGGCCGTGTGACGTACTGGTCGCGGTCGCGTCAGGAGTACTGGCGCAAGGGCGACACGTCAGGCAACATCCAGCGCGTCGTCTCGGCCAGCCTCGACTGCGACGGGGACGCGGTGCTGCTCGTCGTCGACCAGACCGGACCCGCATGCCACACGGGTACCCGCACCTGCTTCGACGACCGCGACCTGCACGCGGTTCCCGCCGGCGGCGTCGGCGGCTCGTCCGGCGAGATGGGCGAGGGATGAGCGTGCGCACGCGCGCACGCTCGCTCACGGTCGTCGCGATCCTCGCAGCGGGTGGGGTCGGCCTGATCGGCTCGACGCAGACGTGGGCGGTCGCCCGGCTCGTCGACAGCGACGTGCCGGTGTCCGGCGCCAGCGCCGTGCCCGTGCTCCAGCCGCTCATGCTCACGGCGCTCGCGCTGGGACTGGTGCTCACGCTCGTCGGACGCGTGCTGCGCTATGTCCTCGGTGCCCTCGCGATCGTGGTGGCGGCCGTTCTGGTGCTCCTGACGTGGCCGCTGCTCGCGACCCCGCCGGCGTCGGCGGTGGCTCCCACCGTCACCGAGCGGACGGGGCTGGCGGGCGCCGAGGCCGTGCGCGGCGTCGTGGTGGAGATCGCGGCGACGCCGTGGCCGCTCGTGTCGCTCGTCGCCGCCGTGGTGATCGGGCTGGCAGGGGTCGCGGTGCTCGGCACAGCCCATGCCTGGAGCCGCGGCGGACGCCGCTACAGCGCCGCCGCGAGCCATCCCGCGGCCTCGGGAGCTGCGGGCGCGGAGTCCGGCCCCGCGGATGCCGCTCCGCTCGACGCCGTCGACTCGTGGGACGATCTGTCCCGCGGCGACGATCCCACCCGCTGAGCGCCACCGCCGCGCCTCGGGCGAAGACGGCGCGACGCGACCGATAGACTTGCCGACGTTCCACGTACCGAAGGAGAACTGCACAGATGAGCAACCAGAACGGCGACCCCGGCCACGGACACTCGCCCGCTTCCTGGGCCGCCGTGATCATCATGCTGGTCGCGATCTCGCTCGGCACGGTCGCGCTCTTCATCGACTCCTGGCCGCTGTTCTGGGTCGCGGTCGGCATCCTCGTCCTCGGCCCGATCGTGGGCTGGGCGATGGCGAAGGCCGGCTACGGCGTGAACGGATCCAAGACGCAGTCGAAAGCGCACTGATGCTGCTCGCCGACCTCACGGCGGGCTCGGTGGAGGATGCGGAGAACCGCAGGCTCTCGCGTCCGCTCGCCGAGGTCGAGCGCATCGCCCTCGCGCAGCCGCCGGCGCGAGATGCACTGGCCGCGCTGGCGCCCGCCGAGCGCGTGCGCATCATCGCCGAGGTCAAGCGCGCGAGCCCGTCGCGAGGCGACCTCGCGGCCATCCCGGATCCTGCGCATCAGGCGAGCCTGTACGAGCAGGGGGGCGCGTCGGCGATCAGCGTGCTGACCGAGCAGCGCCGCTTCAAAGGCACCCTCGCCGATCTCACGGCGGTGCGCGAGGCCGTCTCGCTGCCGGTGCTTCGCAAGGACTTCATCGCCACGGCGTACCAGGTGCTCGAAGCCCGCGCCGCGGGCGCGGACCTCGTTCTGCTCATCGTCGCGGCGCTGGATCAGCCCGTGCTCGCCGAGCTGTACGGTCTGGTGCGCGAACTCGGGATGACGCCGCTGGTCGAGACGCACTCCGCCGACGAGGTCGCACGCGCGGCCGACATCGGCGCCGAGCTGATCGGGGTCAACGCCCGAGACCTGTCGACGTTCAAGCTCGACCGGGACCTTTTCGGCCGACTCGTGGAGCGCATCCCGACCGGCGCGATCAAGGTCGCGGAGTCCGCCGTGCTGCGGCCGGCCGACGTCGCGCATTACCGCGCGGCCGGCGCCGATGCCGTGCTGATCGGCGAAGCCCTCGTGACGGGCGACCCCGTCGCCACCCTGAACGCGTTTCTGGAGGCAGGATCATGAGCGAGGCTGTGAGCCTGCGCGAACAGCACGGCCCGTTCTTCGGCGACTTCGGCGGGCGGTTCATGCCGGAGTCGCTGGTCGCCGCGATCGACGAGCTCGCGCGCGCCCACTCCGATGCGATGGCCGACCCCGGATTCCGGCGGGAGCTGGCCGAGCTCCTGGCCGACTACGCCGGACGACCCTCGCCCCTCACCGAGGTGCCGCGGTTCGCCGAGCACGCCGGCGGGGCGCGGATCTTCCTCAAACGCGAGGATCTCAACCACACCGGATCGCACAAGATCAACAACGTGCTCGGGCAGGCGCTGCTCACCAAGCGGCTCGGCAAGACGCGGGTGATCGCAGAGACGGGTGCGGGGCAGCACGGCGTTGCGACCGCGACCGCGGCGGCCCTGTTCGGCATGGAGTGCACGATCTACATGGGCGAGGTCGACACCGAGCGCCAGGCCCTCAACGTCGCCCGGATGCGCCTGCTCGGCGCCGAGGTCGTCGCGGTGACCACCGGATCGCGCACGCTCAAGGACGCGATCAACGAGGCATACCGCGACTGGGTCGCGAGCGTCGAGACGACCAACTACATCTTCGGCACGGCGGCAGGTCCGCATCCGTTCCCGGCGATGGTCCGCGACTTCCAGAAGGTGATCAGCGAGGAGGCGCGCGCGCAGCTTCTCGAACGGGTCGGCCGACTCCCGGACGCCGTGCTGGCATGCGTGGGTGGCGGGTCGAACGCGATCGGCATGTTCGACGCGTTCCTCGATGACGAGGGCGTCCGGCTCTACGGCGTCGAGGCGGCGGGCGACGGCGTGGACACCCCGCGTCACGCGGCTTCGATCGAACGCGGCCGCCCCGGCGTGCTGCACGGATCGCGCACGTTCGTGCTGCAGGACGAGGACGGGCAGACCATCGAGTCGCACTCCATCTCGGCGGGTCTCGACTATCCCGGCGTCGGTCCTGAGCACGCGTGGCTCGCGTCGATCGGACGCGCCGAGTACATCCCGGCAACCGACGACGAGGCCATGCAGGCCCTGCGCCTGCTGAGCCGCACGGAAGGCATCATCCCGGCCATCGAGTCGGCACACGCGCTGGCCGGCGCGCTGCGGATCGGGCGCGAGCTCGGCCCCGACGCGATCCTGGCCGTGTGCCTGTCGGGCCGCGGCGACAAGGACATGGACACGGCTGCGCGCTACTTCGACCTGTACGACGACGCGGAGGCCGCCGAGACACACGGCACGCAGGGAGCGCAGGCATGAGCGCCGTCGAGAACGCCATCGCGAAAGCGCATTCCGAGGGTCACGGCGCGTTCGTCGGCTACCTGCCGGTGGGCTACCCCGACCTGCAGACCAGCATCGAGGCGGCCGTCACGCTCGCCGAGAACGGCGTCGACATCATCGAGCTCGGCCCGCCCTACAGCGACCCCGTGATGGACGGGCCGCTGATCCAGGAGGCGACCCAGGCGGCACTGGCGGCCGGCTTCCGCACCCGGGACCTCTTCACGGCGCTGCGCGAGATCACGAGGCGCACCGATGTGCCCGTCCTCGTGATGACGTACTGGAACCCGGTGGTGCAGTACGGCGTGGATCGTTACGCCGACGACCTCCTGGCGGCCGGGGGAGCGGGCCTGATCACGCCCGACATCACGCCGGAGGCGGCGCCCGAGTGGATCGCCGCCAGCGAGCGCACCGGGCTCGACCGGGTCTTCCTCGCGGCCCCGACCTCGAGCGACGAGCGTCTGGATCTGGTGATCCGCAACACGACCGGCTTCGTCTACACGGTCTCGACCATGGGCATCACGGGCGAGCGCGCGCAGCTCGACGCGGCCGCCCGCACCCTGGTCGAGCGCCTGCGCGAGCACGGTGCCACGCGCGCCTGCGTGGGCATCGGCATCTCGACCGCCGAGCAGATCGCCGGCGTCGTCGAGTACGCGGACGGCGCGATCGTCGGCACAGCGCTCGTCCGCGCCCTGCGCGACGGCGGCCTGGACCAGCTCGCCGCCACGGCCAGGGAGCTGGCATCGGGCACGCAGCGCTGATCGCGACGGGAAGCGTCCGGCGGGCGAACTAGACTCGGCATCATGCTGTCTTCCCTCCCCGCGGGTGTGCTGGCGAATGTCGTCACGAGCATCCCGAGCCCGCCCGTGAGCTACTTCGACCTCGGACCGCTGCGCATCCACGTGTATGCGCTGTGCATCATCGCGGGCATCGTGATCGCGACGCTCATGACGAACCACCGCCTGACCAAGCGCGGCGGTGAGCCGTGGGTCGTGATCGACATCGCGCTGCTGGCCGTGCCGCTCGCGATCATCGGCGCCCGCATCTTCCACGTCGCCACGCATCCCGGGTTCTACTTCGGCGAGGGCAGCAATCCCTGGAACATCACCCAGCCCGGCTCCGTGTGGGCGATCTGGGAGGGCGGCATCGCCATCTTCGGCGCGCTGCTCGGCGGCGCCGTGGGCGCTTGGCTGGGCTGCCGCTGGACCGGCATCCGCTTCTGGTCCTTCGCCGACGCGCTGGCGCCCGGCCTGCTGCTCGCGCAGGCCATCGGCCGCTTCGGCAACTGGTTCAACCAGGAGCTGTACGGCTGGCCGACCGACCTCCCGTGGGGTCTCGAGATCGACGCGGACAACGCCGCCTTCCCGGCGGGCCTCCCGGAGGGGACGCTGTTCCACCCCACCTTCCTCTACGAGGTCGTCTGGAACATCCTGGGCGTCGTCTTCCTGCTCTGGATCGGACGCCGTCTGCGGCTGCAGTGGGGCCGCCTGTTCGCGCTCTACCTGATCTGGTACGGGGCGGGCCGCGTCGTGTGGGAGTCGATCCGCATCGACCCCAGCGAGATCTACCTGGGCCTGCGCACGAACGTGTGGGCCGCGATCGCCGGCATCGTGCTCGGCATCGTCATCCTGATCGTGCAGCGGCGCCACTTCGGCTCCGAGCCGTCGCCGTACGTGCCCGGTCGGCAGCGGGCCCACGGCGAGGCGCTACAATCGGATGACCCCACCGACTTCGTCGACGTCAGCGAACCGCCTGCGTCGGAGGTCATCCACCCGGCCGCCGCCACAAGCACCGCAGCCGCGAAGTAGCCCCACCGCCCCACGGGCGGCCGCGCTTCGCTGGCAGCTTGCGGCGAGGCATTCTGCAGCAGTACAGGGCCGACGTCGTCCCGGCTGAGCACCAACCCCTAGGACGGTAGGCATGGCATCTGGCCCCCGTTATGACACCCCGGCGGCGCAGTCCGCCCGCAGCGGCTTCCCTGCGAAGCAGGGGATGTACAACCCCGCGTTCGAGAAGGACGCCTGTGGGCTTGCGATGGTCGCGACCCTGCGAGGCGAGGCCGGCCACGACATCGTGGACCTCGCGCTCACGGCGCTGCGCAACCTCGAGCACCGCGGGGCGATCGGCTCGGACGCCGGAACGGGCGATGGCGCGGGCATCCTCACGCAGATGCCCGACGGCTTCCTGCGGGCGGTCGTCGGCTTCGACCTGCCTCCGGTGGGCCAGTACGCGGCGGGCATGATCTTCCTGCCGCGCGACGCCGACGCGCGAAGCGCCATGAAGGCGTCGATCGAGAGCGTCGCCGCGAGCGAGGATCTCACGGTGCTCGGCTGGCGCGAGGTGCCGACCGAGGACGAGCACCTCGGCAAGCTCGCGTTCGACGCACGGCCCGCGTTCGAGCAGCTGTTCGTGGCGCGTCCCGCGCGGGGCGACGAGCCGGCGCTCTCGGGCATCGCGCTCGATCGCCGGGTGTACCGGCTGCGCAAGCGCGCCCAGCACGAGCTCGACGCCTACTTCGTGTCGCTGTCGAGCCGCACGCTCGGCTACAAGGGCATGGTCACGACCCTGCAGCTGGAGCCGTTCTACCCCGATCTGCAGGACGAGCGCTTCGCCACGGAGCTCGCGGTCGTGCACAGCCGCTACTCGACGAACACCTTCCCGTCGTGGCCCTTGGCGCAGCCCCTGCGCATGCTCGCGCACAACGGCGAGATCAACACCGTCGGCGGCAACCGCAACTGGATGCGCGCGCGCCAGTCTCAGCTCGCCTCCGACCTGCTGGGCGACATCCGGCCCCTGCTGCCGATCTGCCAGGACGGACAGAGCGACTCCGCGTCGTTCGACGAGGTCCTCGAGCTGCTGACGCTGACCGGTCGCAGCCTGCCGCATGCGATGCTCATGATGGTGCCGGAGGCCTATGAGAAGCAGGCCGACATCGACCCCGACCTGCGCGCGTTCTACGAGTACCACTCGCTGCAGATGGAGCCGTGGGACGGACCGGCCTCGCTCATCTTCACCGACGGCACCGTGGTGGGCGGCATGCTCGACCGCAACGGCCTGCGCCCCGGTCGCTGGACCGTCACGAAGGACGGCCTCGTCGTGATCGGCAGCGAGACCGGCGTGCTCGACTTCGAGCCCGAGCGGATCGAGCGCCGCGGACGCCTGCTCCCCGGCCGCATGTTCGTGGTGGACACGGCGCAGGGACGCATCCTGGGCGATGACGAGGTCAAGCGCGAGTTGGCAGCCCTGCACCCGTGGCAGGAATGGCTCGACCGCGGCACGGTGCGCCTGGCCGACCTTCCCGAGCGCGAGCACATCGTGCATCCGATCGCCTCGATCAACCGGCGCCTGCGCACCTTCGGCTACACCGAGGAAGAGGTGCGCATCCTGCTCGCGCCCATGGGGCGCACGGGAGCGGAGCCCATCGGCGCGATGGGATCGGACACCCCGATCGCCGTGCTGAGCGAGCGTCCGCGTCTGCTGTTCGACTACTTCACCCAGCAGTTCGCGCAGGTGACCAACCCGCCGCTCGACTCCATCCGCGAAGAGGTCGTGACGAGCCTGAAGCTGGGGCTGGGCCCCGAGGCGAACCTGCTCGACTGGGGGCCGGAGCACGCGCGAACCGTGGGGCTCGACTTCCCGGTCATCGACAACGACGAGCTCGCGAAGATCCAGCACATCCACACGGCGCTGCCGGGTCGGTCGTCTGTGACGATCCGCGGCCTGTACCGCGTCGCCGCCGGGCGGAAGGGCCTCGAGAAGCGCCTCGCCCAGATGTGCCGCGAGGTCGACAACGCGATCGAGGACGGCGTCGAGTTCGTCGTGCTGAGCGACCGCGACTCCAACCAGGATCTCGCCCCCATCCCGTCGCTGCTGATGCTGTCGGCGATCCACCACCACCTCATCCGCAACGAGACCCGGATGAAGGTCGGCCTGGTGGTCGAGGCCGGCGACGTGCGCGAGGTGCACCACGTCGCGACCCTCATCGGCTACGGCGCCTCGGCCGTGAACCCCTACCTCGCGATGGAGACGGTCGAGAACCTCGTGCGGACCGGCTCCATCCAGGGCGTCACGCCCGAAAAGGCGGTCAAGAACCTGATCTACGCGCTCGGGAAGGGCGTGCTGAAGATCATGTCGAAGATGGGCATCTCGACCGTGTCGTCGTACGCGGGCGCCCAGGTGTTCGAGGCCGTGGGCCTGTCGCAGGAGCTCGTGGACGCCTACTTCACCGGCACCGAGACGAAGCTGGGCGGCATCGGACTCGAGCAGATCGCCTCGGAGAACGCGGCGCGTCACGCGTTCGCCTACCCCGAGGACCGGGCGCCGCGCGCGCACGAGCGCCTCTGGACCGGCGGCGAGTACCAGTGGCGTCGCGACGGCGCACCCCACCTGTTCAACCCCGAGACGGTGTTCCGCCTGCAGCATTCGACGCGCACGCGGCGATACGACATCTTCCGCGAGTACACGAAGCTCGTCGACGACCAGGCCGCCGAGCTCAAGACCCTGCGCGGCATGTTCCAGCTGCGCACCGGCGTGCGGCCTCCCGTGCCGCTCGACGAGGTCGAGCCCGTCTCGGCCATCGTGAAGCGCTTCTCGACGGGCGCCATGAGCTACGGCTCGATCTCGCGCGAGGCGCACGAGACCCTCGCCATCGCGATGAACCGGCTGGGCGGCAAGTCGAACACCGGCGAGGGCGGAGAGGACGTCGACCGCCTGCTGGATCCCGAGCGTCGCAGCGCCATCAAGCAGGTCGCATCGGGCCGTTTCGGCGTCACGAGCCTCTACCTGACGGAGGCGGAGGACATTCAGATCAAGCTCGCGCAGGGCGCAAAGCCCGGCGAGGGCGGTCAGCTGCCCCCGGGCAAGGTGTATCCGTGGGTGGCGCGCACGCGTCACGCGACGGCGGGCGTCGGCCTCATCTCGCCCCCGCCGCACCACGACATCTACTCGATCGAAGACCTCAAGCAGCTGATCTTCGATCTCAAGCGCGCGAACCCTGAGGCGCGCATCCACACCAAGCTCGTGAGCCAGTCGGGCATCGGCGCGGTCGCCGCGGGTGTGGCCAAGGCACTGAGCGACGTGATCCTGGTGTCGGGCCACGACGGCGGCACCGGGGCGAGCCCCCTGAACTCGCTCAAGCACGCGGGAACGCCGTGGGAGCTCGGCCTGGCCGAGACCCAGCAGACGCTGATGCTCAACGGCATGCGCGACCGTGTCGTCGTGCAGGTGGACGGTCAGCTCAAGAGCGGCCGTGACGTCATCATCGGCGCGCTGCTCGGCGCCGAGGAGTTCGGCTTCGCAACCGCACCCCTCGTCGTGAGCGGCTGCATCATGATGCGCGTATGCCACCTCGACACCTGCCCGGTCGGCGTCGCGACCCAGAACCCGGTGCTGCGCTCGCGCTTCACGGGCAAAGCCGAGCACGTCGTGAACTTCATGGAGTTCATCGCCCAGGAGGTGCGCGAGTACCTCGCCGCTCTCGGCTTCCGCTCGCTGGACGAGGCGATCGGCCACGCGGAGCTGCTCGACGTCGACGGCGCGATCGAGCACTGGAAGGCGCAGGGCCTCGACCTCGCGCCGATCCTGGAGGGCCCGCGCTTCGCCGACGACGAGCCGCGTCGCCACCAGCGCGACCAGGCTCACGAGCTCCACGAGCACTTCGACGTGCCGCTCATCGAGCAGGCCCGCGACGTCATCGAGAACGGCGGCCGAATCGAGATCCAGCTGCCCGTGCGCAACACGGCGCGCGCGGTCGGGACGCTGCTGGGCCACCACGTCACCAAGGCGCGCGGCGAGCACGGCCTCCCGGCTGGATCGATCGACATCTCGCTGACCGGATCGGCCGGACAGTCGTTCGGCGCCTTCCTGCCCAACGGCATCACGCTGCGCCTCGAGGGCGACTCCAACGACTACGTCGGCAAGGGGCTCTCGGGCGGGCAGATCGTGATCCGGCCGCCGCGCGCAGCGACGTTCGACGCGAGCGAGAACGTCATCGCCGGCAACGTCATCGGGTACGGGGCGACGCAGGGCACGATGTTCCTGCGAGGCGTCGTGGGGGAGCGCTTCTTCGTGCGCAACTCCGGCGCGACCGCCGTCGTCGAGGGGGTGGGCGATCACGCGCTCGAGTACATGACCGGTGGTCTGGCCGTCATCCTGGGCCGCACCGGGCGCAACCTGGGTGCGGGCATGTCGGGCGGCACGGCGTACATCTACCGCCTGAACACCGACCTGGTGAACCGCGAGTCGCTGGCGTCGGGAGAGCTGACGCTCACCGACCTCGGCTCGGGGGACGCCGAGATCCTGCGCGACCTGCTGCAGCAGCACGTCGCCGAGACGGGATCCGAGCTGGCCCAGCGCCTGCTCGACGACTTCGACAACGAGGTGGCGAACTTCGTGCGCGTCCTGCCGCGCGACTACGCCGCCGTGCTGCAGACCCGCCAGGAGGCGGTCGCCGAGGGGCTGGACCCCGATGGCGACGTCGTCTGGAACCGCATCCTGGAGGTGACCGGTGGCTGATCCCAAGGGCTTTCTGAAGGTGACCGAGCGGGAGCTGCCCGCTCGGCGCCCCGTGCCCGTGCGCATCCTGGACTGGAAGGAGGTGTACGAGCCGGGCGACTCGGCCGTGCTCCGCCGCCAGGCGGGACGCTGCATGGACTGCGGCATCCCGTTCTGCCACCAGGGGTGCCCGCTGGGCAACCTGATCCCGGAGTGGAACGACCTGATGTGGCGCGGCGAGGGTCGCACCGCCATCGAGCGCCTGCACGCCACGAACAACTTCCCGGAGTTCACCGGCCGTCTGTGCCCGGCGCCGTGCGAGAGCGCGTGCGTGCTCGGCATCAACCAGCCGCCGGTCACCATCAAGCAGATCGAGGTCTCCACGATCGACGAGGCGTTCGCGAACGGCTGGGTCGACCCCAAGCCGCCGGCGCGCCTGACCGGCAAGACGGTCGCGGTGGTGGGCTCGGGCCCCGCGGGCCTCGCGGCCGCACAGCAGCTGACGCGTGCGGGCCACACGGTGGCCGTCTACGAGCGCGACGACCGCATCGGCGGCCTGCTGCGCTACGGCATTCCCGATTTCAAGATGGAGAAGCGCCACCTCGAGGCCCGCCTGCGTCAGATGCAGGACGAGGGCACACGCTTCCGCGCGGGGGTCGAGATCGGCAAGGACATCACCTGGAGCGACCTGCGGGCGCGGTATGACGCGGTCGTGGTCGCCACGGGGTCGACCGTGCCCCGCGATCTCCCGATCCCCGGTCGCGACCTCGCGGGCGTGCACTTCGCCATGGAGTACCTCGTCGAGTCGAACAAGGCCGTCGCGGGCGACGCGGTGCCGCACCAGATCACGGCCGAGGGCAAGCACGTCGTGGTCATCGGCGGCGGCGACACCGGCGCCGACTGCATCGGCACGGCGCACCGGCAGGGCGCGCTGAGCGTCACGAACCTCGCCATCGGCCGCCAGCCGAGCGAGGACCGCCCCGAGCACCAGCCGTGGCCCATGATGCCGACCGTGTTCGAGGTCTCCTCCGCCCACGAGGAGGGCGGCGAGCGGCAGTACCTGGCATCGACCGTCGAGTTCCTCGGCAACGACGCGGGCGAGGTGCGCTCGCTGGTCGTGGCAGAGACCGAGTTCGTGGACGGCCGCCGCGTCCCCAAGGCGGGCACCGAGCGGGAGATCCCGGCGGATCTCGTGCTGATCGCGATGGGTTTCACCGGTCCGGAGCGCGAGGCCCTCGAGGCGCAGCTGCAGACGCAGTTCACCGCGCGGGGGAACCTCGAGCGCGACTCGGCCTTCCAGGCCACGGCTCCCGGCGTCTTCGTGGCGGGGGACGCGGGTCGCGGCCAGTCGCTCATCGTGTGGGCGATCGCGGAGGGACGTTCGGTCGCGGCGGAGGTCGATTCGTACCTGATGGGCGGGACATCCCTGCCCTCGCCGGTGCGCCCGACCGATGTCGCGATCGGTCTGCAGCCCGCGTAGGCTGACGAGCGAAACCCGAAGGCGCCCCGCGAGGATCGGAAGTTCTGCGGCGACGCCGACTCATCGGACCATCCCGATGTCCGGTTGGTCATCTCCTGTCGATCAATTCCTGTTGATCCTTGTGCGGAAGGTATGCAATTGAGACGTGCCAAGATCGTCGCCACCCTGGGGCCCGCGACGTCGACACGCGAGAAGGTCCGTGAGCTGATCGAGGCGGGCGTCGATGTCGCCCGCCTCAACCTCAGCCACGGCGACTACTCGGTGCACGACGCCAACTACGAGAACGTGCGCGGCGCGGCCGAGGAGGTCGGAAAGCCCGTCGCCGTGCTCGTCGACCTCCAGGGTCCGAAGATCCGTCTCGGCAAGTTCGCCGACGGGCCGCACTACCTGGCCGAGGGCGACATCTTCACCATCACGATCGACGAGGTCGAGGGCACGAAGGAGCTCTGCGGCACGACCTACAAGGGGCTGCCGCAGGATGTGAAGCCCGGGGACTACCTGCTCATCGACGACGGCAAGGTGCGCCTGCAGGTCGTCGAGGCGGATGAGCGCACCGTCACGACGAAGACGATCGTCGCGGGCACCGTGTCGAACAACAAGGGCATCAACATCCCGAGCGCGGCCGTCAACGTGCCGGCGCTCAGCGAGAAGGACGAGCAGGATCTGCGGTGGGCGCTGCGCAAGGGCGCCGACATCATCGCGCTCTCGTTCGTGCGCAACGCCAAGGACGTCCAGCGCGCCCACGTCATCATGGCGGAGGAGGGGCGCCGCGTCCCGATCATCGCCAAGATCGAGAAGCCGCAGGCCGTCGAGGCCCTGGCCGACATCGTCGACGCGTTCGACGGCATCATGGTCGCGCGCGGCGACCTCGGCGTCGAGCTGCCCCTCGAGGCCGTGCCGATCGTGCAGAAGAAGGCCGTCGAGCTGGCGCGCCGCATGGCGAAGCCGGTCATCGTCGCCACCCAGATGCTCGAGTCGATGATCTCGAACCCCGTTCCGACCCGCGCCGAGACGAGCGATGTCGCCAACGCCGTGCTCGACGGCGCCGACGCCGTGATGCTGTCGGGCGAGACCAGCGTGGGCGAGTACCCGGTGGTCACGGTCGCGACCATGGCGCGCATCATCGAGTCGACCGAGGACCACGGTCTCGAGCGCATCCCGCCGCTGACCACGAAGCCGCGTACGCAGGGCGGCGCGATCACGCTCGCCGCGGTCGAGGTCGCCGACTTCGTGGAGGCGAAGTTCCTCTGCGTGTTCACGCAGTCGGGCGACTCGGCGCGACGCATGTCCCGCCTGCGCTCGCATCGACCGATGCTCGCGTTCACCCCCGAGCCTGCGATCCAGCGCCGCATGGCGCTCACGTGGGGTGTGCACTCCACGCTCGTCGAGATGGTCGAGCACACCGATGCCATGTTCCACCAGGTCGACGAATACCTGCTCGAGAACGGTCTGGCGCAGATCGGCGACAAGGTGGTCGTGATCTCCGGCTCGCCCCCCGGGATCGTCGGGTCGACCAACGACCTGCGCGTCCACAAGGTCGGCGACGCCGTGCAGGGCGCCGCGCCGATCTACCAGGAGAAGTAGCAGCGGTCCTTCGGTGCCGCCTCGCACGGGTCCGCCCGTGCGAGGCGGTATCGTCGTTCCGGGCCGGTGTGGCGGAATGGCAGACGCGGCGCACTCAAAATGCGCTGTCCGCAAGGGCGTGTGGGTTCGAGTCCCACCACCGGCACGATCGAGAGCAGCAGCGGAGCGCGCCGCCGTGGCGCGGAGCATCCGCAGGATGACGAACTAGGATGGACTGGTGAGCGAAGAGCAGACCGGGCAGGCGCCCGCGGCCCCCCGTCGAGTGGTGGTGGCCGAGGACGAGTCCCTCATCCGCCTCGACATCGTCGAGATCCTCCGTGACAACGGCTTCGATGTGGTCGGAGAGGCCGGCGACGGCGAGACCGCCGTTCAGCTGGCCACCGAGCTGCGTCCGGATCTGGTGATCATGGACGTCAAGATGCCGCAGCTCGACGGCATCAGCGCCGCCGAGCGGCTCAGCAAGAACCACATCGCCCCCGTGGTGCTCCTCACGGCGTTCAGCCAGAAGGAGCTCGTGGAGCGCGCGAGCGAGGCCGGCGCACTGGCGTACGTGGTCAAGCCGTTCACGCCGAACGACCTGCTTCCGGCGATCGAGATCGCCCTGGCCCGCTACGAGCAGATCATCACGCTCGAGGCCGAGGTGGCCGACATGGTCGAGCGCTTCGAGACACGCAAGCTCGTCGACCGCGCCAAGGGGCTGCTGAACGAGAAGATGGGCCTGTCGGAGCCCGAGGCGTTCCGCTGGATCCAGAAGGCGTCGATGGACCGCCGCCTGACGATGCAGGACGTCGCCAAGGCGATCATCGAGCAGCTCTCGCCCAAGAAGGCGTAAGCACCGCAGACGCCGACAGGGGGCGGGCCGGATCATCCGGCCCGCCCCCTGTCGCTCGTCAGGACCAGGTCGCGCCCGGGGCGTCCTTGATGAGGTTGGTGATGCGGACGGTCGAGCACCGACGCCCGCTCTCGTCGACGATCGCGATCTCGTGGACGGTGGTCGAGCGCCCCAGGTGGATCGCGGTGCACGTGGCCGTGACGTGGCCCGCACGTGCCGACGACGTGTGAGTCGCGTTGATGTCCAGGCCCACCGCGAGCCGGCCAGGACCGGCGTGGTAGTTCGCGGCCATCGACCCCATGGACTCGCCGAGCACGACGTACGCACCGCCATGCATGAGCCCGACGGGCTGAGTGTTGCCCTCCACGGGCATGGTGGCGACGGAGTGCGCGGCGCTGAACTCGGTGAACTGCACGCCCATGCGCTCGGCGAGCACGCCGATGCCGCGTCGCTGCAGCCACTCGAGCCCGGGGGAGAGGTCGGACATCGGGCTCCTGAACGGGAAGCCTGCCCGCCGTTCGGCGTCGGTGGCGCTCGTTAGGCTGGCAGGGTGACGGACTCCCAAAAGCCTACCCTCCTGGTCGTCGACGGCCATTCGCTCGCGTACCGCGCGTTCTACGCGCTCCCGGTCGAGAACTTCACGACCAAGGACGGGCAGCACACGAATGGCATCTACGGATTCCTGTCGATGTTCGTCAACCTGCTGAAGGCCGAGAAGCCCACGCACCTGGCGGTGGCCTTCGACACGTCCCGCGAGTCCTTCCGCACGCGGGAGTACACCGAGTACAAGGCGAACCGCTCCGAGACGCCGAGCGAGTTCAAGGGCCAGATCCCGCTGCTGCAGGAGTGTCTGGCCGCGATGGGCGTGACCGTGCTCTCCAAGCCCGACTTCGAGGCAGACGACATCCTGGCCACGCTCGCCACGCGCGGCGCGGCGGAGGGCTACCAGGTGCTGGTGTGCTCGGGCGACCGCGACACCATCCAGCTCGTGAACGACGACATCACGCTGCTGTACCCCTCCGTGCAGGGCGTCTCGCAGCTCAAACGCTACGACCCGGCCGCGGTGGTCGAGAAGTACGGGCTCGCCCCAGAGATGTACCCCGACATCGCGGCGCTGGTCGGTGAGACCAGCGACAACCTGCCCGGCGTGCCGAAGGTCGGCGAGAAGACCGCGGTCAAGTGGCTGAACCAGTTCGGCTCGCTCGACGCCCTGCTCGAGGGAGCCGACACGATCAAGGGCGTCGTGGGCGGCAACCTCCGCGAGCACATCGAGGACGTGCGCCGCAACCGGCGCCTCAACCGGCTTCTGCGCGACGTCGAGCTGCCCGTGACCCCGGCCGATCTCGCGGTGAAGCCGCTCGACGCGCAGGCGGTTCGCGACGTCTTCGCGCGACTCGAGTTCCGCACGCTGCTGCCGCGCGTCTTCGAGGCCGCGGGGGCCGTCGATGACGAGCCGCAGGCGGCCTCCGAGCCCGCGCCGGTGCCGCGCGATCTGCCCGCGGATGAGCTCGCCGCCTGGGTCGCCGCCGCCGAGGGCGAGGTCGGCCTGACGGTGACCGTGCAGGGCGGCCTGCCCGACCGCATCGGCCTGTCGGCCGGCGGTCAGGCCGTGGAAGCCACCTGGTCCGAGGAACTCGCCGCCGCTCTCGCTCCGTGGCTCGGCTCCGAGGCGCCCAAGGTGCTGGCGGACGCCAAACCCCAGGTGAAGGCGCTCGGCCGGGCGGGTCTCGTCGTGCGCGGAGTCGTGTTCGACGCTCTGCTGGCCGGATGGCTGCTGCGCCCCAGCCTCCCGGACCGCACACTCGCCCACCTCGTCGAGCGCTACCTGGGCGAGAAGCTGCCGGAGGCCGATCCATCGCAGCTGGTCCCGGAGACCGAGGGCGCGACCCCCGGGCAGCTCTCCTGGTTCACGCAGCGCGTCGCTGCCGGCCTGCGCGACGAGATGCCGCACGCCGTGCAGTCCGTGTTGACCGACATCGAGCTGCCCACCCTCGTGGCCCTCGCCGACATGGAGCTCGCGGGTGTCGCGGTGTCCCACGAGAAGCTGTCGGGATTCTCCGGCGAGCTCGGCGCCCGCGCCGAGACGCTGGCGCAGGAGGCCTATGCGGCGATCGGGCACGAGGTGAACCTCGGCTCGCCCAAGCAGCTGCAGGAAGTGCTGTTCGAGGAGCTGCAGCTCCCCAAGACCCGCAAGACGAAGACGGGCTACACGACCGACGCGGCCGCCCTCGCCGATCTGCAGGAGAAGGCGCACCACCCGTTCCTCGACGTGCTGCTGCAGCATCGCGAGGCGACCAAGCTGAAGCAGATCATCGACGGGCTCGACGCGGCCATCGGGTCCGATGGCCGCGTGCACACCACCTACGTGCAGACGGGCAGCCAGACCGGCCGCCTCTCCAGTACCGACCCGAACCTGCAGAACATCCCTGTTCGCACCGCGGAGTCTCGCCGCATCCGAGCGGCGTTCGAGGTCGGAGACGGGTACGAGGCTCTGCTCACCGCCGACTACTCCCAGATCGAGATGCGCATCATGGCCCATCTGTCGGGAGACCCCGGCCTCATCGAGGCGTTCAACACAGGCGAGGATCTGCACCGGTTCGTCGGCGCACGGGTCTTCGGGGTGGCACCCGAGGACGTCACGCCCGCGATGCGCACCAAGGTCAAGGCGATGTCGTACGGCCTGGTCTACGGCCTCTCAGCCTTCGGCCTGTCGAAGCAGCTGCGTATCGAGCAGTCGGAGGCCAAGACGCTCATGCTCGAGTACTTCGCGCGATTCGGCGCGGTTCGCGATTATCTGCGGTCGTCCGTCGAGCAGGCCCGGGTCGATGGCTACACCGAGACCATCTTCGGTCGACGTCGTCCGTTCCCCGACCTCACGAGCCCCAACCGGGTCCTGCGCGAGAACGCGGAGCGCGCGGCGCTCAACGCGCCCATCCAGGGCAGCGCGGCAGACATCATGAAGATCGCCCTGTTCCGCATCCATGAGGATCTGCGTGGCATGGGCTCGCGGGTGCTCCTGCAGATCCACGACGAGCTCGTGGTCGAGGTGGCGCCGGGCGAGTGGGATGACGTGGAGCGCATCGTGCGCGACCGCATGGGCGGTGCCGCCGAGCTCACCGTGCCGCTCGACGTGCAGGTCGGCCGAGGCGCGGACTGGAACGAGGCCGCGCACTGAGCGCGGCGCCACACGAGAGGGAACCCACCCGATGACCGAGCAGCACAGCACCGAGCAGCAGAGCACCGAGCAGCAGAGCACCGAGCAGCAGAGCACGGGGCGCACGCCCACCGCTGTCGACGAGATCGCGGAGGCGTGGGTCGACGAGCTCGTCGAGCTGTCGCCGATCGCCGCGACGTACATCGGCCGCAGCGAGGCGAACGACCGCTATGACGATTTCAGCCTCGAGGGGCACGACCGCGCCGTCGAAGCGGCACGCCGCACGCTCGCCGCGCTGCGACAGGCGACCCCCGAGGACGATGTCGACCGTGTGACGCAGGCCGACCTGAGCGCCGAGCTGGAGCTCGCCGGCGAGCTGCACGACGCGGAGTGGCACCTGCGCGATCTCAACGTCATCGCGAGCGCAGCGCAGGACGTGCGCCAGGTGTTCGACCTCATGCCGACCGACTCAGCCGACGACTGGGCGATGATCGCCCGTCGTCTCGCGGCCGTTCCCGCCGCGCTCGACGGCTATGTCGAGACTCTGGGGGAGGGTATCCGACGGGGCGTCGTGCCGAGCCTGCGCCAGGTGCGCGAGGTGGCGGCCCAAATTCCGCGCTACACCGCCGAGGGCGGCTTCTTCACGGCGCTGATCGCGGGCGCTGTGGAAGAGGGGCGGCCGGTGCCCGAGTCGCTGCACTCGGACCTGGAGCACTCCGCCACCGCGGCGCGCGAGGCCTACGACGCCCTCGCGCGCTTCCTCACCGAGACCCTCGCTCCCGCGGCTCGGGCCGAGGACGGCGTGGGCCGCGAGCTGTACGCGCTGCACTCCCGCCGATTCCTGGGCGCGGCGATCGACCTCGACGAGACATACGAGTGGGGCATCGAAGAGCTCGCGAGAATGACGGCGGAGCAGGAGGCGATCGCGCGCGAGATCCTTCCCGGCGCCACGGTCGAAGAGGCGGTGGCGTATCTGGAGTCCGATCCGGCCCGCAAGCTGGTGGGCACCGACGCTCTGCGCGAATGGATGCAGGCGACGAGCGACCGGGCCGTCGCCGAGCTGGGACGCACCCACTTCGACATCCCGGAGCCGGTGCGACGGCTGGAGTGCATGATCGCCCCGACACAGGAAGGCGGCATCTATTACACCGGGCCGACGGACGACTTCTCACGCCCCGGTCGGATGTGGTGGTCGGTTCCGGAGGGCGTCACGGAGTTCGACACCTGGCGTGAGCTGACCACGGTGTACCACGAGGGCGTGCCGGGCCATCACCTGCAGATCGGCCAGGCCGTCTACAACCGCGCGCAGCTGAACTCCTGGCGTCGCCTTCTCGCCGGCACTTCGGGCCACGCCGAGGGCTGGGCCCTGTACGCCGAGCGGCTGATGGAGCAGCTCGGCTATCTGGACGACCCCGCCGATCGCCTGGGCATGCTCGACGGCCAGCGGATGCGCGCGGCCCGCGTGGTGCTCGACATCGGTGTGCACCTGGGCAAGCCACGCCCCGACGGCACGGGCGTGTGGGACGCCGACTACGCGCTCGACTTCATGCGGGCCAACGTCAACATGTCGGACGAGTTCGTGCGCTTCGAGGTCAACCGGTACCTCGGGTGGCCGGGGCAGGCACCGTCGTACAAGGTCGGCCAGCGTCTGTGGGAGCAGGTGCGGGACGCGTACCGCGCGGCGCAGGGCGGAGCCTTCTCGATGAAGGAGTTCCACAAGCGGGCGCTCGACCTCGGCGGCATCGGTCTCGAAACGCTGCGGACGGCGCTCGTCGGCTGAGCCCCGGGAATAGCCGGATCCGGACGCGAGTTCCATGCGAGTGAATACGAAAGGACCACCCCATGGAGATCGAGCTCGGCCTGGACACGTTCGGTGACGTCACCCGCGGTCCCGACGGACACAAGCTCAGCGACGCACAGAGCATCCGCAACATCATCGAACAGGCCAGGCTGGCCGACGAGGTCGGCCTGCAGTTCTTCGGGGTGGGAGAACATCACCGGCACGAGTTCGCCGTGTCGAGCCCCGAGATCGTGCTCGCGGCGATCGCCTCGGTGACGCGCGACATCCGGCTGGGCACCGCGGTCACGGTGCTGTCCAGCGACGATCCCGTGCGGGTCTACGAACGGTTCGCGACGCTCGACGCGGTCTCGCACGGCCGCGCCGAGGTCATCCTGGGACGCGGCTCGTTCATCGAGTCGTTCCCCCTGTTCGGCTACGACCTTCGCGACTACGAGGCGCTGTTCGAGGAGAAGCTCGACCTCTTCGTGAAGCTGATGGCCGAGCGGCCGGTCAGCTGGCAGGGCACGATGCGACCCGCGCTGGAGAATGCCGACGTGTTCCCGAAGACCGAGAACGGCTTGCGCGCCTGGGTCGGCGTGGGCGGGTCGCCCGAGTCGGTCGTGCGCACGGCGCGCCACGGTCTGGGGCTGATGCTCGCGATCATCGGGGGCTCGCCGGCGCGGTTCCGGCCGTACGTCGACCTGTTCCACCGCTCGCTCGCGTCGTTCGAGAGGCCGGAGGCTCCGGTCGGCGTGCACTCGCCGGGCCACATCGCCGAGAGCGATGAGCAGGCATGGGATGAGCTCTACCCTGAGATGGCCGCGATGCACGAGAAGATCGGCCGCGAGCGTGGATGGCACGGCGGCTACAACCGCCTCCAGTTCCAGAACGAGGTGGGCCCCGAGGGCGCCGTGTTCGCCGGATCGCCGGAGCGGGTGGCGAGGAAGATCGCGGACACTGTCCGCACCCTCGGCCTCAGCCGATTCGACCTGAAGTTCGCCAACGGCGGTCTCGAGCACGACAAGCTCCTGAAGAGCATCGAGCTCTACGGCACGAAGGTCGCACCCCGCGTGCGGGAGCTGCTCGCAGACGACGACATGCGGCATTAAAAGGTCGCTTCGACCATTAGGCTGGCGGGATGACCGCGCCGTCCGCTCGCCTCGACTCCCTGCCGTTCACGCGCAAGCACCTGCGCCTGCTCACGGGCTCCGGGGTGGGGTGGGCTCTCGACGCCATGGACGTCGGTCTGATCTCCTTCATCATCGCGGCGCTGGGCGCCCAGTGGGGACTCTCCGCCGGCGAGAAGGGCTGGATCACGTCGGTCGGCTTCATCGGGATGGCGGTCGGCGCGAGCGTGGGCGGCCTGCTGGCCGACCGACTCGGCCGGCGCCAGGTGTTCGCACTGACGCTGCTCGTCTACGGCGTCGCGACCGGTGCCAGTGCACTCGTCGGGGGAGTGGCGGCTCTGCTGATCCTGCGCTTCTTCGTCGGCCTGGGCCTCGGGTCCGAGCTTCCGGTCGCCTCGACGTACGTCAGCGAGTTCGCGCCGGCGCGCATCCGCGGCCGCCTGGTCGTCGTGCTCGAGGCGTTCTGGGCGGTCGGCTGGACCGCGTCGGCCGTGATCGGGTATCTCGTCGTTCCGCTCGAGGACGGCTGGCGCTGGGCGTTCGCACTCGGGGCGATTCCGGCGGTCTACGCGCTGGTGGTGCGGTGGGGCCTGCCCGAGTCGCCGCGCTTCCTCGAGAGCCGCGGCCGCATCGCGGAGTCGGATGCGATCGTGCGTCAGTTCGAGGCGTCCGCAGGCCGAGTCGCGCCCCGTCCCGCGGAGACCGCGGCGGCGCCACAGCCCTCCGAGGCGGAGATCGCGCCGCGCGGCATCGACGCCGTGGCGGCGCTGTGGCGCCGCCCGTTGCGCGCGCGCACCGGTGCCCTGTGGCTCGTGTGGTTCTGCGTGAACTTCTCCTACTACGGCGCGTTCATCTGGATCCCGTCGATCCTCGTCGAGCAGGGCTTCGATCTCGTGCGGTCGTTCGGTTTCACGCTCATCATCACGCTGGCGCAGCTGCCGGGCTATGCCGTCGCCGCGTGGCTGATCGAGGTGTGGGGTCGTCGTGCGACGCTTGCGACGTTCCTCGTGGGTTCGGCCGCGGCCGCGCTGCTCTTCGGCGGGTCGACCGAGGTGTGGCAGATCATCGCCTCCGGGATGGCACTGTCGTTCTTCAACCTCGGCGCCTGGGGCGCGCTCTACGCCGTCAGCCCCGAGCTGTATCCCACGTCGATGCGTGCGACGGGCGCCGGCTGGGCCGCCGCGGTGGGCCGGCTCGCGTCCATCGTCGCGCCGCTGTTCGTGCCGTGGGCGATGGGCGTCGGTGGCGCGCCTGTGCTGTTCGTGGTCTTCTCGGTCTTCTTCGCCATCGCGGCGGTCGGTGTCATTCCACTGGCCGATCGCAGGGGCGCCTCGCTCGAGGAACGCCTGCCCCTGGCGTGATCGGGCGCGAGCCCCGGTGGCGGCGCGAGACATAGACTGACGCGGTGTCTGACGTGCGATACGTGGCCATCGGCGACTCCTTCAGCGAGGGCGTCGGTGACGAGCTGCCGGATGCGTCGGGCGCCCCGACCGCGGTGCGAGGCTGGGCCGACCTCGTCGCGCAGGGGTGGGCTGATGCCCTCGGCCGGCCGATCGAGTACGCCAATCTGGCGATCCGCGGCAAGCTGGCATGGCCGATCGTGCGGGAGCAACTCGAGCCCGCGCTCGCGCTGAAGCCGACCCACCTGTCGTTCAACGGCGGCGGCAACGACCTCCTGCGACCCCGCACGACGATCGAGCACATCGCGGATGCCTTTTCGCACGTGCTGCGCCGTTGCGACGAGGAGGGCGTCCAGCTGCTGCTGCTCTCGGGCGCCGACCCGACACGCGGGCTGCCGCTCGGCGGTCTGGTGCGCCGCCGGGGCGACGCGCTCTCGGCTGCCGTGGAGGCCCGTCTGCGCGATCGCGACGACGTGATCCGCGCTCTCAACTGGCCTGACCGGGAGCTGGCCACGGGCCCGTTCTGGTCGCAGGATCGCCTGCACATGAACACGCGCGGTCACCACCGGGTCGCGGCGCGGGTGCTCACCGCTCTCGGTTTCGAGCCGGATCCGTCGTGGTGGCGGCTCCCGGAGGACGAGCTCGAGGCGCAGCTGCGCGGCATGGCGTACTACCGCACGCACGTCGGCCCGTGGCTGCGCCGCCGGCTCACCCGCCCCTCGTCGGGCGACGGTCGGGCCGCGAAGTTCGCCTCCTGGCAGACGGTGCCGCCTGCCGATGCGGGAATCGCACGAGCCGGCGAGGGGTTGGACACGGCGTGAAGAAGATCGGATTCCTCTCGTTCGGCCACTGGACGCCGCACCCCGAATCGGGCACGCGCAGCGCGGCGGACATGCTGCTGCAGGCCATCGACCTCGCCCAGGCCGTGGAGGACATCGGCGGCGACGGCGCGTACTTCCGGGTGCATCATTTCGCGCGTCAGATGAGCTCGCCATTCCCGCTGCTCGCCGCGATCGGGGCGAGAACCTCGCGCATCGAGCTCGGCACCGGCGTGATCGACATGCGGTACGAGAATCCCATGTACATGGTCGAGGACGCCGCGTCCGCCGACCTGATCTCAGGCGGGCGCCTCCAGCTGGGCATCTCGCGCGGCTCACCCGAACAGGTCATCGACGGGTGGAAGTACTTCGGCTACCAGGCCGCAGAAGACGACGCCGACGGCGCCGCCATGGCGAGAGCCAAGACGGAGCTGTTCCTGCAGCTGCTGGAGGGACGGGGATTCGCCGAGCCCAACCCGCGCCCGATGTTCCCGAACCCACCCGGCCTGCTGCGCCTCGAGCCGCACTCCGACGGCCTCCGGGAGCGCATCTGGTGGGGAGCCGGGTCGAACGCGACCGCCGTGTGGGCCGCACAGCAGGGCATGAACCTGATGAGCTCCACCCTCAAGTGGGACGAGACGGGGGAGCCCTTCCACGTGCAGCAGGCGCAGCAGATCCGACTCTTCCGCGACGAGTGGGCCCGGCACGACTGGGGCTTCGAGCCCCGCGTGTCGATCTCGCGATCGATCGTCGCCATCACCGATCAGCGTGACCGGCGATACTTCCTCGGCGGCGATCGCGAGGATCAGATCGGCTACATCGACGAGAGCACCAGGGCGATCTTCGGCCGCTCCTACACCGCTGAACCGGACGAGCTGATCGAGGAGCTGCGGCGGGATGAGGCGATCGCCGAGTCGGACACTCTACTCATCACGATCCCGAGCCAGCTCGGCGTGGACTACAACACTCACCTGATCGAGTCGATCCTGACCGAGGTGGCGCCCGCCCTCGGCTGGCGCTGAGGACGCATCGCTGAGAGGACCAGCGTGGTCCGACCACGCCCGCGCGCGGTGCCATACTGATCCGCGATGAAGTCGCACGATGTGGTGATGGCCTGGTTCACCGACGAGCTCGCGAGCGGCCGCCTGCAGGTCGGCGACCAGCTCCCGTCCGAGCGTGCGCTCGCCGAGCGCCTGGGACTCTCGCGCAACACGCTGCGCGAAGCCCTCCGCGTGCTCGAAGTCCTCGGCGCGATCGAATCGAGCACCGGCTCCGGGCCACGCGCGGGGACGTTTGTCACCGCCTCGCATGGCCCTGCCATCAGCACGGTCTTCCGCCTGCAGATGGCCACGCGGCAGGTGACACCCGAGGACGTGTTCCGGGTGCGCCTCGCGCTCGAGACACAGGCCGCGGCACAGGCGTCACCGGAGCGCGGTGACTGGGAAGGGGCGGCTGCGCTCCTGACCCGGATGGATGACCCCTCCCTGCCCGTGGCCGAGTTCCTGCGACTCGATGCCGAGTTCCACGTACTCTGCTCCCGCGCGGCGGGCAACACGCTGCTCAGTGTGCTGATGGACGCTCTGCGTCTGGTGATCGCCGACCACACGCTGGAGCGCGCGGCCGCGCTGACCGACTGGAAGGCGGTCGTCGCAGGTCTGCAGCGCGAGCACCGCGCGCTGCTGGACGCGCTGCGGGAGGGGCGGGGGGCGGACGCCGCCGCGCACCTCGAACGGCACATCCGGGGGTACTACGGCATCACGGCGGAGGCGGGGGCAGTCTGACCGTCCGGCGCAAGCCGCGTTGACGCCACCGCGCGATGCAGATATCTTTCTGTGGTTCAACCACATCGATTCGTGGTTCATCACGCCCTCCTGGATCGGAAGCCGAGGGCGGATCTCGAAGAGGAGTCCACACTTGACCACCACGACCACTGCGGCGCCGCCCACCGAGAAGCTGAACTGGAAGGTGCTGATCGGCAGCCTCTCCGGCAGCGTGATCGAGTGGTTCGATTTCCTCGTCTACGGCACGGTCGCCTCGCTCGTGTTCAACCACACGTTCTTCGTGACGGACGACGAGTTCCTCTCGATGATGTTCTCGATGGCGTCGTTCGCGCTGACGTTCTTCTTCCGCCCCGTGGGCGGCATCATCTTCGCCCACATCGGCGACCGCATCGGACGCAAGAAGACGCTCTTCATCACGCTCATGCTCATGGGCGGCGGCACCGTGCTGATCGGACTCACGCCCGACTACGCGACCATCGGCCTGTGGGCTCCCATCCTGCTGATCGTCTTCCGCATCATGCAGGGCATCGGCATCGGCGGCGAGTGGGGTGGCGCGCTGCTGCTGTCGTACGAATACGCGCCGAAGAACCGCCGCGGCTTGTACGGCGCCGTGCCGCAGATGGGCATCTCGATCGGCCTCGCACTGGCGTCGGGCGTGGTCGCGCTCCTGTCGCTCATGCCCGACGACCAGTTCATGGCCTGGGGATGGCGCATCCCCTTCGTCGCGAGCCTCGTGCTGCTGATCATCGGCGTGTGGATCCGTTCGAGTCTCGACGAGACCCCGGACTTCAAGAAGGTGCAGCAGTCGGGTGCGGTCGTCCGCCTGCCCATCGCCGAGGTGTTCACCAAGCACTGGCGCGCTGTGCTCGTCTCGATCGGCGCCAAGGCCACCGAGACCGGGCCGTTCTACATCTTCGGCACCTATGTGATCGCCTACGCGACCGGCCTCGGCGTCGAGAACAACATCGTGCTGACCGCCGTCGCGGTGGCCGCCGTCATCGCGACGATCTGGATGCCGATCTTCGGACGCATCTCCGACTCGGTGCCGCGCGCGCTGCTCTACCGCGCCGTCGCGATCATCACCATCGTCTATGCCTTCCCGTACTACCTGATCCTCAACGTGGGCGAGGCGTGGGCCGTCTTCGTGGCGACCGCGATCGGCTTCGGTCTGCTGTGGGGAAGCGTGAACGCGATCCTCGGCACGCTCATCGCCGAGAGCTTCAGCCCCGAGATCCGCTACTCGGGCGCGACGCTCGGCTACCAGCTCGGCGCGGCCGTGTTCGGTGGCACCGCGCCGCTGATCGCCACGGCGCTCAAGGAGTCCAGCGGCGGCGAGTGGTGGCCGATCTCGGTCTATGTCGTCGTCTGCGCAGTGCTGGGCCTGGTCGCCTCGTTCTTCGTGACGCGCGTGGCGCACCGCGAGGGCTGAGCCTCGCGGTCTCCCGTGGCCCCGGCGTCTTCAGAGACGCCGGGGCCACGGTGTCCGCGGCGACATCAGTCACCGCCGCCGCCGCCGCGGTAGGCGACCATCCAGCTCGGCTCGATGCGATACATCCGGATGTCGTCGCCCCATGTGATCGGGTCGGATCCGTAGTGCGCCGCCCAGTGCGCGATCGTCGCGGGCCAGGACGCGTCGTCCGGGGTGAGACGCTCGGCCCGGCCGTGGCAGAACACGCCGAGCCGCTCTCCGTCGACGTGCGCCGCGCTGACGGACGGCCGCGCCGCGAGGTGCCTGGCCTTCGCCGATCGTCCGTCCGTGCCGAAGGTCCAGCGTCCATGCAGGAAGTGCCCGTCGACGGCACTCACGCGCGGCTCGCCTCTCGCGGTGACCGTCGCGAGGCTCAGGACCTTCATGCCCTCGAGCGCCGCGGTCATCCGCTCCGCGTCCATCCGATGGTCCCCGCTCACGATCTGCCGCAGGTGCGCGGTTCCGCGCGCGTGCGACCTCTCCAGCAGCCCCTGCAGTGCCTCGAGCTCATCGCGACTCTCGTACATGCCCGCGAACGTACCCCGAGCCTCGGACATCGGCTCCGGCGCACCCCGAAGCGGCGATGACCGCGCCGACTCCGGGCCGGAACGGGCAGGATGGAGAGATGCCGGACATCGAGCTCGCACGGATCCCGGCCGGATCGCTGATGCTGCAGGCGGCACGCGGTCAGGGGCGCCGCACGGTCGCGCTCGACTCGTTCGAGATCGCCGTCTTCCCGATCACGCAGGAGCAGATGGCCGAGCTGCTGGGTGAGGGGGAGGAGCATCCGCACCCCCGGCGCCCCGCCACGCACGTGAGCTGGCAGCGGGCCATCCGGTTCTGCAACGCGGCCTCGGAATGGGAGGGATTCGAGCCGGTGTACTCGTTCGACGGCGAGGACATCACCTGGCACCTCGACGCGGACGGATACCGTCTGCCGACCGAGGCGGAATGGGAGTACGCCTGCCGGGCGGGCTCGAAGGGGCCGCACTACGGGCTCCTCAGGGACGTCGCTTGGACGGCCGCCGACGGTCTGCGCGCACCTCGCGACGTGGGCGGCAAGATGCCCAATCTGTACGGACTGTTCGACACCCTCGGCAATGTATGGGAGTGGTGCTGGGATCTGCTGGATCCGGCCGTCTACGGCGACGCGCGCGTGATCCGTGGGGGCTCGTTCGCCGACGGCCCCTCTGCGGTGAACGCGACGACGCGACGCGGCGAGCGGCCCCGCGCGGCTCACGGCGACCTGGGCTTCCGGGTCGCGCGCGGTGCGTTCGATGCGAACGACGTCGCCCAGGGCTGGTCCGCCGCAGCCGACGAAGAGCGCTCGCTCGAAGCCTGAGTGGACATGTCGGCGGTGCGGCGTACGGTGTCTGCATGCTGACCGTGGGCTCCATCGTCATCCGGGTGCATGACATCGCCGCCCAGGTGCGGTTCTGGACCCAGGCCCTCGACTACGCGGTGAGGGAGCCCATGGAGGAGGACTTCGTCGTCCTGCGACCGCGCGAAGGCATCGGGCCCAGCGTCTCGCTCGACACGATGCGGTCGCAACGAGCGCTGCCGCCGCGCATCCACCTGGATCTCTACGCCGACGATCAGGCCGCAGAGGTGGAACGCCTGATCCGGCTCGGCGCCACCGAGGTGCACTGGGGTGGCAGGCCCGCGGATGCCGACTACGTGATCCTCGAGGATCCCGAGGGCAATCGCTTCTGCGTGATCGACGCGCCGGCGTGGGAGGGGTGGTCCCAGCCCGCGCGCGCGAGGTCGGACTCCGGCGCGCCTGCATCCCGGCAGCCGGATCCCGGCGTCTGATGCACGATGCCTGGCTCAGCCTTCGCGGCGCTCGGCCATCGCGGCGACCTCGGCGATGACGCGTGGGTGGGCGAGCACGCGGAAGTGCCCGCCCGTGTCGAGCATCACGTTATGCGCCCCCTCAAGCGCGCTCCCGCCCGGGATATGGGGGTCGAAGCGCCCGTAGATCGAGACGATGCGTGCGTTGATGGCGGTCTCGCGGGCGAGCGCCATGATCGTCGCATTGCGCGGCGAGAAGACGCGCAGCGTCGGCGACAGCATCAGCGAGGCGTAGCGCGACCCGCCGAACGGCGCGGCCACCGCGACCATGCCTCGAACGCGACTCATGCCCTCTCCGAACGCCATGACGTGTTTGCCGATCAGCCCTCCCTTGCTGTGCGCGACCAGGATGACGTCGCGCAGACCGTGGCGCACGAGATGCGCTGTCACCAGGGCAGCGGCGCGTTCGACCGGGATGCGGTTGTCGCGCAGCGGGTCGACCACGTGCACCGGGTGGCCGCGATCGTGCAGCGCGACGGCGAGCGGCTGCAGGAACCGCCAGGTCTCGTAGACGCCGGGGACGATCACGATGGGCACGCCCTCGCCGCTGCGCAGCCCCGCGGGATCGGTGCGATCGACGAAGGCACGAGCCTGCCACGCCGCGGCATAGGCGTAGTCGCGGATCCACCAACCCGCCGTGCGGAAGAGGCCCATCACGCCGCCCCGTCCCGCACGAAGCGCACGATCTCCTCGGCCACGCGGTGCGGCGCGGTGTGCTGCACGAGATGCGGGTGTCCCGCTACCTCGACGAGGCGCGAGCCGGGGGCGCGAGCGACCAGCCGCTCGCACCAGTCACGGCCGGCGATCGGGTCTCGCCCACCCCGGAGGATCATCAGGCGCTCGCTCACCGCCCCCACGCGCTTCTCGATGGGGTACGCGAGCATGTGCCGAAGCTGGCTGCTGTACCAGGCCGGCCCGCACCGCAGATACTCCGTGAGCACGCGCGCATTCGCCGACGGCGGCTCTCGCACGGTGTCCGCCGCCAGGGCCATCGCCTGCGCGCCCGATGATCGGCGCTCGTCGTCGACGACGGGACCGATCGCGACGACGTGCGAGACGACGTCGGCCCGAAGGGCACCCAGCTCCACCACCCACTGCGTGCCCATCGAGTCCCCGACAGCAACGACGTCACGGGCGCCGATCCGGTCGAGCACGTCAGCGATCAGACGCGCCATGGCGGGCACATCGGGAGAGTGCCGCGGGCGGGGGAGACCGCCGAATCCCGGCAGGTCCAGCGTGTGCACGGTGTGCCGCTTCGCCAGAACGCCGTGCAGGCGCGAGAAGAGGCGGTGCGAGATGCCGAGACCGTGAACCAACACGTACTGATGAGAACTCGCGGCCCGTTCGGAGGAGAAGACCCGGATCATCTGACCATCGAGATCGAACAGGCGCTCCGTGGGCATGCCTACATTCTGGGGGAGCGGAGCAGAAGTCGTTCCGGGCTTGACGCGGCTCTCAGTGGATGGGCTCCGGTTGGCGCAGAGAGCGCCCGTGCGGCGTACGGTGGCCGCGTGGCCTTCTCCATCCGCCCCCTCTCGGAAGACGATTGGGAGCCCTTCCGCGATCTGCGCCTGCGGATGCTGCAGGACACCCCGATCGCTTTCAACGAGCGGTACGAGGACGTCGTCGATCTCGATGAGCTCGCGTGGCGCGATCGCCTGGCCCGGGCCTTGCCGCCGCGCACCGCCGCGTTCATCGCGATCGCAGACGACGGCACCTGGATCGGCATCATGCGCGGCGTGCTCTCACGGACGCGCGGCCCGATGCTCGCCGGGGTGTTCGTAGATCCGCGCTGGCGGGGACCGCAGGCGGGCGTCGCCGACGCGCTGCTGGAGGCGGTCATCCACTGGGCGCGGCAGCAGGGACCCGCGCTACGGCTCAATGTGCACGCGGACAACCCGCGCGCCGTCGCTTTCTATCGTCGGCATGGATTCGTCGAGACCGGACGCTCGCACCCATACGAGCTGCCGCCCTACGGCCGTGAGATCGAGATGCTGCGCGCGCTGTGAAGCGCCGCCGGCTCAGCCCTCGTCGCCCCGCACCGTGACCGGGCTCTGCACGATCACGCTGAGGCGGTGGGCGTCGTTCCACGCCACCTGGACGATCCAGTCGCCGGCGCCCTCGCTCGCGTCCCTGCGATAGGTGTCGACAGAGGGGAGCACGCCACCCTGGTCGACCGTGGGTTCGACCCTCCATCGCTCCTCGGTCAGTCGGGCGCGCAGTGCGCCCGCTACCGCGGATGCCTCCACATCGACGAACTCGAGAGTCGATGTGGTGGTCCAGTGGGCGGCCTGCCGTTCGCGTGGCACGAGCCACTGCGAGTCATCGATCGATGCTCTCGACACCGTGCGGAGAACGGGAGCGCGCCCACCGGCGAGCTCACCGAGCAGGGCGTCGGTGAGCTCCTCAGCACGGGCCTCGTACGCGTCGAGGCGGCTGACGGCCGGTGCGGCGCCGCACGACGTCAACACGGCCGTGAGCGCGAGCATCGGAAGCACGGCTGCGGTGGGACGTGTGCGCATGGGCTCACGTTATGCCTTCGCCGTGTCGATCCGGCGACCGGGGGATGACCAACCGCCGACGCCTGATGCCCAAGCCACCCGTTCGCCGAGACCTGATAGCTTCCTGAGCATTTTCGTTACCGTTTCGTGATTATCGCGTATCGTGGCACGGCGAACCGCGAGGGACCGCCGTCGGATCCGCCCCCAGAGTCCCTCGTTCCCCTCAACCGAAGACCATTCCGGTCGGGCGGACGAACGCGTGATCCACTCGCGTGCGGAGACGGGACCGTGGAGTTCACCGTGATTCGTGACACCAACACACGCAGCATCACCGCCACTCGCGACACGGCCGGCCCGCGCCTCGCGCGCCGCGGCCTCGTGGCGGCGGGCGTGCTCGCCGCCGCCGCCGGCATGCTCATCCCGTCCGCCGCGAACGCGGCGGACGACTCGACGTGGGACGCCCTGGCGCAGTGCGAGTCGGGCGGCAACTGGGCCATCGACACCGGCAACGGCTACTACGGAGGCTTGCAGTTCTCGCAGTCGACCTGGGAGGCGAACGGCGGCTCGGGCAACCCGGCAGCCGCCTCGCGCGAGGAGCAGATCCGCGTCGCCGAGAACGTCCTCGCCACTCAGGGATGGGGCGCCTGGCCGAGCTGCTCGGCGCAGATCGGCGCCAGCGGCGCCGCTGAGCCGCGCGCTGCCGCGCCGGCCGAGGCGCAGGCTCCCGTCGCATCGGCGCCGTCCGGCGGGGGAGCGGCCGCCCAGGCTCCTGCCGCCGCGCCCACCGAGGAGACGTACGCGCTGCCGGATGTCGAGCCCTCCGATGAGACGTACACCGTCGCCGCCGGTGACACGCTGTTCGAGATCGCCGAAGCCGAGGGCCTCGAGACGGGCTGGCTCGGGATCTTCGCCGTGAACCAGGACACCATCTCGGACCCCGACCTCATCGAGGTCGGCCAGGAGCTCGTGCTTCCTGCCGAGTGATCCGGCACGTGTGGGCGCGCCGCCGACAGGCCAGCGCGCCCACACGTCCGGTTTGCGGGTTGCGCAACCGGATCCGCTCGATAATGGGCGGGTGGAGCCCTGGGAGATGCGCGACTGGTTCGAGGACTACCTCGACGCATCCAATCGGCACGACCTGGACCGCATCAGGGAGTTCGTGGCTGCGGATGTGCGGAGAGCGCATCGCCCCGGCGGCGTGGAGGCGTGGATCGCCGACCTCGCCGAGCTGTTCCGCGCTTTTCCGAACTGGCGATGGCGCCGCATCCAGCTGGTCAACGCGAAGCAGATCGCCCGGCGGCGCGAGCGGCGCGAGCGCGACACGGAGTACCGCGAGCGCGAACGACAGCGGCAGATCCGGGAACGGGAGACGAAACGCGCGCACGCGAAGCGGCGCCGGAACGCCCCGGACAAGTACGCCGCGCAGCTCACATCGAACCGTGAGAGCGAGCGGATCAACCGGCTACTGGCGGAGCTCGGGCTGTCGGCAGACCGGCGACGCCGGCGTATCGGAGCTGACATAATGTGCATTATCGGCTACTGGCCGCCGCACGTAGAGTGGCCGGGATGGACGAGCGCCAGAACCTGATCGACCGTGCCCGGATCGTGCGCGCGATGCTGATGGCCGTGGAGAACGCACCGCGCCTTCTGGAGGTCTGCGCGACGGCCGACGCCGACGATCACGCGGAACTCGTCGCAGCGGTCGCAGACGAGTTCGACATCGACTCACTCGAGGCCGACGTCATCCTGAACATGCGGGTACGACGATTCACTCCCCGTGACGTCGCCCAGCTCCGGAGCGAGCTGGATCTGTTCGAACAGCGCATCCGAGAGCTCGGCCGAGCCTGAGCATCCGCCTTCCCCGCGCCGGTCGCGTGCGGCCATTTCTGACATAACGTCCGACCGCCTCGAAGCCGGCCATCCCCCTCGGCGACGCGTACGGTCCGCTCATCACGCGGCTCGGCGAGAATGCGCCTCCACATGTCCATCCGGATGGACATGTGCTGCGGACAGCGAAACTCACTCTGACAGCCCGATCCAGTACCGCTCGCTGCCGCCGCGGATGTCCTCGAGCTCTCCCCCGGCGGCGAGGATGATGCGGCGCGAGGCCTCGTTCGTGCTGTCGCAGATCAGCAGCACGCGGTCGATGCCGTGGGAGCGCGCCTGTTCGAGGCCGAGCTGCAGGGCTGCTGTCGCCACACCGCGTCCGCGCGCCGTGGGTCGCACGCCGTAGCCGATGTGGCCACCGTCGTCGAGCAGCGCGGCGTTGAGCTCGTGCCGCAGGTGGAGCGACCCGAGCACCACGTCGGGCGAGCGATCGTCGACGATCCACCACACGGTCGCGGGAACGAACCCTCCGATCGCTTCGGTGCGTTGCCGTCGCTCCTTGGCGAGCCACCGCTCGAACACCTGGGGGTCGCTCAGGTCATCGCCCTCGAAGCCGAAGGTCGAGAACCCATGGAGCGTCGCGCCGTCGAACTCGCGGATCGCCTCAGTCCACGACTCATGACGTTCGCGGCTGGGCAGGACGAGGGCGATCACGGAGTCAGCCTAGGACGACGACCGGCCTCATCCCGCCTTCACAGCCCGACGTACTGCGCCAGGTGCTGACCCGTCAGCGTGGACTTCGCGGCCACCAGGTCCGCCGGAGTTCCCTCGAAGACCACACGCCCGCCGTCGTGTCCGGCACCGGGGCCGAGGTCGATGATCCAGTCGGCGTGGGCCATGACGGCCTGGTGGTGCTCGATCACGATGACGGTCTTTCCCGAGTCGACCAGGCGGTCAAGCAGCCCCAGGAGATTCTCGACATCAGCGAGGTGCAGGCCGGTGGTCGGCTCGTCGAGCACGTACACGTCGGCCTTCTCCCCCATCTGGTTCGCCAGCTTGATGCGCTGCCGCTCGCCGCCCGACAGCGTCGACAGCGGCTGACCGAGGGTCAGGTAGCCGAGCCCGACGTCCTCCATTCGCCCCAGGATGGCGGCGGCCGCCGGGATCTTGGCCTCGCCGTCCGAGAAGAACGCGCGCGCCTCCGCGACGGGCAGCTCATACACCTCGGTGATGTCCTTGCCGCCGAGCGTGTACTCGAGAACGGCCGACTGGAACCGCTTGCCGCCGCAGTCCTCGCACGGCGTCTCGACCGTGTCCATGAACCCCAGCTCCGTCACGATCACGCCCGCGCCCTTGCACGTCGGGCACGCGCCCTCCGAGTTCGCGCTGAACAGCGCCGGCTTGACGCCGTTCGCCTTGGCGAACGCCTTGCGGATGGGCTCCAGGAGCCCGGTGTACGTGGCGGGGTTGCTGCGGCGCGACCCCTTGATCGCGGTCTGGTCGATCGAGACCACCCCGTCGCGGGACGACACCGAGCCGTGGATCAACGAGCTCTTGCCCGAGCCCGCCACACCGGTCACGACCGTGAGCACACCCATCGGGATGTCGACCGAGACATCCTGCAGGTTGTGCGCATTCGCGCCGCGGACCTCGATCGCTCCGGTCGCGCTACGCATGCTCGACTTGAGCCGCGCCCGGTAGCCGAGGTGCTGGCCGGTGAGCGTGCCGCTCTGCGCGAGCCCCTCCACCGTGCCCTCGTAGCAGATCGTGCCGCCCTCGCTCCCCGCGCGCGGGCCCAGGTCCACCACATGATCGGCGACCTGGATGGCCTCCGGCTTGTGCTCGACCACCAGCACGGTGTTGCCCTTGTCGCGCAGCTGGATGATCAGCTCGTTCATGCGCTGGATATCGTGCGGGTGCAGGCCGATGGTGGGCTCGTCGAACACGTATGTCACGTCCGTCAGCGACGACCCGAGATGCCGCAGCATCTTGATCCGCTGCGCCTCTCCCCCGCTGAGCGTGCCCGACGGACGGTCCAGGCTGAGGTATCCCAGACCGAGCGTGACGAACGCGTCGAGGTTCGCGCCGAGCGCCTTGAGCAGGGGCCCGGCACCGGGCTTGTCCAGGCCGCGCACCCATTCGGCGAGGTCGGTCACCTGCATGCGGCACGCGTCGGCGATGCTCAGACCGTCGATCTTGGACGAGCGGGCACCCTCGGTGAGCCTGGTGCCGTCGCACTCCGGGCAGGTCGCGAAGGTCGCCACCCGCTCGACGAACGCCCGGATGTGCGGCTGCAGCGCGTCGAGATCCTTCGACAGCATCGACTTGGTGATCTTCGGGATCAGACCCTCATAGGTCATGTTGATCCCTGCGATCTTCACCTTCGTGACCTCGCCGTAGAGGAAGATCTGACGCTGCTTCTCGCTGAACTGCGAGATGGGCTTGTCGGCCGGGTAGAAGCCCGACTCGGAGAACCCCTTCACCATCCATCCGTCGGGCGTGTAGCCGGGCACCATGATGGCGCCCTCGTTCAGCGACTTCGACTCGTCGACGACCTGCGACAGATCGATGTCCGACACCTGCCCGCGTCCCTCGCACCGCGGGCACATGCCGCCGAGGTAGATCGCGTCCTTCACGATCTTCTTCTCCCCCTTCGGCCCCGTCATGACGCCGCTGGCCTTCTGGGTCGGGATGTTGAAGGAGAATGCGGTCGGGCCGCCGATGTAGGGCTCCCCCAGCCTGCTGAACAGGATGCGCAGCATCGCGTTGGCGTCGGTGACCGTCCCCACCGTCGAGCGCGGATTCGCGCCGAGCCGCTCCTGGTCGACGATGATCGCGGTCGTCAGCCCCTCGAGGACGTCGACGTCGGGGCGCGGCACTGAGGGCATGAAGCCCTGCACGAACGCACTGTACGTCTCGTCGATCATGCGGCGAGACTCGGCCGCGATCGTATCGAACACGAGCGAGCTCTTCCCCGACCCGGACACACCGGTGAACACCGTGAGGCGTCGCTTGGGGATCTCGACGCTGACGTCCTTGAGGTTGTTCTCACGCGCGCCCTGCACGCGGATGAGGTCGTGGGTGTCGGCGGGATGCACGGCGCTCCTTCAGATGGGGATCGGACGGGTGGGACGGGACGGGACGGGGCGGATCAGGAGCGCATCACGCGCGCTGCTGCACGCGAATGAGGTTGCCCGCGGGGTCGCGCACGGCGAAATCGCGCAGGCCGTAGTCCTGGTCGATCGGCTCCTGCACGATGTCGACGCCGGCCGCCTGGAGCCGTTCGAAGGCGGCATCGACATCCGGTGTGGCGAGCACGATCGCGGCGAACGTGCCCTTGGCCATCATCTCGGCGATCACGCGACGCTCCTCGTCACTGATCCCCGGATCGACCGCGGGCGGGGTGAGCACGATCGCGGTGTCGGGCTGATCGGCCGGGCCCACCGTGATCCATCGCATGTTCTCGTAGCCGACATCTAGCCGCACCTCGAAGCCGAGTGCGTCGCGGTAGAAGGCCAGAGAGGCGTCGGGGTCGGTGTGCGGAAGGAAGCTGGAGGAGATCTTGAGGTCCATGGACGTCACGCTATCCGCGGGCCGGAAGGCCGCGCTTCTCGATTCCTGATCGCTTTCTGATGGGCCGTGTCGCGTGCTTGACGACGACCGACGGCAGTCCCTCGAGGCCGCGCGCGGACGTGCGCCGGTACACGCTCGGCGGCATCCCGACCAGCTCCGTGAACCGTGCGCTGAAGGTGCCGAGCGACTGGCATCCGACAGCCAGACACACCTCTGTGACAGAGAGATCACCGCGGCGCAGGAGCGTCATGGCCCGCTCGACGCGGCGCGTCATCAGGTACGCGTAGGGCGACTCGCCGTACGCGGCCTTGAACTGACGGCTCAGGTGCCCGGCCGACATGTGCACGCCCCGCGCGAGCGCCTCCACGTCGAGCGGCGCGGCGTAATCGCGGTCCATCCGGTCGCGCACGCGCCGCAGCAGCTCTAGCTCGCGCAGCCTGGCGTCGTCGACGGGCGGAGTCACGAGACGATCGTGCCACGAGCCGCCGACATCCGCGCGCCGCTCCCGTGCGATGTCGCTAGGCCGACGGGACCTCGGCCTCACTGAACTTCGGCACCGGCGGCTGCCACGACTCGAGCGCGTGCATGAGATCCCGCGGAGTCGAGACGACGAGCAGCGAATCGCGGAACGCCTCCGCCACGAACCCCTCCTCGACCATCCGGTCCACCATGGTCAGCATCGGCCGCCAGAACCCGCGCACGTCGTACACAGCGACCGGCTTGCGATGGATGCCGAGCTGCAGCCAGGTCCACACCTCGAAGAACTCCTCGAGCGTGCCGATGCCGCCGGGCAGTGCCACGAACGCATCGCCGAGCTCGGCCATCCGCATCTTGCGCGCGTGCATGTCGGGCACGATCTCGAAACTCGTCAGGTTGGGGTGCGCTCGCTCCTTGTCGACGAGAGCCTCGGGCATGACGCCATGCACGTCGGCGCCCGCCTGCCGTGCCGCCGTGGACACCGCACCCATGAGCCCCACGTTGCCGCCGCCGTAGACCACCCCGATCCCCCGTGCGGCGAATGCCTGCCCGACGTCGACGGCCGCCCGGGCATACGCGGGGTCGACGCCGCTCGAGGATCCGGTGAAGACGGTCACACGCCGCAGAGTGGTGCTCATGCCCCCACCCTATGTACGCCGATAGGTTGAAGGGCGTGACCCGCGACCCCGCCGCCCATCGCCGGATGCTGTCGTGATCGGGGTCCTCACGGGCTTCGCGGTGGTGGGCCTTGCGATCGTCACCGGATACATCGTCGCCCGCATAGACCTGCTCGGCGAGCACGCGCGCTACGTCCTCAGCCGGCTCACGTTCTTCGTGCTGAACCCGTTCCTGCTGTTCGCGGTGCTGGCCGACGCTGATCTCACGCTGCTCTTCTCCGCCCTGCTTCCCGTGTCCATGCTCGCGGCCGCCGCGATGTTCACCGCGTATGCCCTCATCGCGCGTCTGGTGTGGCGCCGCTCGCTCGGCGAGATCGTGATGGGCGCCCTCGGCGCGGGATACGTCAACGCCAACAACATCGGCATCCCGATCGCGACCTATCTGCTCGGCAACGGCGCGTACTCGGCGCCGGTCATCCTGGTGCAGCTGCTCGTGATCACGCCGATCGTGCTCGCGGTGCTCGATTCGGTCTCGTCCGGGGAGCGCGCAGGGGTGCGCGAGCTCGGCCGCGCTCTGCGCCGCTCGCTGCGCAACCCCATGATCATCGGCGCGGCGTTCGGCGTGCTGGTCGCGGTCACGGGCATCGAACTGCCGCCGATCGTGACCGAGCCGGTGGGCCTGCTGGCCGGCGCCGCCGTGCCCGTGCTGCTGCTGAGCTTCGGCATGTCGCTGCACGGGCAGCGGGTGCTCACCACGCGGCGGTCGCGCCCCGACGTGCTGCTCGCGACCGCCATGAAGCTCGTCGCGATGCCGCTCGCGGCGTGGGCCATCGGCCTCGCCTTCCAGCTCGACGCGCACGCGATGCTCGTGGTGGTGGTCCTCGCGAGCCTCCCGAGCGCGCAGAACGTCTTCAACTACGCGCAGCGGTACGGCGTCGGCGAGGTGATCGCGCGCGACGTCGTCTTCCTCACCACCTTCGGGTGCATCCCGGTCGTGTTCGCGGCGGCCGTGATCTTCGGATCCTGATCCCACGTCCATCGGGCACGCCCGGCGGAAGGTCAGTCCGCGACCGCCCGCAGCAGCCGCTCGGCTTTCCAGCGCGACTCGGCATACTCCTCGGCGACATCGGACTGCACCGTGATGCCGCCGCCCGTGCCGAGCGTGTACCCGCCGCGGCCGTCCGTGAGCAGCGTCCGGATGATCACACCCAGGTCGGCCCGGCCGTCCGCAGCGATCCATCCCGCGGCACCCGCGTACGCGCCGCGGGGCGTGTCCTCGACAGCCTCGATGATCTCCATCGTGCGCAGCTTCGGCGCCCCGGTCATCGAGCCGGCCGGGAACAGGGCCCGCAGAGCCGCGATCGTGTCGACGTCGGGACGCAGCACCCCGCGCACCGTGGACACGAGCTGGTGCACCGACGCGTACGACTCCACCGCCATGAGGCTCGGGACCTCGACCGTGCCGACCTCGCACACCTGCGAGAGGTCGTGGCGCAGCAGGTCGACGATCATGAGGTTCTCGGATCGGAACCTGCTGTCCGTCGCCAGCAGACGCGCCGCCGCCTGGTCCTCGCCCGGCGTCGCGCCGCGGGGCGTGGTTCCCTTGATGGGCTTGGCCTCGATCGTGCGCGCTCCCCCGGCCGCCCCGTCGATGCGCGCGTAGCGCTCGGGTGAGGAGCCGACGACGAAGGCCCGCGCCCCCGCGACGTCGTAATGCACGTATGCCGCGTACGGCGCTGGATTGAGCGCGCACAGGCGCTGGAACACCTCGTAGGGCGCAAGCGCCGACGCGGCCCGAGCGCGGTACGTCAGATTGACCTCATACGAGTTTCCGGCGTGCAGGTGCTCCTGCACGACCGCGAACGCGTCGGCGTACCAGCCCGGCACCGGATCGGACGCAGACGATCCGCTCGCAGGGGGCACGTCCCTGCGAGGTGGCGTGGTCGTCACGACGTGCGACGGCCGCATCCACACCGCGTCGGGCAGCACGCCGTCCGGGCGCGCCGGCAGATCCGCGCGGGCGGCATAGCCGAAGTACCCGTACCAGCGGTCGTCAGGATGGCCGGCGGCCAGTTCGCTGCCCAGCACCGCGAAGATGTCGTCGCCGACCACCTCCGCGCGTCCGTCGGCATAGCGCACGACCTCCCGCGCGGCGGCGTGGTACGCGAGCGAGACATCCGAGGGGTCGAGCCAGCAGAGCTGCGGGCCGCCGTCGCCCGCCTGCAGCCACACGAACCGACCGCTCGCGAGGGCCGCGTCGAAGGCGTCGCTCATGCCGCGCCGAGGAAGTTGCGCACGAGCTCCTCGCCGTGCTCGGTGAGGATCGATTCCGGATGGAACTGCACGCCCGCCACCGGCAGCGAGCGGTGCGCGACCCCCATGACGAGGCCCGTGCGCTCATCCCTCGCGGTCACGCGCACGTCTTCCGGCAGCTCGAGCGCAGCGAGCGAGTGGTAGCGCACCGCCCGGAACCCGTCGGGCACACCGGCGAACAGCCCGGTGCCGTCGTGACGCACCGTGGCGTCAATGCCATGGCCGGGGTCCACCCGCTCGACGACGCCGCCGAACGCGGTGACGATCCCCTGCATGCCCAGGCAGACGCCGAGCACCGGCCGCTCCCCTGCACGCAGCACCTCGCGCCCGACGGCGAAGTCGTGCGGATCGGCCGGATGCCCCGGCCCCGGCGACAGCACGACGAAGTCATGCGACAGCACGTCGGCGGCCGTGCACTCGTCGTGCTCGACCACACGGGGCAGCCCTCCGGTGACCCTGGCGATGAGGTGCACCAGATTGCCGGTGTAGCTGTCGTGGTGGTCGACGACGACGACGTCGTGCGTGGTCATGGCTTCATTCTGGTGGTCGCGGCCGCTTCGCGCGGCCGCGGCTCACTCGGCGGCGAAGCTCGAGACGTCGCCCACCAGGCGGGTGTTGTCGGCCGGCACCGGGTCGACCGCCGCGCGAGCCACCTCGGCGGCGAACTCCGCCACGTTGTAGAGCTTGCCCGCCGACTCCCTGCGCGACGCGATCGCGCCGGGGTTGGCCCGCTCGAGCAGGGTCGCGGTGATCGTGCCCTCGATCATGTCTCCCGACACGACGGTGAATCCGATGCCCTTGTCCGCCAGCGACGGGATCAGCTCGCGCAGCGCGTCCTCTCCCGCGCGCTTGGACAGCGCGACCGGCTCGTACTCGGGCATCGTCGGCGTCGTGCGGATGAAGTGCGCCTGGTGGCTGGTCACGAACACCACGCGCGCGCCGCCCCGCTCGGCGGCGGCCTCCAGAAGGGGCAGCGCCGCCCGCAGCGCGCCCACCTGCGCGTCGCGGTTGAGCTGCAGCGCGTAGTCCTCCGCCATCCCGCTCTCCATGCCGCCAGACGCGTTCAGCACCAGGATGTCGAGCCCGCCCAGCTCTTCGGCCACCGAGGCGAGCATCGACTCGACCGACGCCGGGTCGGTCAGGTCGGCGCCCACCACAAGAGCGCGCACGCCCAGCGCGCGCACCTCGGCGGCGAGCTTCTCGGCCCGGGGCGCCTTGTTCCGGTAGTTGATGACGACGTCGGCCCCGGCCTGCGCGAGGTAGCGCACGGTATCAGCGCCGACTCCACGCGACGAGCCCGTCACGAGCGCGACCTTGCCGGTCAGCGTGCCGGGTGCGATGGGCTGCGAGAGGGCGTCGGTCACGAGGTGCTCCTGAGGTCGAGCGGGCGGGTGGCGGCGGCGAGCGGAGGCTTCTCCGGAAGTCCGCGGGGCCTGATCGACACTACCAACGCGGCCCCACGCGGCTCTGTCGCAAGCCTCCAATGTCGTGACGATCGACTTGTCCGCTCGTGGTCGCCGCTGCGCGTCGATGGCCGCTGCTAGGGTGCGAGAGAAGCGACTCGGGAGGCGCGAGGGGGTCCCATGGAGTTCATCGAGCAGTGGGCTTGGGTCGGCTGGCTGGTGCTCATCGCGATCTTCCTCGCGATCGAGATGGCCTCAGGAGAGCTGACCTTCCTGATGATGGGCCTCGGATCCACCGCGGGCATCCTGTCGGCGTTCGCCGGTGCGCCGCTGTGGCTGCAGGTGATCATCGCCGCGGTCGCCGCGATGGCGTTCCTCGCCGCGCTCCGTCCGCCGCTCCTGCGCAGGCTGCGGCGCGGCGCCGATCCCCAGAGGTTCAACGTGGACGGGCTCATCGGGCTCGACGGCGTGGTGACGGAGACCGTCACGTCGATCGCCGGTCGGGTGAAGCTCGTCAACGGAGACTCATGGTCGGCGCGGGTGAGCGCCGGCGCGGACCTGCCGCCGCAGACGCGCATCGTCGTGCAATCGATCCAGGGAGCCACCGCCGTGGTCGCCGCGCGCACCCCCGGCGTCACCCCCAATACCTACCGGGAGAGCTGAGTCATGGAGATCGTCGGAACGGTCCTGCTGTGGGTCCTAGCGGCTGCCGTCGTGGCCCTCGTGATCACGGCGCTCATCCAGGCCATCCGCATCGTGCCGCAGAGCGAGGCGTTCATCATCGAGCGTCTGGGCCGCTACCACCGCACGCTGTACGGCGGGCCCCACCTGCTGTTCCCGATCATCGACCGCCCGCGCTCTCGCGTGGATCTGCGCGAGCAGGTCGTCTCGTTTCCCCCGCAGCAGGTGATTACCGAGGACAACCTGTCGGTGGCGGTCGACGTGGTCGTGTATTTCCGCGTCACCGACCCGAGAGCCGCGACGTACGAGATCGCGAACTACCTGGGCGCCGTCGAGCAGCTGTCGATCACCACGCTGCGCAACGTGGTCGGCGGACTCAACCTCGAGGAGGCGCTGGTCAGCCGGGATGTCATCAACGGCAAGCTCAGCGCGACGCTCGACGAGGCGACCGGCGCATGGGGCATCAAAGTGAGCCGCGTCGAGCTCAAGGCCATCGACCCGCCCGTGACGCTCCAGGACGCCATGGAGAAGCAGATGCGCGCCGAGCGTGACCGCCGGGCCGCGATCCTGACAGCGGAGGGGCACAAGCAGTCCCAGATCCTCGTCGCCGAGGGTGCGCGCCAGGCCGAGATCCTCAAGGCCGAGGGCGACAAGCAGGCTCAGGTGCTGCGCGCACAGGGCGAGTCCGAGGCCATCCAGACGGTGTTCAATGCGATCCACGCGGGCGCTCCCGACGAGAAGCTGCTCGCGTACCAGTACCTGCAGACGCTGCCGAAGCTCGCCGAGGGCGAGGCGAGCAAGCTCTGGATCATTCCCAGCGAGCTGACCGAGGCGCTCAAGGGCATCGCGGGCGGGTTCGGACGAGGGTCTGCGCCGGGCGAGCGCCTGTGACGCATCCCTATCTGACCGGCACCGCCCATCCGCGCGTCCTCGCGCACCGGGGCCTCGCCCGCCCGGACGAGCACATCTCCGAGAACTCCTTCGCGGCGATCGCCACGGCGCACGCGGCCGGAGCGGTTTATGTGGAGTCCGACTGTCACGTCACGGCTGACGGCGAGGTCGTCCTGTTCCATGACGACACCCTCGAGCGCATCACGGGTGACCGGCGACCCATCGCCGAGGTTCCGCTGCGCGAGCTCGAGCAGCTGATGGCCGACCGCGGCGGCCTCGCGACCCTCGCCCAGTCGCTCGAGGCGTTCCCCACAACGCGCTTCAACCTCGATGTAAAGGCCGCCGCGGCGGCAGAGGGCGTGGGGCGTCTGGTCGCCGAGCATGCCGCGCGTGTGCTCGTGACGAGCTTCTCCGACGAACGGCGGCTCGCGGCGCTGGCTGCCGTCGGCGGTGACCGGCCGGCGACGTCTCCGGGGTCCCGGACGATCGCGCGCCTGGTCGGGGCCGTGCGTCTGCTCATGCGCGGCACCGCCATGCGCCTGCTGCGGGACGTCGACGCGCTGCAGATCCCCGAGCGCCAGAGCGTGCTGCGCGTGCTCACGCCCCGGCTGATCGACTGGGCGCACGACGCCGGCGTGGAGGTGCACGTCTGGACCGTCAACGACCCCGAGCGGATGCGTCTCCTGGTCGCCCAGGGCGTAGACGGCATCGTGACGGACCACGCCGACATCGCGCTCGAGGTCCTCACCCGCTGAGTCACCCGCGCCGCCACGACGCTGGGATTCCCCTGGGAAAGGCCCGCGCCGAGCCGCCCTTCGGATGATGTCCACAGGCGCGAGCGTTATACCTGGGGACCGACGAGAGGACCACACATGGCAGATCGCAGCCTTCGCGGAATCCGACTCGGCGCCCAGAGCCTCCAGAGCGAAGAGGGCGTCGTGTTCATGGAGCGCACCCAGCACACCTATCACTGTGCGACTTGCGGCCGCGACACCACCCTGACCTTTGCGGCCGACGCCGAGGCTCCCGAGACGTGGGAGTGCCGCAGCTGCGGCGCCGAGGCTCTGCTCAAGGTCGAGGGCGGCACGGTCGAGGTCGACCACAGCGGCGACAAGGCCCCTCGCACGCACTGGGACATGCTGCTCGAGCGCCGCACCATCCCCGAGCTCGAGGAGATCCTGGCCGAGCGACTCGAGTTCATCCGAGCTCGTCGCGGTGCGGGCGAGGATCCCACGCGCGCGAAGTCGGCCTGACCCGACAGATCACGAAAGACGCCGGCCTGCGTGGTCGGCGTCTTTTCGTGCCCCCGGGGCGCGCGGATGAGCCGGTCGGCCGGCTCGCGTCGGCGAGGCATGGACGCCTGGCTCGCATAGGCTGAGGGCATGGCGAACAGCGTGGATCGAGCGGTCGGAATCGATATCGGCGGCACCGGCATGAAGGCGGGAATCGTCGACCTCGTGAAGGGCGAGCTGGTCAGCGATCGCGTGCGCATCCCCACCCCCGACGGCGCCAAGCCGAAGGACGTGCTGGCCACCGTCCGGGAGCTGCTCGACCTGCTCGGCCCGGATGCCGACGCACTGCCCCTGGGGGTGTGCTTCCCCACCATCGTGAAGAACGGGCGCACCCTGTCCGCCGCGAACGTGTCGAAGAAGTGGCTCGACTTCGAGGCGGAGAAGTTCTTCGAGGACGGCCTCGAGCGCGACATCCACTTCGTGAACGACGCCGATGCGGCGGGCCTCGCCGAGCTGCGGTTCGGCGCCGCCAAGGATCAGCCGGGCCTGACCATCCTGACGACGCTGGGCACGGGCATCGGCTCGGCGTTCCTGTTCGACGGCGCGCTCGTGCCCAACACCGAGCTGGGTCATCTGCAGTGGAACGGCGACTCGATCGAGAGATACGCCGCCGCGACCGCGCGCGAGCGCGACAAGCTCTCCTGGGAGGACTGGGCAGCGCGCCTGCAGGAGTTCTACGACCACGTCGAGTTCCTCTTCTCCCCCGACCTGATCCTGGTGGGCGGCGGCGTCTCGAAGAACCCCGAGAAGTTCATGCCCCTGATCAAGACCCGGGCAGACATGCGCACGGCCGTGCACCGCAACAACGCCGGGATCATCGGCGCCGCCTCTCTCGCCCTCTGATACGTCGAAGCGCCCTCGGATCCGTGGATCCGAGGGCGCTTTCGCGGAGCGAGGAAAGCGAATGGGCCGGCCTGTACGCCCGGTTCTGCGATCCGGGTGGTTGCGGGTGATCGGCGACTATTGCACGTGAGAGATTATGCGGCGCCATCGGCCGTTCTCCGGTTGCCATTGATGGTGGTCGGAATGGCAACCACGGCCACTTCTGCGGACTGCGAGCGGCCGTCCGGGGCGGTCTCAATCCGTGTTCGAACGACGTCCCTCCCAGGCTGCTCCCACGGGTCGATGGGCGGTGTCTCCGCCACGAAAGTGGAAGGAGCTTCTGACGCCGTCTTGTTCCCGAGATTCGCCGACTCGAAGGGATCACAATGCCAGCGACCACCGACATTCAGGGGGTGTCGAGTGCCTCGCGCCTGGCTGCCTGGTGTTCTTCCTCGGTGATCCGCCCGGCGGCGCGTTGAGAAGCGCCGACACGGATCTGCAGCCAACGGACTCCCTTCACGGGGTTGCCGTCACGACCGTGTAACGTCGGCCTTCACTGAGGAGGCCCGCATGGGACAACTGTTTTACGACCACATCGGTCCCGCGGTCGACATTGACGACCGGACGCTCGCGCACCTGAGGGTGGTCATCACCAAGAAGCTCCGGCGTCAGGAGAGCTTCACGCTGTCCTGGAAGAACCCCGACGCACACGGGCGAAACACCATCTGGATCCACCCCGCGATCCCAGTGAAGTTCGACTTCGACGGGCCTGAGCCGACCGACCTGAACCAGGAGTGGATCCGACGAATGGCGGACTCCGCGATGACCGGAGGCGGCATCGTTCTCACCGGAGAGCACGCTGACAGCGGAGTGCCCGCCGGTTCCTGAGCGCGCATTCGGGTTCTGCCCCGGTAGCCACCATCCTTCGAGATCCGCAAGTCCCTGATGCAGTGAGGTGGTGCTCGCCTACGCTCACCGGGATGGGGGACATGAAAACGATGGTGCGCGCGGAGATCAGCATCGATGGCCGCGCCTTTCCCTTGGGCGACGGTCCCGACATCGAGGCTCTGAAGCAGCGAATCGAGAATGCCGTCCACACAGGCGGGGCCTTTGTCGACTTCCCGGTGGCGGGAGACCACGCGGTCAGCGCGCTGATCACCGCCTTCACTCGAGTCGCTTTTACGGTCGAAGCCGTGGAATTCGACCCTTCGGACCCGGGTGACGTGGAGCTGGCCTACGCCGATCCGCGCGAGATCATCTGACCTCCTGCACCTGAGCACCGTTGACGCATCTCGTCGACGCGACTCACTCGGAATGAAGACGGTCGCCTCGGCGGACTCCATCGGTGATTGCATGTTCGACGCCGCCGACATGAGATCCCCGTCGATGATCCGCTGCTCGCTGAAGACGTGGCCCTGAACGTTCACCGCGCGGCCGAGCCACGGCTCGTCGCTGTCAAGCCACGCATTCACGTCAGGACGTAGAGTCACGCGCCGAGTACCGGCAGATCCGAGCGATGGGGGCAGTAACCCAGGAACGTTGAACACGCCGCTTGCGGGGCCTCACCGACGAGACGGCACGAGGATGCGCGCACTCCGGCACTACTACGCGAGCCTTCGTTCTCGGTGCCCCACGCGCGGATTCCGCCGACTCCCCGCGGAGCAACGCACCGGGCGCCGACCAGTAGATCCCACGTCAGAACGAGGAAAGCGAATGGGCCGGCCTGTACGCCGGGTTCTGTTCGGGGGCTTGCGCCCCGTCGACGACCATCTCTCTCGGCGGCACGTTGCCGTGACGCTCTAGCGACCTACCCGAGGACTCGGCGGGCCGCGTCGACATCCTCTGTCTGGTCTTGCTCCGGGCGAGGTTTACCGAGCGGGTCGCGTCACCGCGACCCCTGGTGGTCTCTTACACCACCGTTTCACCCTTACCGGGCCCCCTCAGGGCGCCCGGCGGTCTGCTTTCTGTGGCACTGTCTCGCGGATCGCTCCGGGTGGGTGTTACCCACCGCCCTGCCCTGTGGAGCCCGGACGTTCCTCGGCGCGCGACGGCGAACCGCCCGCGACGCGGTCGTCCGGCCGACCCATTCGCGTCATCCAGTCTACGGCGCGAACCGGTGGGGGCCGCGCGCCCGAGCGAGGCTCACGCCTTCTCGGCGCTGTCGCCGATGCGCAGGTCGAGCGGGAAGTCGATCGGGAAGGACCCGAACAGCAGCCGCCCCGCGGCCGCCGCGGATGCGCGCATCGCCTCGGCCGCCGCCTCTGCGTGTTCTGCGGGTGCGTGCACGAGCACCTCGTCGTGCAGGAAGAAGGCCAGGTGCGCCCGCCGCGCGAAGGCCACGCCGGATGCCGGTGCCCCCGTCTCCGGAGCCACGGCCGGCAGCTGCGCGAGACGGAGGCGCAGGTCGGCGAGCCACGCCAGCGCCCACTCGGCGGCCGTGCCCTGCACCACGAAGTTGCGGGTGAACCGACCACGGTCGCGCGCCAGCCGCCGCGCGCGCGTCTCGTCGGCAGCGGATGCGCCGGGCCGTGAGGCGCGCGCCTGCGCCGTGCGCCATGCGTCGTCGGGGCCCGGCGACGTGCGCCCCAGCCACGTCGAGACGACACCGCCCTCCTCCCCCGTGCGGGCCGCGGCGTCCACGAGCCCCATCGCACCGGGGTAGACCTTGCGCAGGCGCGGCACGAGCCGGCCGGAGTCGCCGGTCGTCGCGCCGTACATCGCGCCCAGCACGGTGACCTTCGCCTCCGCCCGTGTCGCCACGGCGCCCGTGGCCAGGATGCCCTCGTACAGGTCACGCCCGCGGGCAGCCTCAGCCATCCGTCCGTCGCGTGCCATCCCCGCGAGCACACGCGGCTCGAGCTGCGCCACGTCCGCCCCCACGATGCGCCAGCCCGGATCGGCGCGCAGAGCGCCGCGGAGCTGCCGCGGCAGCTGAAGCGCTCCGCCGCCGGATGACGCCCAGCGACCGGTGACAACCCCGCCGGGCACGTAGACGGGCCGGAACCGCCCCTCGTGCACCCACTCGTCGAGCCAGGCCCAGCCGTTGGCGGTGAGCAGGCGCGAGAGCTTCTTGTACTCGAGCAGCGGCCCGATCGCCGGGTGCTCGATCTCGGCGAGCTCCCACCTCGCCGTGGATTCCACCCGGATGCCGGCGTTCTGCAGGCCGCGCAGCAGCTTGGGCGGCGAGTCGAGCGACAACGCCGGGTCGTCCAGTGCCGCACGCACCTGCGCGGCGAGGCGTGCCATATTCTCCGGCACGCCGCCCACTCCCCGCGGGCCGAGCGTCTGGGTCAGGATGCTCCGGTGCACGTCGGCACTCCAGGGCACCCCGGCGGCCCGCAACTCAGCCGCGACGAGCGCGCCGGCCGACTCGGCCGCGAGCAGCAGCCGCATCCGACTCGGGTCGGCGGCGAGCCCCACGGCGGCGTCCTGACGGACGAGCTCCGCCGAGATCTCGCGCAGATCGTCGCGCTTGCGAACGGCGGCAGGCACCTCGAGATCGAACAGCGCGTCGCCGCCGGTGGGATCATCCGTCGCCGCGGGTCCGTCCCACCCGCGTGCGGCACGCAGCTCGGGCGTGCCCGGCACCGCGGCGCGCAGAATGGCGTGGCAGAGCCGCAGATCGTGACACCGTGCCACGCGGACTCCCGCCGCCAGCAGGCGCGGATACCACTCCGCGGTGCTCGACCACACCCACCGCACTGCGCGGCCCGTCGCCTGCGCCTCCTGCTCGCGCGCGGCGACCCATGCGGGCAGCTCCGCGGCGCTCAACGGCCGCCGGCCGCGCTCGTGCTCGCGGTCGAGCGCCAGGGCCAGGATGCCGCCGTCGCCCGAGCGACCGAGCGCGATGCGATCGGCATCGAGCCACGGCGACGACCTCGTCGGCTCGCGCGGCTCATCCGCCATAGGAGGCCCGGATCAGAACAGCGACTCGCCGCCCACGGCGTCCGGAGCCGCCGCGGACGTGTGGCCGTCGAGATCGCGGCGGAAGCTGGCGCGCGCATCCATCGACTCGTTGGCTGCCGCATCGGCGAGCTTGTTGTCGTTGCGGGGAACCCATTCGAACGTCACCGTGCGCCCGCCGATCACGTCGTGCGCCGTGCGCGCCAGCGCCTGCATGTCGGGGTGCTTGATCTTCCAGCGGCCCGTCATCTGCTCGACCACCAGCTTGGAGTCCATGCGCACGTGGATGGCCGACGGGTTGCGTTCGAGGGCGGCTCGGATGCCGGCGATCATGCCGTTGTACTCCGCCACGTTGTTGCTCGCGATGCCGACATACACGCCCAGCTCGCTCAGCACCGACCCGCTCGCCGGATCGATCACGACCGCGCCGCCCGCTGCGGTGCCGGGATTGCCGCGCGATCCCCCGTCGGCTTCGACGATGAGCGGTCCGGTCATCGAACGGGTCCGTCGGGTGCGTCGCTCGGCGAGAAGTACAGCGTGCGCGTGCCAGAGGCGGACAGACCCGACTCCGCGGTGCGGACCATGATCGCGCCGCATTCGGGGCACAGCGCCACGTCGTCCGCGGGTGTCGCGCGCAGCACGGACAGATCGCTGGGCGAGAGGGTCATGTTGCAGGCGCCGCACATGCCGCGCGTGAACAGCGCGGCCCCGGTCCCCCGCGCCGCCAGCCGCTCGTAGAGACCGAGCAGGTCCGCGGGGATGCGGCCCGCCATGGCGGCGCGATCGCGCGTGAGCGTCTCGACATCGGACACGGCCTTGGCGACCAGCTCCTTCGCCTCGGCGCTGAGCCGCTGACCCTCCGAGGTCGTCTCGTCCATCAGGGCCTGCTGCTCGGCGAGTGCCGCATCGGCAGCCTCGAGCTTCTCCATGATCTCGAGCTCGGCGTCCTCGAGATCGCCGCGTCGCTTCTCGAGGCTCGCGATCTCGCGTTCGAGACTCTGCGCGTCCTTGGCGCTCGTCGACGCGGCAAGGCGCTCGACGTCGCGCGCGCGCCGCGCCGTGACGACCTCGACATCGGCCTCGATCCGCTTCAGCTCGGCCCGCAGGTCGTCGCGCACGCCTGCCCGTGCGGCGAGCTCACGACCGAGCGCCGTGCGCTGCGCGATCAGCTCCTGCACCCGGCCGGCCTGCGGCGGGTTGCGACGCACAGCCTCCGCTCGCGACAGGCGTCGATCGATGTCGGCGACGTCGAGCAGGAGCAGCTGGTCGGCAGGGCTGGCTTTCACTCCTCCAACGTACCGCTCCGGTGCCGCCGCCACCCGTTCCCGACCGCCGCGCGTGCCCCATCGTCGTGGACCGCGCAAGCCCCGTGCGTGGACGCCGAAGGCGCCGTAGCGTCGCCGCGTACGCGCAGACGACAGGAGGATCCGGATGACGCGCTTCGGCTACACCCTCATGACCGAGCAGAGCGGCCCCCGCGAGCTGGTCCGCTACGCCCAGCAGGCTGAGGACATCGGCTTCGACTTCGAGGTCTCGAGCGACCACTACTCGCCCTGGCTCGTCAGCCAGGGCCACGCGCCGTACGCGTGGAGCGTGCTCGGCGCGGTGGCGCACGCCACCTCCCGCGTCGACCTCATGACCTACGTGACGTGCCCGACCATGCGCTATCACCCGGCGGTCGTGGCGCAGAAGTCCGCCACGATCCAGGAGCTGTCGGAGGGCCGGTTCACCCTCGGGCTCGGCGCGGGCGAGAGCCTGAACGAGCACGTCGTCGGCGAGGGCTGGCCCGGGGTCGACCAGCGGCAGGACATGCTCGTCGAGGCCATCGAGATCATCCGCGCGCTGCACACGGGCGACCTCGTCACCTACGACGGCGCCTACTTCCGGGTCGACTCCGCCCGCGTGTGGGATGCCCCTGAGGGAGGCGTCCCGCTCGGGGTCGCCGTGTCGGGGGGAAGCTCGCTGTCGAAGTTCGCTCCGCTGGGCGACCACATGATCGCCGTGCAGCCCGAGGCCGATCTGGTGACGGGCTGGGACCAGGAGCGGCAGGATGCCACCGCCCCCCAGGGGGGCTCGCGCAAGATCGGTCAGGTGCCGATCTCCTGGGATCCGGACAAGGACGCCGCGATCGCTCGGGCGCATGACCAGTTCCGCTGGTTCGGCGGCGGCTGGGCCGTCAACGCCGATCTCCCCACCCCCGCCGGCTTCGAGGCGGCGAGCCAGTTCGTCCGGCCCGAGGACGTCGCGTCCTCCATCCCGTGCGGTCCCGACTTGGACGAGCTCGCGGAGGGCGTTCGCCCCTTCCTCGACGCCGGCTTCACCGACGTCGCGATCGTGCAGATCGGCGACGAGAAGCAGCAGCAGTTCCTCGACGAGGTCGCGGGCCCGCTGCTGGAGAAGCTCCGCGCACTCTGAGAGCGACTCCCGCCCAGCGGGCGGCATGCTCAAGCCCCGATCAGGATCCGCTCAAGCACGGCGACTTCAGCGGCGGGTCGGCGGCGGCGGGCAATAGCGTTGAACGCTATGCTTCCCCGCCGCCGGCTCCGTCGCTCGCCGCTCATCACGGCTCTCGTCGTGGTGCTCACGCTCGTGGGCGGGGGCGGCGCGGCAGCCTTTTGGTCGGCTCAGGCGAGGCTCGACGGAACCGCGAATGCGGCGACCGTCGGCGTCACGCAGAAGCTCCTGCCCGAGGGACAGAAGTCTCCGCTCGCGATGACGTACAGCGGCACGGCCCTGCAGGCAGCCGGCGCGGTGAGCATCGTCAACCGAGGCAGCCGCGCCGCCAGCTACACCGCAACGGTCGCCGCAGACGCCACGAAGACGTCCGCGGCCCTTCGCAGCGGCATCAGGGTCTGGGTCGAACCGGTGTCGCACGTGAGCGCCTGCACGCCACAGTCGCCGCCCGCGGATGCCGTGACGCTCGACAACCGCGTCACGGCCGTCGGGCAGATCGGCGCGAGCTCGACCACGCAGACTGAGAGCCAGGTGATCCTGTGCGTGCGCACGGCGATCAGCCCGGGCACGCTCATCAGCGAAGGCGGGCAGCGAGCGGAGCTGACGGTGCAGTCCCAGTTGACGTACGCGCCTGGCGAGGACTGGACCGTCACGACCGAGGCTGCGGCCCTCACGCAGGACGTGGCGGCGCTGTCGCACATGAGGTGCGAGGAGCCGCTGCTGTCGGCCTCCGCGCGCCTGACGTTCTCGCAGGCGTCCGGCGCCACCTATCGGGTGTTCGTGGCGCCTGCAGGGGCGCCCGATGCCCGCGAGCAGGTGCAGAACCCATCCATCCAATCGGGCAGGCTCACCCTGCGGCACGCCAATTTCCCGAGCCCGAACGGCAACTTCTGGGTCACGGTCGAACGTGTCGACGCGGGTGGCACCAGCATCGTCGGTGTCGCCGAGGTGCGAACCGGATGGTTCCTGGTGAGTTACGTCAGCTGCGGTTGGGACTGACAGTGGGCCCTGCCGGGATCGAACCGACGACATCCACGGTGTAAACGTGGCGCTCTACCAGCTGAGCTAAAGGCCCCTGGGTCGAGTCTATGGGGTGGGCGTCATCCGGCCCGCACTTCGTCGCCGACGCGGATCACTCCCCCGCCGCGGACCGGGAGCAGCAGGATGCCGAGCGTCGGCTCCGCCTGGCCGACATCGCGCGTGAGCACCTGCAGCAGGCGCGCATCGCGCTCGCCCGTGTCGGGGTTGGCCTGCACCGCCAGACAGCGACCGATCGGCTGCCGCGCCTCGAACTGCACGTTGCCGATGGTGACGCGCCCGGCCCAGGACAGCTCCTCCCACGCGTCCACTCCGTCGATCACCACGTTGGAGCGGAAGCGACGGTCGTCCACGGGCGCCTCGACGAGGGCATTCAGGGCCGCCACCGAGGCGGCCGCATGCAGCGAGACGAAGCCGCGCGCCCGATCCTGAAAGCGAGAGGTCCCTCCATCGCCCACCAGCGCGAGCGGCAGTCGGCCGGCCGCTCGCAGGCGGCGCGCATCCGGTGTCGCGAGCACGTAGTCGGTCACGGCCTCGCACAGCCTCCGACGGCCCTCCGGATCGAGCCGCTCCTCAGCCAGCAGCTCGCCCGCGAGCGCGACACGCACCAGCCGGCGTCGATCGTCGTACGACAGCGTCAGCCGCGCCAGCGACGGGAAATCCATCAGCGCGAGACCACGGGTCTTGGGCCAGTGGTCGAGTCCGTCGCGATCCTCCGGCTGCGCGGCATCGGCGAAGCGGAATGCGAGCACGCGGTCTCCCGCGACCCGGCCGTCGTCCTGCACCGTCAGCGCGTCGCGACTCTCGGGGGTGAAGCCCTTCACGGGATAGCGGAACAGGGAGGTCACGAACGGCACCCGTCCATCCTGCCCGGTCGAGGGCTCCGGCGCCCTCGGAGGGCGATAGGCTGATGGGCGATCACGCGTGCGCACACGACCCCGTCGGCGCACGCGCACGCACGTTCGCGAGGCACGACCTGCCCCGCTCGACGAAAGGGCATCCGGTGGCTGTTCACGACCAGGATCCGTACTCGCAGGGACCGCAGGACAGCGATCCCGAGGAGACCAGCGAGTGGCAGCAGTCGCTGGATGAGCTCGTCGAGGCGAAGGGCCACCAGCGCGGTCGCGAGATCATGCTGAGCCTGCTCAAGCGCTCGAAGGATCTGCACCTCGGCGTGCCGATGGTTCCCACGACCGACTACGTCAACACGATCGCCCCCGAGGACGAGCCCGACTTCCCCGGCGACGAGGAGCTGGAGCGTCGCTACCGCTCCTGGATCCGCTGGAACGCGGCGCTCACGGTGCACCGCGCCCAGCGCCCTGGCATCGGCGTGGGCGGCCACATCTCGACATACGCGTCGTCGGCGTCGCTGTACGAGGTCGGCTTCAACCACTTCTTCCGCGGCCAGGATCACCCGTCCGGCGGCGACCAGATCTTCATCCAGGGCCACGCGTCGCCCGGCACCTACGCCCGCGCGTTCCTGGAGGGCCGCCTCAGCGAGACCCAGCTCGACGGCTTCCGCCAGGAGAAGTCGGCCGGCGCAAACGGCCTGTCGTCGTACCCGCACCCCCGCCTGATGCCGGAGTTCTGGCAGTTCCCGACCGTGTCGATGGGCCTCGGGCCGATCAACGCCGTCTACCAGGCGATGACCAACAAGTACCTCACCAACCGCGGCATCAAGGACGTCGGCGACAGCCACGTCTGGGCGTTCCTCGGCGACGGCGAGATGGACGAGGTCGAGAGCCGCGGCCAGCTGCAGGTCGCGGCCAACGAAGGCCTCGACAACCTGACGTTCGTCGTGAACTGCAACCTGCAGCGTCTCGACGGCCCGGTGCGCGGCAACGGCAAGATCGTGCAGGAGCTCGAGAGCTTCTTCCGCGGCGCCGGCTGGAACGTCATCAAGGTCATCTGGGGCCGCGAGTGGGACGACCTGCTCGCCCGCGACACCGACGGCGCACTGCTCAACCTCATGAACAGCACGCCGGACGGCGACTTCCAGACCTACAAGGCCGAATCGGGCGCCTATGTGCGCGAGAACTTCTTCGGACGCGACCCCCGCGCGCTCGAGCTGGTCAAGGACTACTCCGACGAGCAGATCTGGGGCCTGCGCCGCGGCGGTCACGACTACCGCAAGGTCTACGCGGCCTTCAAGGCGGCCATGGAGCACAAGGGCCAGCCGACGGTCATCCTCGCCCACACGATCAAGGGCTACGGTCTCGGACCGCACTTCGAGGGCCGCAACGCGACCCACCAGATGAAGAAGATGACGCTGGCCGACCTCAAGCTGTTCCGCGACACGATGCACATCCCGGTCACGGACAAGCAGCTCGAGGACGACCCGTACCGCCCGCCGTACTACCACCCGGGCGAGAACGACGAGACCATCCAGTACATGCTGGAGCGCCGCCGGGGCCTGGGCGGCTTCCTGCCCGAGCGTCGCAGCAAGTACACGCAGATCCCCCTCCCCCAGGACAAGGACTACGCGCTGCTCAAGAAGGGCTCGGGCACGCAGGAGGTCGCCACCACGATGGCCTTCGTGCGCCTCGTGAAGGACCTTCTGAAGGTCGACGGCTTCGGCAACCGCATCGTCCCGGTCATCCCGGATGAGGCGCGCACGTTCGGCATGGACTCGTACTTCCCGACCGCGAAGATCTACAACCCGAACGGCCAGAACTACACGTCGGTCGATCGCGAGCTGCTCCTTGCCTACAAGGAGAGCCCGCAGGGCCAGATCATGCACGTCGGCATCAACGAGGCCGGCGCGCTCGCGGCCTTCACCGGCACCGGCACCGCGTACTCGACGCACGGCGAGCCGCTGATCCCGATCTACATCTTCTACTCGATGTTCGGCTTCCAGCGCACGGGCGACGCGCAGTGGGCAGCCGGCGACCAGATGGCGCGCGGCTTCATCATCGGCGCCACGGCGGGTCGCACGACCCTCACGGGTGAGGGCCTGCAGCACGCCGACGGCCACTCGCATCTGCTGGCCTCGACGAACCCGGCGACGGTGTCGTACGACCCCGCCTACGGCTACGAGATCGCCCACATCGTGCGCTCCGGCATCGAGCGGATGTACGGCGGCCAGCACGAGGACCCGAACGTGATGTACTACATCACCGTCTACAACGAGCCCATCGTGATGCCGGCCGAGCCGGAGGGCGTGGACGTCGACGGCATCGTGCGCGGCATCCACCGCATCTCCCAGGGCCAGGGCGAGGGCCCCCGCACGCAGCTGCTCGCATCGGGCGTGGGCGTGCCGTGGGCGCTCGAAGCGCAGGAGCTGCTCAAGAACGACTGGGGCGTCGTCGCCGACGTGTGGTCGGTCACCAGCTGGACCGAGCTGCGCCGCGACGGCCTCGCGGTCGACGAGCACAACTTCCTCCACCCCGAGGCTGAGCCGAAGACGGCGTACATCACCGACAAGCTCAAGGACGCCGAGGGTCCCGTCATCGCGGTGAGCGACTTCATGCACGCTGTGCAGGACCAGATCCGCCCGTGGGTGCCGCAGCGCTACCTCACGCTGGGTGCCGACGGCTTCGGCTTCTCGGACACGCGTGCGGCCGCCCGTCGCTTCTTCAAGATCGACGGGCCGTCCATGGCGGTGCGCGCCCTGCAGGCGCTCGCCGACGAGGGCAAGGTCGACCGCGGCGTCATCGCGCAGGCCATCGAGAAGTATCGGCTGCACGACGTGAACGCCGGCACGTCGGGCAACGCCGGCGGGGAGAGCTGAGCCCTCACGTGGCTCGGCAGGCCTCTTCCGCCGAGGGCTCGGCGCCCGACGCGGATCGGATGGACAAGGCCGCCACGCTCGCGTGGCTGCGGAGGATCTCCGGCGACCTCGCGACGGCGACCACGACGCGGCTCGAGCAGTCGCTGCCCTGGTACGCCGGCATGCCGCCTGCGCGACGCTCGGCCGTCGGCCTCGTCGCGCAGGCCGGCATCACCTCGTTCATCCAGTGGTTCGACGACCCGACTTCGACACCGTGGATCGCCGCGGACATCTTCGCCGCGGCGCCTCGCGAGCTGCTGCGCAGCGTGAGCCTGCAGCAGACGCTGCAGCTCATCCGGATCACCGTGGAGATCGTCGAGGAGCGCGTCGCTGAGAAGAGCGAGGAGCTGCGCGAGGCCATCCTGCTCTACTCGCGCGAGGTCGCGTTCACGGCTGCCGATGTGTACGCCCGCGCCGCCGAATCTCGCGGACTGTGGGACGCGCGACTGGAGGCGCTGGTCGTCGACTCGATCCTGACGGGCGAGGCCGACGAGGAGCTTCCGAGCCGTATCGCCGCCCTCGGCTGGCACGGCCATGGCGAGGCGTGCGTGCTGGTCGGCACTGCTCCCCCGCAGTTCGACGTCGATCAGGTGCGCCGCACCGCCCGCAAGCTCGGGGTCGACGTGCTGGTAGGCGTGCAGGGATCCCGTCTCGTCGTCGTCATCGGCCGCGCCCAGCGGGCCGAAGACGACGAGCCGGACGCCGACGCGCTGCCGTTCATCGACATCGCGCGCCAGCTCGAGCCCGCGTTCGGCGAGGGCTACCTCGTGCTGGGCCCGACGGTGCCGGCGCTGGTGGATGCCAGCCAGAGCGCCCGCGCCGCGCTGGCCGGCTTCGCCGTGGCGCGTGGCTGGCGGCACGCTCCGCGCCCCGTGGAGGCCGACGATCTGCTGCCCGAGCGCGCGCTCGCGGGCGATCCCGTCGCGAAGCACACGCTCGTCGAGCGGATCTACCGCCCGCTCGCGGCGCACTCGACCGATCTGGTGACGACGCTGTGGAGCTATCTCGACAACGGCCGCTCGCTCGAGGCCACGGCGCGCGAGCTGTTCGTGCACCCGAACACGGTTCGCTACCGCCTCAAGCGCGTCAGCGACGTGATCGGGTGGGATGCCACGGGACCGCGGGAGGCGCTGATCCTGCAGACCGCGCTCATCCTCGGATCGATCGGATCGGCGGATGTCGCCCGTCGACGGGCTGCGGTGCGTCGCCCTCGCGACGGATCGACTCGCTGACGCGTCTGTCTGCCACGCACAAGCGTTCTGTGTTTTCTTGTGAGGCCCTCGCCAGGCTGCGTCTGCGTAACGTTGGCAGACTGGACAGGTGATCGTCGTCGTCTGCCCTGGACAGGGCTCGCAGACCCCTGGCTTCCTCGCCCCCTGGCTCGAGCTGGACGGCGCCGCCGAGCGCCTTGCCGCGTTCTCGGAAGCGGCACAGGTCGACCTCGTGGCGCACGGCACCGAATCCGACGCGGACACCATCCGCGACACCCGCATCGCTCAGCCACTCATTGTGGCGGCCAGCGTGCTGGCGTGGGAGCACCTCACCTCCGGCGGCGCCCGCCCTGCGGGCGTGGCCGGCCACTCGGTGGGTGAGATCGCCGCGCTCGTCGCCGCGGGCGTCATCGACGCCGCCACCGGCATGCGCCTGGTGGGCGTGCGGGGGCGCGCGATGGCCGATGCCGCCGCCCTTGCCGAGACGGGCATGAGCGCGGTCGTGGGCGGCGTCGAGGAGCAGGTGCTCGAGGCGCTCGCCGCGAACGACCTGACGCCCGCCAACTACAACGGAGCGGGCCAGATCGTCGCGGCCGGCGAGCTCGCGGGCCTGGGGGCCCTCGCCGCGCAGGCGCCGCGCGGCAGCCGGGTGATCCCGCTGCAGGTCGCCGGCGCCTTCCACACACGGTTCATGGCTCCGGCGCAGGAGCAGCTGCAGTCGGCGGTGGACTCCATCGACGCGGTGGCCGACCCTCAGCTCGCCCTCTGGACCAACAGCGACGGCGGCAGGCTCGACTCGGGCGCTCGCGCGCTCGAGCTCATCGTGCGTCAGGTGTCGTCGCCCGTGCGGTGGGATCTCTGCATGGCGTCGTTCGCCGAGCAGGGCGTCACGGGCATCATCGAGCTGGCTCCCGCCGGCGCGCTGACCGGCCTCGCCAAGCGCGCGCTCCGCGGCGTGCCGAGCGTCGCGGTCAAGACCCCCGACGACCTCGCGGCAGCGCTCGAGCTGCTCGCCGCCTGAACCCGGCAGCCTGAACCCGCCGCCTGAAGCAAGGAAGACTCATGACCGTCACTCTCAAAGAGGCCGTCGGAGCCGCGCACTCCCGCATCTACGCCTACGGCGCCGCACGCGGCGAGAACGCCGTGCCGAACGACGACCTGATCGGGCCCATCGACTCCAGCGACGAGTGGATCCGCCAGCGCACCGGCATCGTGACGCGCGTGCGCGCCGTCGCCGAGACCGACGCCATCGACCTCGCCACCGCCGCGGGCCGCGAGGCCATCGAGCGTGCCGGTGTCGATCCGGCCGAGGTCGATCTCGTGATCGTCGCGACCATCAGCAACCCCAAGCAGACGCCCTCGGTGTCGGCCATCGTCGCCGACCGGGTGGGCGCGAACCCCGCGGCCGCGTACGACGTGAACGCCGCCTGCGCCGGGTACTGCTACAGCATCGCCCAGGCCGACGCGCTCATCCGGGCGGGAGCCGCGCGCTACGCCCTCGTGATCGGCACCGAGAAGCTCAGCGACATCGTCGACCCGGCCGACCGCAGCATCTCGTTCCTGCTCGGTGACGGCGCCGGAGCGGCGCTGCTCGGCCCGAGCGACACCCCGGGCGTCTCGGCGTCGATCTGGGGTTCCGACGGGTCGAAGGCCGACGCCGTCGGCATGAACCACCGCCTTACCGACTTCCGCGACGGCGTGGCCGAGTGGCCGACCCTCCGCCAGGAGGGACCGACCGTCTTCCGCTGGGCCGTCTGGGAGATGGCGAAGGTCGCGAAGCAGGCGCTGGAAGCCGCCGGTGTCACCGCCGACGACCTCGCCGCGTTCATCCCCCACCAGGCGAACATGCGCATCGTCGACGAGTTCGCCAAGCAGCTCGGCCTGCCCGACACGGTCAAGGTCGCTCGCGACATCGAGACCACGGGCAACACGTCGGCCGCGTCCATCCCGCTCGCGACCCACCGCCTGCTGCAGGAGAACCCCGAGCTGAGCCGCGGCCTCGCCCTGCAGATCGGCTTCGGCGCGGGACTGGTGTTCGCCGCGCAGGTCGTCGTGCTCCCGTAGCGGCGCACAGCGCGACCATAGACTGAACCCCGGTTCCGTCGTCCGATTCGTTTCATCCGACCCCGATACATCCTGAGAAAGAGGAGAGCCCCATGGCATTCACCACTGACGAGGTCCTCGCCGGCCTGGCCGAGCTGATCACCGACGAGACCGGCATCGCCGCGGAGGAGGTCGAGCTCGAGAAGTCGTTCACCGACGACCTCGACATCGACTCGATCTCGATGATGACGATCGTCGTCAACGCCGAGGAGAAGTTCGGCGTGACCATCCCGGACGACGAGGTCAAGAACCTCAAGACGGTGAAGGACGCCGTCGACTTCATCACGAACAACCAGTGACATCCGCGGTGCCGCACCCAGCCTGACGACGGCGGGTGCGGCACCGGATCCCGCGAATCGGAGCACGAGGAACCATCCCATGACCAAGCGCATCGTCGTGACCGGAATCGGCGCCACGTCGGCGATCGGCGGCACGGCCCCCGAGAACTGGCAGAAACTCCTGGCCGGCGCCTCCGGCGCGCGCACGCTCGAGCACGACTGGGTCGCGCAGTACGAGCTGCCCGTGACGTTCGCCGCCGAGGCGATCGTGCGACCCGAGACGGTGCTCGACCGGCCCGTCGCGAAGCGGCTCGACAAGTCGAGCCAGTTCGCCATGGTCGCCGCCATGGAGGCCTGGGCCGACGCGGGGTCGCCGGAGATCGCGCCCGACCGTCTGGGCGTCGACTTCGCCACCGGCATCGGCGGCGTGTGGACGCTCCTCGACGCCTGGGACACCCTGCGCGAGAAGGGCCCGCGTCGCGTCATGCCGATGACGGTGCCGATGCTCATGCCGAACGCGGCGTCCGGCAACCTCTCGCTGCACTTCAACGCGCAGGCGTTCGCGCGCACCGTCGCATCGGCGTGCGCGTCGAGCGTCGAGTCGATCGCGAGCGCCTATGAGCACCTGCAGCTGGGGCTCGCCGACGTCGTGATCGCCGGTGGCACCGAGTCGGCCATCCACCCCATCACCGTCGCCGCCTTCGCGTCGATGCAGGCGCTCTCGCGCCGCAACGACTCCCCCGAGACGGCCTCGCGCCCGTTCTCGGTCGACCGCGACGGCTTCGTGATGGGCGAGGGCGCGGCCGTGCTGATCCTCGAGACGGAGGAGCACGCGAACGCCCGAGGGGCGAAGATCTACGCGGTGCTGGAGGGCACGGCCGTCACGGCCGATGCGTATCACATCACGGCCAACCACCCGACAGGCGCGGGCGCCGCTCGGGCTGTGCGCCACGCGCTCGAGCAGGCCGGCCGCACGCCCGACGAGGTCACGCACATCAACGCGCATGCCACGTCGACGCCGGTCGGCGACCCGGCCGAGTACGCGGCGCTGCTCGACGTGTTCGGCGATCGGGTGCACGACATCCCCGTCTCGGCGACCAAGGCGTCGACGGGTCACCTGCTCGGCGGAACGGGTGCGATCGAGTCGGTGTTCACGGTTCTCGCCCTGCGCGATCGTGTCGCTCCCCCGACGATCAACCTCGTCGATCAGGATCCGGCCATCCCGCTCAAGGCCTCGAGCTCGACGCAGGCGCTGCCGGAGGGCCCCAACGTCGCGATCTGCAACTCGTTCGGCTTCGGCGGTCACAACGCCGTCGCGACCTTCGCGTCGTACGAGGGCTGAGCCGCCGCGCGAGCCGCACATGCGAAGGGCCCCTGGTTCTCCAGGGGCCCTTCGTCGTTCCGGAGTGACGCGTTCTCATCCGCCGGGATGATTCGACCGGCCGACGGTACCGACGCCGCTCCGTGGTCTGTTCGGGCTGTTCAGCCCACCTTGTGGAGCCACACGACGGGTGCGTCGTCGCTGGCGTGGCGGAACGGCTCGAGCTCCTCATCCCACGCCGAGCCGAGAGCGATGTCGAGCTCGCGCTGCAGTTCGATCGGATCGCCGGCCGCGACCTCCATCGCGTACCGGATGCGGTCCTCGGGCACCACGACGTTGCCGGACGTGTCCATCTGGGCGTAGTGGATGCCGAGGTCAGGCGTGTGCATCCAGCGGCCGCCGTCGCTGCGCGGGGTCGGATCCTCCGTCACCTCGAAGCGCAGGTGCTCCCAGCCGCGGATGCCCGTGGCCAGGGCCGCGCCTGTGCCGGCGGGACCTTCCCAATAGAACTCGGCACGTCGTGCCCCGGCCAGCACCGGCTGGTCGGCCCACTCGAAGTTCACGGCACGGCCGATCGAGCGGCCGACCGCCCACTCGAGGTGGGGGCACAACGCGCGTGGCGCTGAGTGGATGTAGACCACTCCGCGCGCCAAAGGTGTCGCCATGATCTCTCCGTTTCGTCAGGTACGTCTTCCCCTACGACCTGACCGGTGTGATCCGGCTGACGAGCTATTCGGTTCTCCCAGCATTATTGCTGCGGTCGGTCGGAATCACAAGCGTGTGATTCCCGCGTCCTGTGTCGCCGCAGCCGCATCGGCGAGCACATGCGCCATGGAGCCGCCCTCGCGCAGGGCCGTGCGCTGCCGTTCCGCCCCCGTGCCGACGCGTGCGATCCGGCGCACGCCCTCGCGTACAGGGTCCTCGTCGCCGTGGCGGCGCAGCGCCGGACCCACCCACGCGAGCATGCGCTCGATCACCGCCACGGCGGCGCGCGGCGTGCCGGTCACAGGGTCGACGAGGCGATCGCCCATCCCGTGGCGCGCGGCGAGCCACGATGCGAGGCGGATGGCCGCCGTCGACGCCGGCAGCGGCGCGATGCCGCTGCGCCAGTCGTCCGCCGCCTGGTCGACCAGCGCGCGGACGACGCACGCCAGCAGCGCCCCGTCCTCGGCCGCCAGGCACACATCGGCGATCCGGACCTCCACTGTGCCGTGGTTACGCGACAGCCGAGCGTCGAAGTAGAGCATGCCCGTATCGAGGATGGCACCGGTGGCCACCAGTTCCCGCTCGAACGCCCGGTAGGCCGCCGCGTCGGCGAGCACGTCGATGGGGCCCGCCGTGGGCCAGTGGTGCCAGACCACGAATCGGAAGCTGGCATGGCCGGTGTCCTCGCCGTCGCGGAAGGGCGAGTTGGCCGACAGCGCGAGCACAGCGGGCAACCACGCGCGGATGCGGTTGAGCACCGCGACGCCCTCCTCGTCGTCGGCGACGCCGACGTGCACGTGGAATCCGCACTCCAGGGTCGTTCTCGCCATGCCCGCGTAGCCCTCGGCGATCGCCTGGTAGCGCCGCTTGAGCGTGGTATGCGGTTGCACGGGCAGAGGCGAGCTCGCCAGTGCCACCGCTCTCGCACCGCGGTCACGGGCGAGACCGTTCGCCGTGCGGCGCCCCGCCCGCATCAACGCGAGGAGCTCGCCGCGGTCGGTGCAGGGCGACGAGACGACCTCGATCATCTCCTGCTGCATCTCGGCCTCGAGCGCGAAGCCCGCGCTGTCGCCGTGGCCCGCGCGGTCCAGGATGTCGGGCGCCAGCGCTCGCGGGACCCCGGTGACGGCGTCGACCAGCAGCAGCTCTTCCTCGACGCCGAACGTTCGCATGCCTCACTATGGGCATACCCATGGCGGGGGCGAAACGGACTTGACGCGACTGCGGGCCCTGATCCCGTCCTCGTGCCTGGGCGGTCCACCCGGGACGGTCACGCTGATCCGCGACGGCTCGCGGGCGACTCGTCGCGATAGACCCTGTGCTCGCACCGAAAAGCGCTCCGGCGGAAGTTCGTGGGGCAGGCGGGACTCGAACCCGCGAATCGTTGAGTTATGAGCTCACTGCCTTAACCAGCTTGGCCACTGCCCCGCATCGACACTACTCGTGTCGGACGCCTGCCTCCGCGCTGGCCACGCGGAGCGCCGGAGTCAGCCCGAGCGGTCTTCGGGCGGCGGCGTACGACGTCTGAGCAGGTCCTCCGGATCGCGGAGGTTGCGCAGCTGGTCGAGCGGAGTGACCCCCTGGGGGGCCGGCGCGTCGCCGTCGCCGCTGCCGCGGGTGATCTCGATCTGCTGGCTCTCGCTCAGCACCTGCGGATGGTGCTTGGCCAGCAGGAACACCCCGTAGGACGCGATGACCCCCGCGAGCACGAAGATCAGCAGGGCCGGCACCGGCGCGTGGGACGCCTCCCCCAGCACGATGGCGGCGATCAGCACGGCGACGATCGGATCGATCACCGTGAGACCGGCGATCACCAGGTCGGGCGGTCCCGACGAGTACGCCGTCTGCACGAAGTAGCCGCCGGCGGCAGCCGCCGCGACCAGCGCTATGAGGCAGACGATGGTGATCCATTCGAAGTCGTCCGACTGGATCCGCTTGATGACGACCTTCGCGAGCGTCGCGACGAAGCCGTACAGCACGCCAGCCGCCGTGATGTAGAACAGCGCTCCCATGCGCTTGCGCATGATCACCCACATGCCGCCCAGCAGGATGATGACGACGAGCAGGATCGCCAGCACCGTCAGCAGCTCGAAATCCGACAGCGGTCGCTCGGTGGCGTAGATCGCGGCGACGATGACGAACAAGAAGATGCCGCCGACGCACAACCCGATCGAGATGAGCGACTTGCGCGTCGGCACATGACCGGTGACCTGGGCATTGAGAAGCGTCGTGATCACAAGCGACACGGCGCCCAGCGGCTGGACGACGATGAGCGGAGCGACCGCGATGGCGCTGAGCTGGCAGACGATCGCGACGCCCAGCAGCACGGTGCCGATGACCCAGGACGGACGCGTGAGCAGTCGCATGAGGTGCGACATCCCGAGACCCGTCTCACCGGTCGCGCCCGACAGCTTCTCGACCTTGCGCACGCCCTGGCTCTGATACTGGGCGCCGAGCGACATGAACACCGCTCCCGCGAGGGCCAGCGGGATGCCGAGCAGCAGCCCCGGGTTCTGGAACGCGCCGACCAGCTGGTCTCCCACGCCTTCCATCCCGGCCCCCAGGCCCCATGGAACGATCCCGCGATGCACCCTCCGAGGGTACCCGGCGGGTGCCCCACTACGCTGGAGGCATGGCCGTTCTCCCGATCCGCATCATGGGCGATCCCGTGCTCCACGCCCCCGCTTCGCCCATCGAGCAGATCACCGAGGAGATCCGCACGCTGGTGGCCGACATGTTCGAGACCATGGACGCCGCTCCGGGCGTCGGCCTCGCCGCCCCGCAGGTCGGCGTGCCGCTGCGCATCTACACGTACTCGTACGAGGACGACGAGGGCTCCCCCTGGCGGGGCGTCATCCTGAATCCCGAGCTGTGGATGACCCCGCTCGTGCCGGGCGAGCCCGACGAGGACGAGGAGTCGGAGGGGTGCCTGTCGTTCCCGGGCGAGCGCTTCGCGCTGCGCCGCTCCGAGCGCGTGCTGGTGACGGGCATCGACCTCGACGGCGAGCCCGTGCGCATCGACGTCGACGGATGGCGCGCCCGCATCATGCAGCACGAGTTCGATCACCTCGACGGCGTGCTCTACATCGACCGGCTCACGGGGCCCGACGCGAAGCTCGTGCAGAAGATCGCACGCAAGCGTGGCTGGGGCCGCCCCGGTGCGAGCTGGATGCCCGGGGTCGACGACCTCGAGGGCTGAGGCCCGCACGCAGGCGGTCTCGCATCAGCCGTTGCACAGCGAAGGGCGGTTCGCGACATGCGCCTCATGTCGCGAACCGCCCTCCCCCGCCAGGCCGCGGCGTCCCCGCCTACTCGGCGATCGCCACCCCGCCGCCCTGCGGCAGCGCGGTGGGTGCACCGATCATCGGACGCCCGAGCGCCCGGTACTCCCACCCGGCCTCGAGGTAGGCCTCGACGTCGAGCGCGTGACGCGCGTCGACGATCCGGCGCGCCGCTGCGAGCCGGCCGAGCACGCCCGGGTCGGCGTGACGGAACTCGTCCCATTCGGTCAGCAGCACGGTCACCTCGGCACCCGCGACAGCGGCGTCCATGGAGTCGACGTAGTCGAGGTCCGGGTACACGCGGTGGGCGTTGGCGTTGGCTTCGGGGTCGTAGACCGCGACGGTCGCTCCCTCGAGGTAGAGCATGCGGGCGACGTCCAGCGCGGGCGCATCCCGCACATCGTCCGAGTTCGGCTTGAACGCCGCGCCCAGCGCCGCCACGCGCACGCCTTCGAGCGAGCCGCCCGCCAGCTCGCGCACCAGGTCGACGGTGCGCGAGCGTCGGCGCAGGTTGATGCCGTCGACCTCGCCGAGGAATGCCACCGCCTGGCCCGCGCCGAGCTCAGACGCCCGGTGCTGGAACGCGCGGATGTCCTTCGGCAGGCAACCGCCGCCGAAGCCGAGGCCCGGCCGCAGGAACCGGCCGCCGATCCGGTCGTCGTACGCCAGCGCGACCGACAGCACGTCCACGTCGGCGCCCGCCACCTCGCACACCTCGGCCATGGCGTTGATGTACGAGATCTTGGTCGCGAGGAACGAGTTCGCCGCGACCTTCACGAGCTCGGCAGTCGGCAGATCCGCGACGACCAGGGGCGTGCCGGCGTCGAGCAGCGGTCGGAACACGCGCTGCAGCTCCCGCTCCGCACGCGGCGAGGCGACCCCGAACACGAGCCGGTCGGGGTGCAGGGTGTCCTCCACCGCGAACCCCTCACGCAGGAACTCGGGGTTCCAGGCGAGCTCCAGCTCCTCGCCCACGGGTGAGACCTCGCGCACCAGCTCGCGCAGACGCGCGGCGGTGCCGACCGGCACGGTCGACTTCCCCACCAGCAGCGCGGGGCGTGTGATGCGCCGCGCCAGCTCGGTGAACGCGCTGTCGACGTAGCGCAGATCGGCGCCATGCGAGCCGGGCAGCTGCGGCGTGCCGACACACACGAAGTGCACGTCGCCGAATGCCGCGGCCTCGTCGAAGTCGGTGGTGAACCGGATGCGCCCCGCGTCGAGCACCTCCCGGAGCTTCTCCGGCAGGCCCGGCTCGAAGAACGGCACCCGGCCGGCCGCGAGCTCCGCGACCTTGGGGGGATCGACGTCGACTCCGAGCACCTCGAAGCCGAGGGCGGCCATGCAGACCGCGTGAGTGGCGCCGAGGTACCCGGTGCCGATGACGGTGATCCGCGGGGCCGCGAAGTCAGTCTGGCCCTGGACGGTGATGTCGGTGTGGTTCATTTCGTTCTCCCTGGGGGTGGGTGGTGCGTGCGGTGGGGGTGGAAGGAGGCGCTCGAGGGCGCGGTCGAAGACGGTGGCCTCGCGGACGGGGGCCGTGGAAAGGCGCAGCGGCGACGGGCGCATGCGCCGGCTGGCCCGGCGCGATCGCGCCATGCGGGTACGGGCGGAGCGGGTACGGGCGGAGCGGGTGCCGACCCGGACGCGATCGTCCTGTGCCGGACTGGGCGAGGAGGCGGGGTTACCTCAGCCCGAGCACTCCACGTTCATGTCGCCCTCTGCCGCGTTGCTGGCGGTGTTGTCGCAGGTGACGACGTTGTCGCGTTCGGGGGTGAGCGAGTAGCCGAAACCGGGGCCATTGACCTCGGCGATGTTGCCGCGGAAGGTGTTGCGCGTGCCCCAGCCGTCGAGGATCTCGTGCGTCTGGAACCCGTCGAGCGGCGAGTTCACGCCGTGGTTGTCCTCGATGAGCCAGTCGTTGCCCTTGATGTCGACCCACGAGTCGGCTCCGACGATCGCCGACCCCTCGAAGGTGTTGCCGCGGACGATGCCTCCGGTCGTTCCCTCTTTGATGTCGACGGCCTCGCTGCGCACGCCGTGGATGGTGTTGCCCTCGACCACGTTGCGATCCGACTCGTCGGGTTCGCAGTCGGTGATGTTGCACCAGTTGCTCTCGGCGGACCCGACGTACACGCCCTCGCCGAACTTCTCCCGGCGCAGCCCGGTGTCGCTGATGTCGTTGCCGATCACCAGGTTGTCGGTGCTGTGGCGGCGCAGGTGGATCGCCTCATCGCCGATGTGGAAGACCGTGAGGCCCTCGATGGTGGATCCCTTCGTGCCGTCGGCCATCACGCCCTTCTGGCCGTTCGTCACGCTGAAGCCGATGAGGTGCCAGTACTCGGCCTGATCGAGGTGGAACACGTAGCCGCCCTTCACGCCATCGCCGTCCAGGATCGCGTCGGACGAGCCGCAGAGCGTGATCGGCTGATCCTCGGTGCCCGACTCGGTGGCCACGAACTCGCCCACATACCGACCGGCCTGAAGCTCGATGACATCACCGGGAGCCGCCTCGTCCAGTGCCGTCTGCAACTCGGCGGCCGTCGACACCGTGACGGTCGGCGACGGGCACTCGGTGGTGGTCGATCTCGGCGGCTCGGGCGGCGCCACGGGGTCGTCCTCCGAGTCGTCCTCCTCGTCGTCATCCGAGCGGGTCGGCGAGGGGCTGGCCGACGGGCTGGGGCTGGCGGTCTGCCCGAGGGTCGTCGGGTCGGGGTCGCCCGCGGTGCCGTCGGCGCCGGCGGCGTCGGCGCCCGTGGCCCTCCCACTGGCGCTCGCGAGGGCGACGCCGCCCCACAGGGCGCTGACGAACAGCGCTCCCAGGAGGAAGGCGGCGATCGCGAGCACGAGCGGATGGGTGCGCAGATAGGGGATCACGACGACCGCTCCTCTTCTCGGCGCAGACGCGGACGCTTGCCGATGTGCGACCACGGCGCGGGCTGAAGGCCCAGCGCCTCGGGTGCCACGACGCCCGCGGTGAGGGCCGACATCGGCACGCGGTTCGCGTAGGGGTGATGGATCCCCGCCCGCCGCCGTCCGATGCTCGTGAGGGCAGTGATCAGCAGCAGCAGCCCGAGCGACAGCCACATCACCGTGAGCGGCTGGAAGATGCTGCGCAGCACCACATCCAGCGGCTTCGTGCTCTGCCACTCCACGACCCGGTTGCCTGAGCTCGCCACGTCGCCGCCTGCCCGCGCGACGTCGATCGCGCTCGGCCCGATGCCGGACACCTCGTTGTCGGTCACCGACGACGCGACGGTCTGATCGATCAGGGTGACGGCGTGGTTCGTGACCCCCGTGACGGTGTTGCGGTCGATCACTCCCCCGGCATCCCGCAGGTAGATGCCGATCTCGCCGCCGTCGACCTCGTTGCCGCGCACGAGCGCCTCCACCACCCCGGCGCGCAAGGCGATGCCCTGCTCCTCCGAGCCGGTGACGAGGTTGTCGGTGACCTCGACGGTGTCGACGTCCGTCGAGACGACGATGCCCATGCGCTGGTCGGTGACGGTGTTGCCGTCGACCACGAGCTTGGTGCCGCCCATCACATCGATTCCGTACCGGCCGTTTCCGGATGCCTCGCTGTTGACGACCTGGTTGTTGCCGTAGCGCCCGACCGCGGTGCCGGTCGCGCTCGGCCCGTCGGCCAGAGGCCCGCCCTGCAACGTGATGCCGTTGCGGCCGTTATCGGTGGCCTCCACCCTGTCGAGGCTGATGCCGCTCGTGGCCCGGGTCAGGAGGAACCCGTCGCCGCCGTTGTCGGAGGCGGTCGACGTGCGGACGATCGTGTTCGTCACGTATCGGTGCAGCACGAGGCCATCGACCAGGTTGTGCTCGAAGGTCGAGTCTCTGATGTCCACGCCGTCAGCGCTCGTGATGAACATTCCATAGGCATTGTCGCGGCTGACCACGTTGCGGAGGAAGGCCGAGACGTAGCTGTAACCCGACAGATCCGGCGCCGTCGAGAGGGTGTCGACCCCGCCGGCGGGCAGCAGCTCGCTGCCGTAGACCTCCGCGGGCGCCTGGGTGGGCTCGGCCTGGAGGTTCTGCGGTGCGTAGTCGGACAGCACATCCGGGGTCGTCGTGCCGGTGAGCGAGACGCCTCCCGTCGTGCCCGCCCAGAACCCCAGATCGTGGAACACCACGTCGGCGAACGAGGCGTGGCCGCCCGTGACGCGGATGTAGGCGCGCCCGTCGGATGTCTCCTTGTCGGGCTCCGACTCGACCGGGTCCCAGCTCGTCACCTCGAGGGGCGAGTCGGTGGTGCCAGAGAACTCGAGAGCACCGCCGATCGTGACGATCGACACGAACGCGTCGGGGGTGCTGCTCATGTGCAGGCGGAGCCCATCCGGGCTGCTCAGCTTCAGCGTCGCATCCTGCTCGACCACGATGTTCTCGCTCAGCAGATACGACCCGTCGGGCTGCCGCACGAACGTGCTGGGCGCGTACTCGAGCAGGTCGTCGAGCGTGTACGGCGCCTCGCGGGCGATCAGCACGAGCGTGTAGGTGTTGCCGGTGACCAGGCGGTAGGGCTTGCCCTGGTTGACGTTCGTCCACCCGGCCGCGTTCGAGATCGAGCGCACCTCGACGAGGCGACGATCCTCGGCGCCCACGAGCAGCGCCTCGGCCTCGGCGTCGCCCGGGTAGGGCTGGCCGGTGACGACGGTGGCGTCCTCCGGCCCGTACGACCAGTCGACCGCGGGCTCATCGGCGTGCACGATGCCGGGGAGGAACGCGAGGACGGCGGCTCCGACGAGCCCGGCGACGCCGGCAAGCGCCCCGCGCACGGTCCGCGTCCTGCGCGGCGATCGATCCTGTGCATTCATGCGAGGGCCTCCTCGGCGACGAGCGTGCGGGCGGTCTGGCCGTCTCCGCCGATGGCGGTGGCGCTGCGCGTGAGCCAGCCCTGCTTGTTCATGGTCACGAACGCGTACAGCTTGATCGGCAGCGCGATGAAGATCACGACGAGCACGATCAACGGAAGCATCAGGATCTCCTGCGGGTGACGCCGCAGGTGCGAGAAGCCGCGGATGCCGCGGGTCAGCACGACCCAGGCGACGGCGGTCCAGATGCCGATGGTCGTCAGCTCGAGGCGGCTGAAGAAGAGGTACCCCAGCGTGAGCCCCATCGTGACGGGCGTCAGCAGGATCTGCAGCACGGTGACCTTGGTGACGAAGGGCGTCTTCCAGAGCCAGCCCTTGAACATCGCCGTCAGGTAGCAGCGGTACGAGTTGCGGCTCCAGCGCACCCGCTGCTTGACGAACGCGCGGAACGTCGCGGGGAACATCGACAGCGCCTTGGCCGACGACTGGTGCACCGTCTTGTACCCGGACGCGAGCACGAGCCAGGTGAGGCGGCCGTCGTCGCCTGCGATGCAGCGGCGCCCGAGGAAGAACTCGTTCTCGAGGTCGTCGAGCACCGGCATCACGGCTTCGCGCCGGTAGACGGCGGTGCGGCCGGAGACGCACGGAACGGCACCGGCCTTCCCCATGGCGGGCACGTAGTCGTAGTAGCGCAGGTCGACGAGCCAGTCGGCGACGCGGCGCCAGACGCTCGTCGTGCGCTGGTAGACGTTCTGCTGCGTGCTGACGGCGCCCACCTCCGGGTCGATGAACGGCTTCTGCACGTTCTCGAGCAGCCCCGGGGTCCAGCGGGTGTCGGAGTCGACGAGCAGCAGCACCTCGGAGCGTGCGGCGCGGATGCCGACCCCCAGCGCGCTGCGCTTGCCCGCGTGATGGAACAGGATCGGGTGCACCCGCTCATCGCCGAGGTCGACGATGCGCTGGTAGGCCTCGGTGTCGGCGACGTCGAGCACGATGATGATCTCGGTGGGGTTCTGCTCGCGCCACGTCTCCAGACAGCTCAGCAGGATGTCCGGGTCCTCGTGGAACGACGGCACGACAACCGAGGTCGTGGTGCGGAAGTCGCTCTCGATGGCCTTGGCGCGCCGCGACAGGATGACCCGGTAGAGCCACAGGGCCCACACGACGGTGCCCGCGGCGGCGAGCGGGAAGTACGGCAGCAGGGACACCGCGAACGCGACGATGGAGTCCCAGCTGAAACGCAGCTCGGCGAGCATCGAGAGGACGTCTGCGGGCGGGTGGACGGCGGATGGCAGGAGCGGCATCGGGTGTGCCCTTTCTCGGCGGGGGACTCAGGCACAGACCCGGAGCGGACCTCACCGGGATAGATACGGCCACCCCCACTCACTGGGAGAAGTCGCCTGAATCGGCCGCGGGGCTCCCGCTCAGCGGTGCACAACCCCCACGCCGACGCCTCCGGCGCGCGCTATCGCCGGCGCTCGCCATCCTCTCGGCGCATCCGTTCCCGGATTCCGCCGTCCACCGTGGTCGTGCCGGCCATGGGCTCGTAGATGGCACCGACCGTATGCGGCGCAGGGTGGCCCCGCTCCGTCTCCACGTCGACGACCTTCGCCGAGAACCGTTCGGTGAGGTCGGGGAAGAGCCGATGCGAGAGGTTCGCGCCGCGCGCCTTGGGGCCGACCGGCTGCTCCTCCTTCGGATCCGTGCATGCGGCCACGATCGCGTCCACGACGATGGCGGGATCGTCCATGGCCGCCATCCGGAGCGCGTGACCGGTGTAGTTCGCGGCGTGCGTCCACCAGGGGGTGTCGACGGCCCAGGGCATGATCGTGCCGACGCTGATGGTCTGATCGAGGCCTGCGATGCGCAGCTCTTCGTTCAGCGTGCGGCTCAGGCTGAGGACCGCGGCCTTCGATGCCGCGTACGAAGACTGGTACGCGAGCGGAACCTCGCTGTCGATCGAACCGACGTTCACCAGGATGCCGGAGCCCTGCGCTCGGAACTGGCGCAGGGCAGCGTGCGCGCCGTAGATGAGCCCCTTCAGGTTCACGTCGACGATGCGCGCGTGGTCCTCGACGGGGATGTCCCAGAAGAACCCCATCGCCCCGACTCCGGCGTTGTTGACCCACACGTCGATGCGGCCGAATCGCTCGACCGCCGCGCGGGCGAGGTCGGCGATCGCCGCGGGATCGGCGACGTCCGCTGTCACCGGAAGCGCATGGCCTCCGCTGGCGGCGATCTCAGCGCCCAGCTCGTTCAGCGCATCGGCGCGGCGCGCGGCGATCACCACGTTCGCCCCCAGCTGCCCGAGGCGCTGTGCCGCACCGCGCCCGAAGCCGCTCGAGGCGCCGGTGATGACGATGGTCTTCCCGGCGAGGTTCTGTGTGTCCGTCATGGCGCCATCCTGCGGCGCCCGCGGTCGCGCGGACAGGGCCTTGCGCTCGGCATCCGGCCGTGATGCGCGAAGGGAATGAGGGCGGCCATAGCGCGAGGGAAGCCCCCGGATGCACCGGGGCCCCTCGCGCCAGCCGTCACACGGTCGTGTAGCCGCCGTCGACCAGGTAGTAGCCGCCGGTGATGAAGGATGCGTCGTCCGACAGCAGGAAGCGCACCAGGTGCGCCACCTCCTCGGGCTGGCCGAGGCGCCCCAGCGGGTGCTTGCCGCGAAGCGCCTCGTACGCCTGAGTGGGGAGGTTCGCGAGGAGCGGCGTCTCGATGTAGCCCGGGCCCACGGCGTTGATGCGCAGGCCCTCGGGACCGTACTCGGCTGCGGCGTTCTTCGTCACGCCGACAACGCCGTGCTTCGCCGCGGTGTATGCGGAGTTGCCCAGCGCGGCGACCATGCCGTGGATCGACGCCATGTTCACGATCGCGCTCTCCGCGGCGCCTGCCTGGAGCATGGCGGGGATCTGATAGCGCATGCCGTACAGCACACCGTTGAGGTTGATGTCGATCACGCGGTTCCAGTCGTCGATGTCGACGTCGCCCGTGGGCGCCTGACGGCCGCCGATGCCGGCGTTGTTGACGGCGTAGTTGAGCTTGCCGTACGTCTCCACCGCGAAGGCCACGGACTTCTCGCTGTCCTCGGGCACCGCCGTGTCGGCCCGGAATGCCGCGGCGACGCCGCCCGCCTGCGTGATCTCGTCGGCCACGCGCTCCGCGGCATCCAGCGCGATGTCGGCGACGACGACCTTCGCGCCCACCGCTGCGAGCTCCTTCGCGATCGCCTCGCCGATCCCCGAACCTCCGCCCGTGACCAGGGCGACCTTTCCTTCGAACGTCATGAGTGACTCTCCTCTCTGGAACGGTGAGACCTCGCGGTGTGCAGAGATCCCGCTCCTCGACGCTACTCCGGCAGGGGCCGCCGAGGGCCGGTGGGACGGAGCACGTGGGGCGGCACGGGAGCAGATATCGCGCCCCGGTGCAACCCCCGGCCGAACTTCGCGCGCCGCCGACCCCGGGTGGAAGGGTGGGGGTCGTGACAACTCCTATCGAGCGCCTCAGCGATGCCGCGCACCAGCGCGGCCTGACCGTGGCCGTCGCCGAGTCGCTGACCTCGGGGCTCCTCGCGAGCGAGGTCGGCAAGGGGGAAGGCGCGGGCGACTGGTTCTGCGGCGGCGTGGTGGCGTACCGCATGCCCGTGAAGACGCACGTTCTCGGCGTGCCCGAGGACATCGACCCGGCGTCCGCCGAGTGCGCGACTGCACTCGCGAGCGGCGTGCGCGCTCTCCTCGGCGCCGACATCGCCGTGTCGACCACCGGCGTCGGCGGCCCTGACCCCGACGGCGGGCATCCTGCGGGAACCGTGTACCTCGGCTGGGCGACGGCGAACGACTCCGGAGCCCACCACTTCCAGTTCGACGGCCCGCCCGAGAGCGTGCTGAGCGCGACGGTGGCGCATGCCCTGGACGCGCTCGCCGCGCTCGCCGAAGGCGACCGGACAGGCCAGGCGGGCATCGGCGGCAGAAGCGACCTCAGCGGCAGGTGACGATGCATCGGGAGCCGGTGTGAGGACGAAGTTCTGCGTCGAGCGGCTGAGGGCTGTCCGCGATCGCATGCAACCCGAGTTCCTCCCGACGAAAGGCGCACAATGAGCTTCCTCGACCGGCATCTGATCGTGGACGGGTCCCGGATCGCCTATCGGGACCGGGGCGACGGCGAGCCCGTCGTGTTCATCCACGGCACACCTTCGTACTCTCACGAATGGCGCCACGTCGTTCCCGGGATCGAAGCAGCCGGGTACCGGGTCATCACATACGACCTGCTGGGCTACGGCGATTCGGAGCGCCCGCTCGACAAGGACACCTCGGTCGGAGGCCAGACCGAGCTCCTCGGGCACATCCTCGACGCCCTGGGAGTGGAACGGGCCACGATCGTCTCTCATGACATCGGTGGCGCCATCGGCCAGCGCTTCGCACTCTTCCACCCGGACAGGGTCGCGCGGCTGATGCTCATGGACACCGTGAGCTACGACTCGTGGCCATCCGAGACCTGGCAGACGATACGCGAGCACATCGACGAGTACGTCTCGATCTCGCCGCAGGAGTTCGAGCAGCTGCTGACGAAGCAGCTGAGGATGACCGTCGAGGACCAGGCCGCCATGGAGGGGCCGGAGTTGGACGCGTTCCTCTGGCCGCATCGAACCGGCGTGGGCCGTGCGTCGTTCTTCCAGCACCAGGTCAGCCACTACGACTCGACCTACACACAGGAGATCGCGGGCCGACTCGGAGAACTCACCGCACCGGTGCGCATCCTCTGGGGTGAGCACGACCGGTGGCAGCCCCTGGCATACGCGCACCGGCTGCTCCGCGACCTTCCCAACGCATCGTTGGCGGTGCTTCCGGGGGCCGGTCATTTCCTCATGGAGGACGATCCCGAGTGGGTCGCTCGCGAGGTCCTCGACTTCCTTCGCGACGGCGAACGCTGACCCGGGCGCTGCCGGAGCGTCACGCAGGACGCTGCATGCGCAGGGCCCTTCGGATGCCGACGGCGACACGTGCCGGACTGTGGGCCATGACGCCGATGCCGCGGGAGGCGGGCTGTACCGCGCGTACCCCCGCATTGCGCGAGCGCCGGTAGCGGTCCAGAACGCCATGCAGGCCGTGATCGACTCCCCCGCCAGCGGCATCCCGACTACCCTCGTCGAACTGCGACGCCTCCGCCGCATCCTGAAACAACGCACCGCGGACGTCCTCGCGTAATTCGATCCGCCCGGCACATCGAACGGCCCCGCTGAGGCGATCAACGGACGCCTCGAACACCTCCGCGGCAGCGCACTCGGGTTCCGCAACCTCAAGAACTACATCGCCCGGTCACTGCTCGAAGCCTGCGGCTTCAGACCACGCCTGCACGCTCAAATGCGATGAGCCACTTGACGGGGTCGCGCGGCTCGCCCTGCGCATCGAAGGAGGGAGAGGTCTCTCACGAGTGTTCGCGTCCAGGTCAGTCGCGCGTCGGGTCCTGCCAGTTGCTCGGCGGGGGCGACCAATCACGGGGGCCCGGTTCGCGGTCGTACCATCCGGCCCGGCTGATCTTGTGACCGGTGGGACGGCCCTGGAAGAACCGAGATGGCTGCTCGAGCGATTCGGGCGAGGTTGCGCGCGCTGCGGATGCGGCGGGTGCGGCCGGCGTCCGGTGGTACCGCGCCCGCTCGCGAGCGCGGCCGCGCTCATCGATCGTTCGCCGGAGCGTGTAGGAGATCCTGCTGATCAGCCGCGCGATGCCGTTGAGGATGCCGCGCAGCACGAAGAACATGATCAGTCCCATGACTGCGGCGAGAGCGATCCAACCCGCCGTGATCACGACGGGCTGGAACTCGGGACCGCCGAGGTATTCGAAGAACGCGCGGCCAGCGTCGCGCACGTCCGGGGGGAGGGTCAGCACACCCGGATGCTATCGGTCAGATGCGCCAGACCTGGTTCGTCGCAACCTGCTCGGCGGTGTTCGCCGGACGGATGTCGAAGTCCCGGTCGACGTCCCTCTCGGCGCACGACAGCCCGTCAGGAACGAGACGACCGAGGCGTCGCGATCATCCCGCAGACATCCCACGACGATGACGCAGCTGAAGCACGCTTCGTTGGGGTTCACGACTCTCAGCCCTTCGATCGAACGGAAGCCACTCGCCGTCCCCCGCTGCGCCCCCGTGCTGGTCGCGATTCTCGTTGCCTAACGGCGCAGGCAGTCTCCGCAGCGGCAACACCTGCCACACGCAACGCCAGGAAGTTCAACGCGCTGCCGCCCAGGGCTGCGACCGCGATGAAGATCGGCACAGACTCCGGCGACCAGACAGCCACGAAGGAGATCAGCGAGCAGAGGACCGGCCCGATCGCTACCAGCAGCCACCAGCGGCGCACGAGCCCCCACGCGAGGCGGGCGGCTACAAGCCCCATCGATGTCGGAACGATCGCGCCGAAGCACCCGCTCACCGCGACCCACGCGGGCAGGGCGCTCGGCGCTCGCGGGTCCTCCAGCCATCCCCACCCCCAGCCGTGTTGGTGCAGCGTGTACATGAGGACCAACACAGCGCCGGTGAGGAAGTTGGATATCGCCAACGCCACAGTCGCCCTTCTCGAGGGGAACGCCGGGGCGGCGCTGTACTCGCTCAACGCGGGGGTTCCCGCTACGTTCGAGCAGCGTCCCGAGGTTCTTCGACCGTTGCGCCCAGGCCCACATCACATCGAAGGGATCACCTGGCTGGATCCTATATCTCTGGAAGAACGAGCGCAGCACACCGCCCTGTAGCTACCTTCGGCGGTCCGGTCGAAACCCAGCAGATCGCGGCGGCCGCCGCGACTTCCGCGTGATCCCGCGGAACGCGGACCGGTCGTCGGCCTCGTGCTCCCTGACGACGATCCGTACTCGACTGCCGTCTACAGCCTGCTTCTTGTCATCTCCGCGACTCCGCCCGAGAGTTTCAGCCCATTCCGGCCCAACAACCAAGCATCCGTCATCGCAGGAAGTCGGCGGGGTCGAATTCCTCGATGGGGATGATGCGCACGCGCGGCAGCGGCGCGTCGAACGCACGGGCGTCGTACTCGAGGTCGAACAGCTCGAGTCCCCGGATGCCGGAGAACTCAGCGCTGCGGAACTCATGGAACGCGAGCACCCCGACGCGCCGATCCCCGACAAGCCGCGCGACGTCGTCGACGAAGTCGCGGTCGTGGCTGACGAGCACCACGTCGCCCTCACGGTCGGCGAGCGCGCGCAGGGTGCGCTGGATGCCGATGTCCACGATTTTCTCGTCAGCCGCGCCGGACAGCGGAACCGGCTGGTAGCCGAGCGCGAGCAGCGCCTGAACGAAGGGCATGGGCAGATTCGTGCTGGCGTTCAGGAAGAAGAGTCCGTGGGCCGGGTTGCCCCACCGTTCCGCGACGAACGTGAGCAGCCGGTCCCACCGCGGTCGCTCGTCGGGCTGCGGCCGACGCCCCAGAATCGAGCCACCGAGGGTCGCGTCGATGTTCTCGCCGTCGACCAGAACCCAAGTCTTGCGTTCCGCCACTGGCCATCCCCCGGTTCGTCCGCCGGCCAGAGGCCGCTGACCCGACCGTAGCAGGATGCCACGGGCCGCGGCTTCCGCTCGCAACCGGTGTCAGTGAGGCTCTTGCCCGGACGTCGCCTCCAGCCACAGCTCGCATCAGGGGGTTGTCGGTTTGTACCCCTGTGCAGCGGAACCGGGTTCGGCTCCCGCCGTCGCATTCAAACTGGTCAGTCTGAACGTTCGTGACCCACAGCGGGCTACGCGGGCGGGCTTGGTACGCGTTCGGCCCGCCCGTCAAGGGGATCTGCGCGATCCCGTGCGCCACTCATGATCGGATCATGACAGCAGACGAACACAGCCAGCCCGTCAGCGGGGAGGATGAGGACGACCTGATCGAGCACGTCGTCGACGATGTCCATGACGAGATCCTTCGCGGGCATATCGCGGACGACGTCAGCCACGTGCTCGGGGAGCGTCTCCACGAGGTCGGGGTGGAACTGCGCCCGGAACGGGTGGACGACCTCGCCGAAGACATCGAGAACGACGTCTCGACGTAGGCATCGCTCCGGATCAGAAGCGCGCCCCTACCTCCTTGGCGCCGGAGACCTCGATGAAGCACCTTGCCCACGGCGCCCTGTTCGACGGCATCCTGCGCCACCGCGGTCTGCCGCAACGGGAACAGCGTCAGCGGCAGCCCGGCTTGCTCGCCGACCGCCAGCGCGCCATCGCGCAGCGCGGCGCTGATGTCTTCGTCTGCGGCCGAGAAGGCGCCGTGAGCGACGTCAAGCCAGGCGCACCGGTCAGGACACGCGCCCTCAGTCAGACAGGTCCTGGAAGTGCTGAGTCACATCGCAGTTCCGATCAGACGCGTCGGAGTTGTCTTGCTCCCGGCTAGGGAAAGGACAGAGGCCCGGTCATCCTTTGATGCGGATTTCCGGGCCTCTGATGGCTCCCCGGCTTGGACTCGAACCAAGAACCTGCCGTTTTGGCGGCGGCCGGTCGAGTCCCTCGCGGGAGCCAAGCGTCTGCGAGGACAACTTCCGCGTGATTCTGCGGACTTTTACGCTTCCTCCGCCCGCCTGATCCCAGCCGACGGCGTCGGCGTTACGCCAATCTACATGCCGATTCACGGCCCTTCTAGGGTCGGCGGGCGAGTTTTCTGTCCGTTTCCTGGACTGCCGTCACGTTTCCGACGCGAACTGAAACGCTGCCGTATCCAAAGAGGATTAGAGATCGCGGCACCTCGTGCATCCACGTGCCGCGGACCGTCCGGGTGACGCGTCCGCGCAGCCAAACGGTGCTTCCGAGTTGCGCCCCACTGAACCGCCGATGCGGCACGTGACGCAGCCGCAATCCGGCTCGATCACAGGGACCTCCTCGAGAACGGAGCCGCGCTGACTCCGAGGAAACCAGCCGCTAGCACGCCCTGGATCCATCCGTTGCCCTGCCGTGGTAGACCTCTGTCAAACCAAGAGCAAGGTGGTCTGACTACCGACCGGATGCGTTGGATGGCCGCGAGCTACTGGGGCACATCCCCCGCCGAAGCCCCCGGTCAGCCCCGAAACGAATACCGGGCACACAAGCTGACGAAATGACTAAGCCTGGAGCAGATCGAGGAAGTGCTGCAGCGGTACGCATCCGGCGAGAGCGCGGCCTCACTTGCGACCGCCTCCCGAGTCGCGACCTCGGCGCTCAGACGCCTGCTCCGCGAACGGAAAGTGGTCGTCCGCAAGCATGGCGTGCCTGATGAGCTCGCGAAGCTGCTGGCGACAGCAGTACGAGGCCGGCGCAACGATCGCCCAGCTCGAGGAACGGCACGGACTGTCACACGGCGCCGTGTCACGAGCGCTCAAGAATCTCGGTGTACAGATGCGGCCGAAAGGTCGGCCACGAAAGTCGTGATGCCGACGGCGTTACAGCTGCTCGAAACGGTCAAGAATCCGCTCGAGCCGCTCGACGCCTAGGCTGTGGCGACTCATGCGCACGTACGCCAGAAGGAGCACCCGGTCGTAGCCACCGATGCGGCGGAGCTCGCTCAGCCGTCCGAGTGCCTGCTGCGCGGTAAAGGAGTCCTTCCAGGCACCGTTCCCAGAGAACACGACTTCCTCGAAGCACTCCAACGCATCGTCGCTGAGGCCGTGGGACATCACCTCGCCGGTGACGACGTTGTAGGCGCCCTTGAGCCGCGCCCACGGCTCGAAAGGGCTGGACCCACTCGACGAGCACGACGACGCTCTCTTTCAGCCGGTGGACATGCTTCCGCATCGTCGTCTCCAGCGGCTTCCAGGCGATGACCACGCTCTGGTCGTCCGCCCAGCCGGAGCGGTCAGTCACGACCTGCAGCTTCTTGAACTCAGGCTCATCATCCGCGAGCGGGCGGTTCGGCGAAGCGATGACCGGGCTACCGCCGTAGTGTCGCGCGACATGCAGCCCGAGTTGCTTGCCGCCTTCTATCGTGTCGGGGTCATTCCGCCATGGCACGTAGAGGTACTGGTGCTCAAGAATCTCGGACATGATGTCGCTCACGGCGGACCTCCCTGGTCCCAGCCCAAGATAGGGCTGGGCTCCGACATCAGCTCTTCATCGGGCAGCGATTGCCCCCCAGTGAACACTCTGCAACCAGGCGGCAAGCCGCGAGTAGTCGAGCACCCCGGCATTGCTGAGATACGTCAGGAACCGCGACGGCTGCTTCGCGCGGAGGTTCCCATACTTGGTGGGAACGGCTGCTGAGCGGCTCAGAATCACGCCGTGGCGCGCGCGGGACATCATCACGGACAGAATCCGGGCTTCTTCGGCGATTCCTTCGGGAGAATCGGTCTCGCGGAAGTCAGGGATGGACCCTTCCTCGAACCCCACGACGATGACCCAGTCGAACTGCTGCCCCTTGCCCGCGTGGCCGGTAAGAAGGTGGACGCCGGGTGCCGTCGTGAGCGTGTGTCCGTCACCGATGATGATGCGCGCGCTGACTTGAGACGGGGTCACTCCCTCGAGAAAGCGGTCGGCGCACCAGCCGAGGGCATCCGCGAGGTTCTCCCTGCCGGTCGGCTCGACTACCGAGTCAAAGTCGGCCGCGTCCCTCAGGAAGGCGGGCTTGTCGTCGGATTCCTCGTACTTCGCGATACTGAACCTGGCCAGCATCGACTTCATGCGCCGCGCCGTCTCGGTATCCAGCAAGCCGTCGTCCCAGCGGTAGGCCCTCACGTTGGCCGCCGCCAACGCTTCCTCCACGTACTGCCGCCGGGACGCGAGGCGGGTGATGATGCCGATGCGATGCGACGGTACGTGGCGAATGAACCCTTGGACCAGGTCGGTGACCCAGGCGCCTTCGTCTTGGACAGACCGGTGCCACACCTCGGCCGCCAGTCCGCCGCCAGGCCAGGAGGCGGGATCGGCCGAAGTGAGCGGCACACACGATGTCAGGTGCGCGAGTGAGTTGACGAGCCCGAGGACGGCCGGCGATGACCGATGGGACTCTGCGAACTCAATCGTCTCTGAGCACTCTTCCTGCACGGCGGCGAAGACCTCGGCCGGTTTCGCTCCTGCGAACCCGTAGATGCCCTGCGCCAGGTCTCCGGCGTACGTAGTGCGTCCCTTGCCAATAGCGTTCACGATGCGGAGCTGTTGCGGGGTGAGGTCCTGGAACTCATCCACGACCACCGCCCCGAAATGGCAGCGGTAGAGGTCGGCGACCTCCTCATGCGCGAGAATGAGCTCGGCTACACGCGGCATGTCGTCGTACGTGAGGCGTCCCTCCGCCACGCGCTCGCGCTCGATTGCCAGGGCCGCCTCATGCCCTGCACCCGCGAGCAGCGCCTCAACCTCCGCATCCGTCCGCGGCTCCTGTTTCGCCTCGCGCAGCGCCTTCTGGACGTCGCCCGACGTATTGAAGTCGAACCCCTTCTCACGGCATCGGTCGCGCACCCAATCGTTCTCCGGCAGGATCATCGCGGGGTCGAGCCCGATGACGTTGGCGTGGGCACGGAAGAGGCGGGCCGACAGCCCGTGGAAGTTCGCCACCGTGACCAGGTCACGCAGATCAGCTGCGCTCAGGTACCCCTGCAACCGCTCGCGGATGTTGTCCCGAGCGCGATTCGAGAAGGTGACGACAAGCACCCTGCGCGGCGCCGATACGTCGCCTCTCTTGAGCATGCCCTGGATCCGCAGCGCCAGCGCCTCCGTCTTTCCGCAACCGGCGGGCGCGATGACGAGCAGGTTGGGTGTCGTGGCGTCTCGGATTGCGAGCTGGGCCTCGGTCGGCTGCAGCATCTATTCCGCAATCTCGCTCAGGAGGCTCTCGATGCTCTGGATTTTCGCCGCGCTCTGCGCCGTGAGCAGCGGCGCGACGGCGAGCGCAGCTCTTACCTTTGTCTTGCTGTCGAGGCGGCAAAACCCGGCGACGTCAACAGCGGTAAACTCGCCGCCTTCGCCTGTGGGTTGCAGCCTCCGGAGGAATGTCGCGGAGAAATAGCCACAACCTGCAAGCGCCTCTTGGACAGCTTCCGGGCCGAGAGCCGCGACGTACTCTGCCTCGAGGTCCTTGCGGGAGACCCAGACCGAGCGCGAGTTGAGTTCTTCGGACGGGACCCCGAGGTGCTTGGCCATGTCGGATTCCGCATCCTCGTCGATGAGCAACGACATCGGGATGTCGAAACCGTTCGGGCCGAACAGCTTCTCCACCGGCCCCATCTCGCCCGAGCCGTCGACTTCTAGGACGGAAACGCCGAGCCGGTCCAGCTGCCGGTTAGTGACTTCAGCAGCCCGTTCCAGGATGACGCGGTCTGAAGTGCCTTCGACCGCCACGACCCGGCGGGCCGTGAGCGGTTCGAGCCTGTCCCGCACCCACCAGCGCACGAACATCCGTTCATCGGAGGAGAGGAAGCCAGCCGTCGGTTGGACGACTCGTCCGCCGGGTTTCACAGTCAGAATCGAGTCCGGGTCGAATGCTCCCACAATGTCGGACGAGTGGGTGGCGATGACCTTCTGATTAGCACCGTCACGCAGCAGCCGTGCCAGGGTGCGCTGACCCGTCGGGTGCAGATGTACCTCGGGCTCGTCGATGCCGACGACGTTGGCGCCGACACTCATAAGGTCATATAGGGCGATAGCGTACATCGCGCGCGTCCCATCGGACTGCTCCGAGAGCGCGTGCGGTTCGCCGTCCTTGGCTACCTGCAGCCGGACGTCGCTCAGCAGATCGTCTTCGGCGGATGCACCGCTGACGAAACTCAGGTCGTCCGTGCCAATGGTCTTGGGAAGCGCCTTGGACAGCTGCGCGGCGAGCGAATCGCGGATATGGCCCAGTGCTTCGGACGCGGTCAGCGCCTTCTGGAACTGCTCGGCAGCCTCTTCGAACGCAGCCTTCTCGGAGCCGAGCTCGACCGTCGCCAGCAGCTCATCGACCGGCGTCTTGCGCCCCTCGCGGAGGTCCCGGGTCTGCGACGTGGCGCTCAGGAACTTCCAGCCGAGGCCGGCTAGCTGGTCGCGGGAAAGTTGCCGCCCGTGGCCAGCGTGGGGCGCAACGCGCGCGATCGACACCGTGTCGTTCTCGTCGATGTCCGCGCTCAGCCTGATGATGAGCGACCGCTCCTTGGCTACCGGGTCGACAGTGGCCTCATCAGGGAACAGCGCCTTCTCGTCCTCAGAGAATCCGGTCAGTTCCACCTCGACGGCGAAGGGCGCTCCGGCGTCGCGGAAGTCGTCGGCCGTGATGGCCGAGTAGAGCTGGGCAGTGCTCGCTCCGAGCACGAGGTCGAGGCAACGCAGCAGCGAGGACTTGCCGACGTCGTTCGGTCCGACGAGCACCAGGTGGTCGCGAATCTCAATCTCGACATCTTGCAACCGCCTGTGGTTCTCAACCTTGAGCCGGTTCAGTCTCAATTCGCGCTCCTCGGTCCGTTCTTCAGCGTTCGTTCCAGCTTGCCGTGGAGTTCGCGGAGGACTTCCGCTCCGAACTCGCTCGGGCGGGCCAATCCTTCTTCCACGAGCCGCGCGGCAATTGCGCGCTTGCTCGGTTCGCGCAAACCACTCTTTCCGGCCCACTCCTTGATGACGCGGGGCCAGACGCGACCCTTCGGGTCCGGCATCTTCGGCAGCGCGGGCACCGTGACGCCCGGGTTCGACTCGGCGAAGAGCCTCCCGAGCGTCTCGCCGTAGGCTCCGGCGTCGAGCAGGTTCTCGAGCGTGAGAGCGCCGAGCGACACGATTCGTTCTTCCGGCACGCCGCCGGCGACGAGCTTGCGGCGGCGCTCCTGCCCACCGGAGTCATCGTCAACCAGATAGGCCACTCGCGCACCGGCCAAGTTGAGGTCGCCGTACGTCTCCGTCGGAGCCTCGGAGAGGCCGGGTGCGACCTGGTATTCGAGGTCTTCGTGCCCAATGGCTGCCTTGATGAGCGAGGGCAGCAGAATCATCTCGGACGCGCCTTCGCCGAGCACGACGAACCGCGCGGACGAGAACGCGGCCGCCCCTGCGCCCATGGCGAGAAGGAGCGGAGCGAAGCCCGCCGACCCGTCCCAGAAGCTGCTTTTGATGAGGCTGCGCGCCTGGTTCGCCGGGTCGGGAACGACCGCGCGGATGTTGGTGCCGAGGTCCGGCGGCAGGCACGCAGGCGAGTGGGTCGTGTAGATGATCTTTGCTGCCTGACGCTGGGTCATGAACGTGGTGACCAAGTCGGCCTGCGCATCGATATGCAGGTGCGTCTCCGCCTCGTCAATCAGAAGAATAGGCGGCGTGGTTTCGCCGCGTACTGCGAGGAAGGCGACTAGGGCGACAAACATCTTGAGGCCTGCGCTTCGCTCGTCGAACTGCGTGATGTTCTTGCCGTCTTGCTTGATGAGGATGAGCAGGTTCTGCCCGTCGGTCTTCAGATGAACGGTGATCTGCGATTGTTTCCACGCGGCGCGGAATTTTCTCGCCAGCACCTGATTCGCGCCCTCGACAAGAGTCTCGCGCAGGCCGATGTCTTCCGAGGCGTACGTAGCCCAAAGCTGCTCGAGGTCGAGCTCAGCCATTCCCGTAAGGTTCGCGAGCGCCGCAGGTACAGCGGCGACGAGTTGCTTGCTCAGCGTGTACGTCGAGGACAGGGTCCGATCGGCTTGACTGAACAGGAGAATGCTCGGCGCACGCTTGTACAGCGCATTCCTCACCACAGGCGCGGGGTCTTCCCGGTCAACCCACTCAAGAACTGACGAAACCGCTTCACGAAGCTCCTCGCCGAGGCCGTACTCCTCAAGTTCAGCGACGGCGGTGCGAAGGTCGTCGGCTGCCGCATCTGCGGCGCCGCGTACGCCGCCTTCGCCGACATCCGCCAGGAACCCTTCCACAACAGACCGAACGACATCCTGGAGCGCAACACGGCGTTCGTCGCGAGGTTCGGCGTCCTCGTCGTCCTCTTGAGGCGGCGCGTATGCAAGAACCTCCCAGGCCTTCTCCGAAGCTACGGCTCGGAGCTTCGCGACGGCTTGTTCGAGCGGTTGCAGCGCCTTCACTGGCACCGGCTCGACGCCGACCATTGTGCGACCACCTGACGCTCGACGCGAGAACGAGACCGCGCGGGGAAGCTCTTCGAGATCGAGTCCTTCGACAGCCTTTCGGTCGTCATCATCGAGCAAGTAGCGAACGGTAACGACGGTGGCATCATCCGGCACGTCCATTCCGCGCGATCGTTCGGGCTTGGAGAGCTCCGCATCGTTGTCGACTGTGTATGCGAGTGCCTTGAGAAGCGTTGTCTTGCCAGCCTCGTTCGGGCCGACGATGGCGATGACCTTGTGATCGAGGTTCACTACGCCATCAGCGAGACGTCCGAATCCGTGAACTTTCGCCTTCACGAGCCTCATTGCTCACCTCCAGCGCCCAGCCCGAAGAACCTCTCGAAGAACCGCGTCAACGCTTCGACCACGCGCTTCTTCTTCTCGCCGTGCCCGGCCTCGCGGTTGAAGCGCGACACGGGCGGCAGGATCCGGGTGATCTCAGTACCGCTGGTTCGAAGCTGGCCGTAACGAAAGGCCCTATCGACGAACGCCCGTGTCTGGTCAGGCTTGAGGTTCTCCTGCTCAATGATCGCCTGCAGCTCGGCCTGACGCTTCGCCTCGACGAACGCCTGCCACTGCTCATCCACCGCGCCGTCTACAGAGACGGAGTCGACGAAGCTCTCCACAAGGTCACGCTTGCTGCGCAGGCTCGGGCTGGCGTCGACGGCACGGGTGATCTGAGCGCGGATCTCCTTGTCCTCGCCGTCGCCCTTCTCGCTGCGGAGCTTCTCGACCAGCATGAGGATGTAGTCGACGTTGATCTCGACCTGCTTGACGAGCTCGATCTCGAAGACGACGTCGTCGTTGATCGTCTCCTTGTCGCTGTCACGGCCCTTGCGGAACTCGGCGTAGAGGTCGAGATAGACAGAGCGGTAGTCCTGCCCCTGGCGCTCAGCGAGCGGGTCTTGGCCGGCGAACTCGTCGAACGAGGTCAGGATGTTCTGCAGCCGCAGGATGGCACCAAACAGCCCGATGAAGTCCTTCTGCGCGGTCTCGCCGACGATGGCCTGCCCGAGCGGGTAGGCCTGCAGAAGCTTGATGACCTTCTCGGCATACTCGGCGTAGTACTCGCCGTACGGCTTGAGCAGCACAACGCCGCGGGCGTCCTTGTTTCCGAACAGCTCGAGGGCGGCGTTCGTCTCCTCCTCGAGGTCGCGGAAGGCAACAATGTTGCCGTACGTCTTGATGGAGTTCAGGATGCGGTTGGTGCGCGAGTACGCCTGGATGAGGCCGTGCGAGCGCAGGTTCTTGTCGACGAACAGCGTGTTCATGGTGGTGGCGTCGAAGCCAGTCAGGAACATGTTGACCACGATGACCAGGTCGATCTCGCGGTTCTTCATCCGCTGCGACAGGTCCTTGTAGTAGTTCTGGAACTTGTCGGCGCTGGTGTCGTAGCTCGTCCCGAACATCGCGTTGTAGTCGGCGATCGCCGACTCGAGGAAGTCGCGGGCTCCGCCGCTGAGCGCTTCGGTGTCGAACGCCTCGTCGTCGAGGATGCCGTCGTCGGTCGCCTCGTTGGCGCCATAGCTGAAGATGACGCCGACCTTGAGCTGCTGGTCCGGCATCAGCGATTCCTGGCGCTCCTTGAACGCGAGATAGTACCGCTGCGCGGCATCGATAGAGGCAGTCGCGAACAGGGCGTTGAAGCCACGGACGCGCTTCTTCTCCTTGATCGCCTCAGCCTGACGACGGGTGCGCACCGACTCCGCCACGTTCGTGACGACGGAGTGCTCGTAGCTCGAGGTCCGTCGAGTCTTCTGGTCGAAGTGCTCGAGCGTGTACTTGACGATTTCGCCGATGCGGCGGGAGTCGAGCAACGCCTTCTCGCGGTCGATGGACGAGACCTGCTTGTCGTCCGGGTTACCGACCTTCACGGTGTTGATGTAGTCGATGCGGAACGGCAAGACGTTCTTGTCCATGATGGCGTCGACGATCGTGTAGGTGTGCAGCTTCTCACCGAATGCCTGCTCGGTGGTGCGCAGCTGCGGGTTGCCACCGGCGCCGGCGTTGGCCGAGAAGATCGGCGTGCCGGTGAAGCCAAACAGGTTGTAGCGCTTGAACGCCCGCGTGATGTCGGTGTGCATGTCACCGAACTGCGAGCGGTGGCACTCGTCGAAAATGATGACGACGTGGCCCGAGTAGATCTCGTGGCCCTTGTTGGCCTTAATGAAGGTCGACAGCTTCTGGATCGTCGTGATGATGATCCGGGCGTTCGGATCCTCGAGCTGCTTCTTGAGGACGGCCGTGGAAGCGTTCGAGTTAGCGGCGCCCTTCTCGAAGCGGTCGTACTCGCGCATCGTCTGGTAGTCGAGGTCTTTGCGGTCGACGACGAAGAGCACCTTGCTGACGTCGGGCAGCTTGCTCGCCAGCTGGGCAGCCTTGAACGATGTCAGGGTCTTGCCGGAGCCAGTGGTGTGCCAGACGTAGCCGCCGGCTTCGATGGTGCCCAGCTTCTTGTAGTTGGTCGCGATGTCGATCTTCTGCAAGATCCGCTCGGTCGCCACGATCTGGTACGGCCGCATGACCAGCAGGTCGCGGTCGGCGGTCAGCACGCAGTACTTTGTGAGGATGTTGAGCAGGGCGTGCTTGGCGAAGAACGTCTTAACGAACGCCGTCAGCTCCTGGATCGGCTTGTTCTGCGCGTCTGCCCACCACGAGGTGAACTCGAACGAATTGCTCGACTTCTTGCCGCGACCCGGCTTGGCGCTAGCTTCCTTGAGGTGCTTCGCGCGGGTGCTGTTGGAGTAGTACTTCGTCAGCGTCCCGTTGCTGATCACGAACAGCTGGACATACTCGAAGAGGCCGGAGCCAGCCCAGAAGCTATCGCGCTGGTACCGGTTGATCTGGTTGAACGCCTCGCGGATGTCGACGCCGCGGCGCTTCAGCTCGATGTGCACCATCGGGAGGCCGTTGACCAGCACGGTGACGTCGTAGCGGTTGGCGTAGTTGCCGCCGCCGTCGCTCTCGTCGCCCTGGGCGATCTCGTACTGGTTGATGACCTGGAGGCGGTTGTTGTGAACGCTCTTCTTGTCGATGAACGTGACGTTCCGTGTGGAGCCATCGTCCCGCTTCAGGACTTGGATGTGGTCCTCCTGCACGCGCACCGTCTTCTCGACAATGCCGTCGTTCTGACCAGCCACCTTCGTCCTGAAGAAGGTCTCCCACTCCGGATCCGAGAACGTGATCTCGTTGAGGGCTTCCAACTGGGCGCGCAGGTTTGCGACCAGCTGAGCCTCCGAGGTGATCGGGAGGTACTCATACGCCTGGCCCTGCAGCAGGCGAACCATCTCGCGCTCGAGGTCGGCCTCCGACTGATAAGCCGTGGCTTCGTGAGCGTCCGCGATGTACTCCGAAACGACCGTGCTCTCAGCCGAGACGGCGATTGGGTCGTACCTGCGAGCAGCGGCGTCGCTCATCTTGCGAGCTCCTTGAAGGTGAAGAGTCGGTCGCGGTAGTGCTCGTACTGCCGGCGACGAGCCGCACGCTCATTTACAAGAGAGTCATTCAACTCCGTCGCCGCCGACTCAAGTCGGCGAAGCCGCTCGACGACCTTCTGCTGGGCGCCCGTGGATGGAACCGGAACGATTACGCGCTTGAGTGCGTTCGCGTTGAACTGAGGCTGGCCGCCTGTGCTCACCAGGGCGTTGGCCTGATCCCAGTACGCTGTGCTTTGCGCGAAGTACCAGTAGTAGGCGGGAAGCAGAGTTCCGTCCGGAAACCTAATGCGGATAAGAAATGACGCGTAGACCGACGGCTCTTCGGAGTCGAACAGCATGGTCTTTCCGAACGTGCCACCGGTACGAGCCATCAGCAGGTCACCGACCTTTACAAGATACTCGTCGGCGCTTCCCTCCGGGCTCACGTACTTCGCGCCATCAGCCAGAAGGCGACCATGCGATCCTATATCCGTGATCCGGATGAAGCGATGCGTTCCCGACAGCGACGCCTTATCGGTGTAGCCGTACTTAAACTCCGCGATCTCTCCGAGCGGCACCAACGGGACGTCTCCGTTGACACGTGTAAGCAAAGAGAGGAAGTGCGCGTACTGAAGGCGGCGAGCCCCGAGCTCTGCATCAATCGTCGCCTGAAGCTCAGTTTCCAGACCACTGAACCTATCAAGGATATCCACAATCGCCTCCTGAACCCGGGTCGGTGGGACAGGGATCTGAATCTTGGCGAGGGATTCCCCTGAGATGCGACGCACCTTCGTGCCGGAGATGTAGCGACGTTTCTGGTCTTGGAAGGACGTCGATTGAAAGAAGTAAGCAACGTACATCGGATTGAGTTCGTGCCGATAGATGTACGCGTCACCGCTCAGAACGACGTCTGTGGCGCCAAGCCATGCGGTGGCCTTCGCAACAGCGTCATCGTCCTCGCTGGTGGTGGCAATCAAGAGGTCACCCGGCTTCGCGTGGCGAAGCTTGACGGCGATAGCTTCGTCTGTAAACGACTTCGTCTCGGCCGTCGATACACCGTAGAAGGTGTGGATCTGCCCGTAGTGCACCGCGGGCACACCCTCGTCACGAAGATCAGACTTCTGCAGTCCGTTGCCGCGAATGAGAGTACCGACCTCGCCGAGGGCTTTGCGGTCGACGCCGTTAGGAGCCAACTGTGCGATCAGCTCTTCAACGTAGCTCATGAAGCGGCCCCCTCTCCCGCGATCTCATCGACGTTGTCGACGTTCCAGCCCAGCTCGTCGATCGCCTGCGCGAACATGTTGTCCCGGCTGACCTCGTCGACAACACCAAGAACCAACTGAAGGCACGGTTTGAACTTCTGCAGCGCCTCGGCTTCCCCCGAGTCACCGTGGATGATGCCGCTCAGTTCCTTGAAGAGCTGATATCCATCGCTAGAGAAACGCTGGGGAATGATGCTACGGAGATTGTTGACCTGTTCAAGCACAGCGGCGAACGGGCGTGGATTGCCGTTCGGCTTCTTCGTTTCGACGCCCACGATCTCTGCAACCTCCCAAGTGACCTTCTCGAAGATCTTGCGAAGGTAGATAACGGCGCCCGCACCGAGGCCGTTTTCATAGGCAAGCTGTGCACGGTTGATTAAATCCGCGAACGGGCCCTGTGGCGCGCCGGCGCGCTCTGCGCGGTCCCGAAGATTCTCGGTGTACCGCTCGACGCGCACTTCAGGCGCCCGCGAGTTGATCGGGCCCTTGGCCGCCACCAGGAACCATGTCTCAACCGACGCCCCGCACACCATGCAACGCAAGGTCGCGTCAATGCTGACCTGCTCGTTGCTCACCCCAAGGCAGGAGAGCTCCTCGCCTGACTCAAAGGGACGCACGTCTCCACAAGAACGGCATTGGAAGTTGTGGATGACCTTTCCAACCCTGATCCTCTTGTGCTTCCCCCATCCAAGCTGACGGTCGCCAAGAAAGCCTTCGACCTGAGCCGATGTAGCTACATCAGGAGCCTTCGAGAGAAGATCAGACAACCTCATGTCCCCCCACCTCCAGGTCTGCGACGATCTCGTCGATCGCAGCGCGGAGCTCGACCTGACGTGCGACGATCTGCTCAAGCTCGCTGTTGAGCACCGCGATGTCGATGGCTTCGCGCGTGTCCTCTGCCTCCACATAGGACGAGACGGAGAGGTTGTAATCGGCCCCCGCAATGTGCTCATTGCTGACGAGCTTGGCGAAGTGGTCTTCATCTTCGCGGAGCTCGTATGCACCGAGGATGTTCCGCTGGTGATCTGGGGTCAGCCTGTTCTTGTTGCCGATACGGTCGGACTCCGCTGAAGCGTCGATGAACAGCACATCGTTGGACTTCTTCGACTTTTTCAACACCAGGATGCAGGTCGCGATGGTGGTGCCGAAGAAGAGATCCGCGGGTAGCTGGATGACGGCGTCAACGTAGTTGTTGTCGATCAGGTACTTGCGGATCTTCGCTTCCGCGCCCCCGCGGTAGAGCACGCCAGGGAACTCGACGATGGCCGCCGTGCCGTTCACGGCGAGCCAACTGAGCATGTGCATCGTGAAGGCGAGGTCGGCCTTCGACTTCGGCGCGAGCACACCGGCGGGCGCGTAGCGTTCGTCGTTGATGAGTAGCGGATTGGCGTCACCCTCCCACTTGATCGAGTAGGGCGGGTTGGAGACGATCGCTTCAAAGGGCTCGTCGTCCCAGTGAGCCGGGTCGATCAGCGTGTCGCCGTGCGCGAGGTTGAAGTCGGCGTAGTTGATGTCGTGCAGGAACATGTTGATTCGCGCGAGGTTGTACGTGGTCAGGTTGATCTCCTGGCCGTAGAAGCCCTGGCGGACGTTATTCTTGCCGAGCACCTTGGCGAACTTCAGCAGCAGTGAGCCCGAGCCGACGGCCGGGTCGTAGACCTTGTTGACCGACTTCTTACCCGACACCGTGATGCGCGCCAGTAGCTCGGAGACCTCCTGCGGCGTGTAGTACTCACCGCCGGACTTTCCGGCGTTGGCCGCGTACATCTGCATCAGGTACTCGTAGGCGTCGCCGAAGAGGTCGATCGAGTTGTCCTCGAAGCGCCCCAGGGGCAGGTCGCCGATGGCGTCGAGAAGCTTCACGAGCTTCTCATTGCGACGGGCGACCGTGGCGCCGAGCTTGTTGCTGTTGACGTCGAGGTCGTCAAACAGCCCCTTCAGGTCGTCCTCGGAGTCAGTGCCGAGCGCCGAGCCTTCGATGTTCTTGAACACGCGCTCGAGCGTCTCGTTGAGGTTCTCGTCCTGTGCCGCGCGCTTGCGGACGTTGGCGAATAGCTCGCTCGGGAGGACGAAGAAGCCCTTCTCAGCCACCACCTCGCTACGCGCGAACTCAGCCTGCTTGTCGTCGAGGTGCGCGTAGTCGAAGGCGGCGTCCCCAGCCTCGTGCTCGCCTTTGTTGATGTAGGCGGTCAGGTTCTCGGAGATGAAGCGGTAGAACAGCATGCCGAGCACGTAGCTCTTGAAGTCCCAGCCGTCGACCGAGCCCCGCAGGTCGTTGGCGATGCGCCAGATCGTCTTGTGCAGCTCGGCACGCTGGGTTTCTTTGGTGATCGGCGGCATTCCGTAGTTCTCCTTGCGCAACGACGCGCGTTCATCAGTGCGGTTTACTCGGGCTCTCAGGCTATCGGCGAACCACCGACACTTGACGTCGGGACTCGGTCGATTCGCGCGACCGGAACAAGCTGAGCGGCGCGCGAGCCGGAGCCCCAATAGTCGTCTAATCAGGTGCTTTCCCGACGAAGTACTTCCCACCAACTCACTCAGGAGCTCGACTCACGCTCCTCGGCTTCCGTGGCCACGGCACGTCCGCCCTCGAGCAGTGACTCAAAGAACCGTCCCTCCCGGCTTCGACAAGGCCAGGGCGGTGTCGTCGTATCCGGGGCCGAGCGAACCGCCCGATCGGTAGCATTCGGGGGTGTTCCTTACCGAGCCGCGCGGCTTCCGTGCCCGCGATCGCATCGAAGAACGACTTCTCATGCTCGGCAGCGAGCCCGCAGTGCAGCCCCTCACCGAGTGGTCGCGGCGCCTCGAAGCGATGAGCCCCGGGAAGGTCGTTCCTCACATCGATCCCGCGGACGCCGGCGTCGACGCCCGGGTGCTCTTCGTCCTCGAAGCGCCGGGTCCGATGACGAACGCGAGCAACATCCGCCCGGGGTCCGGGTTCATCTCCGTCGACAACGACGACGCCACCGCCGCCAACATCTGGCAGGCACGGTCGGACGCCGGGCTTCACAGTGGATGCATGCTGTGGAACATCGTGCCCTGGTATCTGGGCCCGGCGTCCGTCAAGCCGACGAAGTCGGAACTCGGTGAGGGTGCCGCGTCCCTGCTCGAACTGATGGGCCTGCTTCCCAAGCTCACCACGGTGATCCTCGCCGGCAGGATCGCGCAGCAAGGCTGGCGGGCTCACATCGCAAGCTCGCTGCGGCACCCGCCCGTCGACGTCATCGAAACCTGGCACCCGTCGCCTCTCGCGATGAACCAGCCGGGCAAGCGCGACCAGTTCGCTGCCGCCCTCGCAAGTGCGCCCAGATCGGCTTAGCCCCGGACCCTCTCCCGTATCCCTCAGCTGCCGTTCACAGCGAGCTTGAACCAGCGTCGACGCCCCGCCTGAAGCACGTCGTGTGTCCGGACGGAAGCCAGCTCCTCGACGTCGAGGCACTTCATCCCGTTGATGCGCACACCGCCTTCGGCGATCAGTCTCCGCGCCGGTGACCGTGTCAGTTCTGGGCGCGCGGCTTGGACGAGGTCAAGCAGCGTCACGTGCTGCGGCACACGCAGTTGCGGCATGCTCGTGGGGAGCCCGCCATCGGAGAGCACGCTGAGGAAGGGGATGCGCCGTGGTGGCGTGCGACGATCGCTTCCGCCAGATCCAACTTGGCGTCGCGGGCTTGGACACCGCCGAGGCTGGCGCGGCGCGCGAGTTCACTTACATCTGCGAAAGGCAGCTCTGTGTAGACCTTTGCCCACAGACCGATGAGATCGTCGTTCAGCGTCATGAGCCTTCCGAACTTCTCCTCAGCGGGTTGCGCGAGTCCAACGTAGTTGCCCAACGACTTCGACTGCTTTGGCCCGCCGTCGAGCCGGGCGTGAGTGTGCTCGTGATGACGGTCTGCGGTAGCTGTCCATGCTTGGCCTGGAGCTCCCGCCCCATGGTCCCATTGAACAGTTGGTCGGATCCGACGATGCGTTATATCCAACCGCAACGCAACGCTGTCGAAGCCCTGCAGTACGGGGTAGATCAGCTCATGCATCGCGATCTCGCGACGCTCCTCGACACGGCTCTGGAACATGTCCCGGCTCATCAGCCGCCCTTGGGGCACCAGGCTGAGCTCACCGAGTAGTTCCGTGATCGGCATGGTGTCGAACCACTCGGCGTTTCGTCGAATCTCGAGCACCGCGGGCTCCTTACGCAGAACCATGCTCACTTGCTCGAGAAATGCCTGCGCGTTGCGTTCGATCTGTTCAGCAGTGAGAACCGGTCGGGTCGTGCTGCGACCCGTTGGGTCGCCGATCCGGGTTGTTATGTCGCCGAGAAGGAACACAACCACCTGACCGAGATCCTGCAGGTACCGCATCATCCAGAGATTCACCGCATGTTCGAGGTGCAGGTCGGGCGCGGTGCAGTCGACGCCGAACTTGATCCGGAGGGGCCGTCCAGCGACGAGTCGGTCGCGCAGATCGTCGCGACCGTAGCTCTGGTCAGTCCTGCGGCTCAGATGTTCGAGTACCTGGTCGAGCGTGGTCATGGGTTCTCCCTCGAGTGTGCGACCGGAGAACTCCCAGCAGACCCGCTCTCGTAGAAAGCAAGAGGTGAGGACCGGATGGTCCTCACCTTGGGCTCTGGGTGCGCCGAGTGTCTGGGATCAGCGACGCATGCGCCGACGGCTCACTCGAGAGCCGTCGAGATACACGAAGCCAGTCACCATGCGCGACAGCATGGTCGACAGCTGGACGAGTGTTCGTAAGCCGGTCGTTCTATGAGCAGCCAAGAGTCCTGCTGGCGTCACGAGATTCCGTAGGTTGGCCCGTCTCATAAAGGGTGTTCGCATACTTGTCCGGTGAAGGTGCCCTATCCGAACACGTTCGCTCTGTTCAGCAACCGAGCCCCAACTACGACGCCATTAGCCCAACTCGCGTTCCGGGCAGTCCCCTACCCGCAGCAGTGAAGCCGGTAGAGCATGCCCGGCGGATCCGCGGTGGCCCTGGAGGCAAGCGGGCGTCCACTGATGAGCTTGTCGTCAGCGGTGAACGTCACCGTCGAGGATCGTCAGAGGGGAATTGCTTCGTCGAGAATCTGCGCCATAGCGTCGCCGACCGAGTCGTCGAGGACGAGGTCGACCGAGAACCCCAGGATTCGCTCCGCGTCCTGGGAGAAGCCGAAGACGTGCAGCGGACGACCACGGTGCTGGTCATCGAGATGAGCGAGGATATCGACGTCGCTGCCTGGGCCGTCATCGCCTCGCGCTGCGGAGCCGAAAACGCGAAGCTGTGTCAGACCGTAGCGTGCGGCAAGACTGAGCAACTCGTCACGGTGCGCGGCGAGAAGTACGCTGGGGCGCGCTCTTGCCGCCCTCAGAATCGCTTCGTACACGTCGTCGCTGACGTCGCGTTGGTCAGACTCGATCGCCGAGAGGACGGACCGCGACGTGCCGAGCCGGCGTGCGAGTTCCCTCTGGGAGAGGCCAGCATCCTGTCGCACCAGGCGTACGACTTGGTTTCGGGTGGCCACCACGCAAGTCAATCAGCGTTGCACGACGTGCCGCTGGCAGCCGCCCATTGCGAGTCGCATACCGTCCCTGCCCCGCCTGTATGAGCCCGCGTCGAGCACTTAGTGCCGCGCGACGCCAGTGTCATCGTCCCGCCGCTCACTGAGGATGCCGTCACCGCAGCCAGCCGCCGTTGAGGTCGGTCACGCTGAGGTCGTCGAGGCGCAGCAGGGCGACGCTGCCCGGCATCTCATCGCAGGCAAGCGACTCGACGCGGCGGCCGTCGCCGGTGACGCCCGTGCCGCGCGCATGCATGTGTCCGTGAAGCAGCAGCTGGGGGCGGACGGCGTTCCAGACCGCCGTGACGCGGGCGCGGGACGTGGCTGAGTACGCCTGGGAGCTCTCGGGCTACCCCAGTGGGTTGGATGCGAGCAGGTTTTCGACAACCGCGACGCCGCTGCCCTCGACACAGTCGTGAGTGACCATAACCTCCGCGGGGCCACCGCCGATCGCTGCGGCGGCCTGCTCCTCGCTCGGCATCTCGTCCGGCCACCAGTCCACGCCTTCACGCCGCGACCGCACATCGACGGAAGCTGCGCCACCGAACGACAGCACGCTTCTGCCGCCGTTTGTGAACCGGAAGGGCCGAGGCAGGATCCACACGTATGGGCTGATGCGAACCGCGTGCCCCGCCGGTGCGTCATCGAACGCCTGCGCGACCCGGTCGTACTCCTCGTGGTTGCCGAGCGTGATCAGCGCGCGTGCGATGCCGCTGCGTCGAAGCAGGGAGTCGAACTGGTCGAGCCGGTGCTTCTGCCAGTACCCCCAGTCGCCGAGCGACAAGACCGTCCTCACCGGAGCGGGCTCGGCAGCGAGCATCTCGGGCAGCCACGGTCGCGCAGCCGGTGCGCCCACAGCGTCGAGCCGTGCGTGTCACCGAGGACGAGGACCTGGTCGTCGGGAAGGTCGAACGTCTCCGCCGACTCGAGCACGGGCAGGGGTTTCACGCGGGGCATGCTCCAGTGTTGCTGAAGCCGCCTGTGGCGTGCACGATGGCCGCATGTCGATCGATCCGGCCAGGCTTGCAGCGGCTCTCAGAGCCCGAGGCGTGGACGTGACTGCCGAGACGGTCGCGGACGCCACCCGCACTGCGTGCGCGCGGCGTCGCTCCGACCGGGCGCGATGGCTGGCCGCCGAGATCCACGTAGAAGCCGACCGGAGGCTAGGCGACCGCACCCCGGATTGGATCCATCGACTGGCCGCGGAAGGGCGAACTCGATTCCGCGGGTGACCACCGCGGGAGCAAACGGCTGAGCGACGCCGTCTGGGCACTCTCCCGCGGGCCTCCGCTTCCGTGTCGTTCCTGAGCTTCGGCGGCGCCCCGTCGATGGGCTTTCACGCCAGCAGGCGCGGGCGCGACTGGTGACCCGAAGGACTTGCCGCCGACGAGGAAGTCGTCGCAGCCACCGCCGCCCGCCCTGCAGACGTGATGCTGAGCCGCGAAACCGTCAACGGCTCCTGCTTAGAGGCTCGCCGTCGGGACGTTGAGCAGCGTTGCCCCCGGACGAGAGCCCGCAGGGATGGAGCGAGGACCATGCACCTCAGGGCAGCTCCAGGCTCGGCGAGGCTCGGCGAGCAGAATCTGTGCCGATGGACATGGTGGGGGTGACGGTGTGCCTCCGCCGGCGGTGCTGTTGGCAGCACCAGCGGAGGCTTCCGCACTGTCCGGCGCAGTCAGGCGACCGATCTGAGCATCGACGACATCGAGGTGGGTAGGTGCTTGGTGCGCTTGCGGTGGACGACGCTCCGCTCCGCCGACGGCAACACGCCACTCCTGGAGGAGCACGCTTCACCACTATCGCACTGTATGCCGCTCGAGGAACTCGACGATGTCACGCTCGCAATATCGGACGCTGCCGCCGATCTTGACGTAGGCGGGGCCACCGCGTCCGTAGAACCGCCAGTTCTGAAGCCGACGTACGGAGACGAACAGCATCGCAGCGACTTCCCTTTCGCTGTAGCGCGGGAGTAGGTCGGAGGGGAGAGGTGGCTGATCGCGATCGCTCATGCACTACACATGCACGGCGGCCGGAGGCTCTCGTACCCGCCTCAACACCGCGGGGCATGCGCAAAGTATGTGCTGGAGCGCCATGGTCGCTGGCTGACCGACCCTCTACCGCTATAGAACCGTGATGGACACGACCTCAGACGTCAGTCTTATCGTCATCGGGCGACTTCTGCACCGACGGGCACACCATTCCGGAGCGCCCCGCTGTGAACTCGAAATGGGGGACGTGCATCACTTCGCCGTCGACCCTCCAGACTGGCTACCCCTAGTTCCTTGTTCGGATGAGAACGGCTGCAGCATCCGGTTTCAGCTCGATGAGCCTAGTTCGTGCCGCTCGAGGTTGTCGCGGGTAGCGTCCCGGGCGCCCCCAGGAGGTGAGCTCGGACAGCTCCGTGCTGGCGCTGCCACTCACGGGATGCTCATCGCTTACTCGTGCTTCTCCGTTCGGGCTTCGATGTAGTCGAGGAGCGCCCGCTCCGTATAGCGCACGTGGGTACCGATCCGCACAAATGAAGGCCCAGTTCGCCGCAGCCGCCACGCTTGGACCGTGCGGACTGACACCCGGAGGATCCGCGCCACGTCGACCTCGTCGTAGCGCGGCTGCATCTCCCGCGGGAATTCTCGCTCCTCGCTGCTCATCCACCCATCGTTCCTGCTGAATCTAGCGATACTTCACCCGTCAGCGTGCTCACGCTAGCGACTTTGACGCGCCGGTACTAACGTGACGGGCCTCTTGTCGTACCACGTGGTCGGCGGGCGCAACAGAGCGCGAATCCCGGGTCCGAGCGGCGGCTCGTGATGCACGGGAGCCGCCACTCGCCCCGACGGCGCTACATGCAGCGCAGGTCATCCACGTCGCCGATGTCGGCGAAAGCGCGCGCGAGGATCTCTGCCGTTACCTCAGGCACCGTGTCCTCCGGGGGCAGGTAGTGGTTACGCGTAGTGCGCTCGTCTGCATGGCCGAGGAACCGTCGCGCGAGATCGATGTTCGCATCGTCCTCGACGATCGACGCCGCGGTCTTCCGGAACACCTTCGGCGTGAAGAGGTGCACGTTGTCGATGCCGATCGCCCTCAGCTCGACATCGTTCGCCTCGCGGAACCTGCGATACAGCAGTTCAAGGTGGTTGACGGCGTACGGCGTGCCGTTCTTGGTGGCGAACAAGAGCTCGTCATCGTTGTCAACGTACTCGGCCAGCCGACGACGGAGCACGGCTGCGGTGAAGGTCGGCACGGTGATCCACCGGCGCTGGCGCGCCTTCTTGGGTGAGTCTTTCCGGACGTTCCCGTGCTTGGTGGTGTGGCTGACCGTCCCGCCGATCCGGAGCTGCAAACGGCCGCGAGCCGTGAACCGCACATCGCTACGCCTGATGGCCAGTGCCTCCCCCGGTCGGCTGCTGCTTCCGAGCGTGATCAACGCGGTGTCGATGAGGAGAGTGGTGTTGGGACGCACTCCTCCTCGGCGGTCGGGGTTCTTGCCCTTCCATTGACTCATGAGGGCGAGCGCGAGGGGGACCTGATCCACTTCCAGCGACAGGAAATCCCGTTCCTCGTGGCGAATTCGGGCAACGGTGCTGACGGGGTTGTGCTCGAACACCCCCTGCTGCACCGCGACGTTGAGCATCTGACTGAGTGTCTTTCGAGCCTTGGAGGCATAGGAGGACGACTTCTCCAGCGCCAACTGCTGGATGAACCTATTGAGGAACCCGGGGGTAAGCGACTTCACGGGCACAGCGCCGATGCGGGGGCTGAGGATCGTCCTGACGTTCGCCTCGTAAGCCTCGATGGTGCTCTGCTGGTTTCGTTGCACGCTCGGGCTGGCCAGCCAGATCTGGCCGAGTTGGGCGACGGTAGTGGCCGGTGTGACCTCAATGAAGTACCCCGCCCAGATCGCCCTCGCACGCACTTCCACCAGACGTCGGGCTTCGTGCTCCTGATCGGCCGTGACGCTGATCGGCACCAGGCGGCCCGCCCCGTCTCGCACTGACGCCCGAGCACGGAACCGGGCCCCGCGCCGATCGACGGCAACCGCGCCGAGCTCTCCCGGCGCCTTCCGGGGCCTAGCCACGTCCGACCGTCCGCTCGTCGAGGTAGTCGAGAAGGGCGCCGAGGCGGTACCGCACTTGGTCGCCGATCTTGACGTACGCCGGACCACCGCCCTTGATGCGCCATCCTTGGACTGTTCGGACGGAGACGCGGAAGATGGCCGACACGTCGTCTTCGTCATACTTTGGGATCAGGTTCTCCGGGACTCCACGCGCCGTGGCCCGGTCTTCGTTCACTTCGTCGGTCTTGTCTGCGGTCATGTACCCCACATGCACGGCATTTGTCGTGGCGAGCGTTCTGACATCTGAGCGATGTAGGACGGGCGTCCATGACGAGTCGTTCCCATCGCCTGCCGCAGGGCGCGTCGCGCCGGCCAATCCCCGTCGCTGGGTCGACTGCGGCATGCAGGGAGTTGAGCCGCAGGGGCGTCGATCCTCGCTCCCCTCGGCGGATCCACCAAGCCCTCGCGCGACGCGTGGCACTGGGTGCCCCCGCCGAGTGAGTCGCCGGCTGCGCCTGCGGAAAATACCGTGCATGTGGGGTCCATGACCCCTCAGCGGACCGCTCGCACATACGCCTCGGCACGTCCGACATACCCTCCAGAAGAGGGCCGACTGGCGGTTATCTGTCCCTTGACCGGCATTCTTCGTCCGGGTGCAACACGTTCTCGGAAGCACGAAGCCCCCCATTCCCTTGAAAACAAAGGGAACAGGGGGCTTGCTTGGCTCCCCGGCTTGGACTCGAACCAAGAACCTGCCGGTTAACAGCCGGCTGCTCTGCCAATTGAGCTACCGAGGATCATTCCTCTGCCCCTCGCGGGGCAACCAGGCAATCTTAGCAAAGCGAGAGCCGTGCTCACGACACGGCCGTGCGCCCTGGCGTGTCGGGCGTCCAGAGCAGCCGCCCGTCGGCCGATTGGGCCACGACGTGCCCCGCGCGCAGGCGCAGCTGCGCGGCGCCCAGCTCACGGACGAACGCCTCGTCGTTGGTGGCGATGACCGCCGCCATGCCCCACTCGCGCCGTCGCCGCATGATGGCGTCATAGATGACGTGCCGTACCTCGAGGTCGATGTTGGCCAGCGGCTCGTCGGCCACGAGCAGGCGCGGGTCGAGCACGAGGGCGCGCGCGAAGGCCACCCGCTGCCGCATGCCCGCACTCAGTTCGAACGGGAAGCGGTCGGCCGTGCCGAGGGGCAGGTGCATCTCGTCGAGCAGCGCGGCGACCCGCACCGAGACTGCGCGGCTGTTCACGCGGCGATCGCGCGACGTGATCGGCTCGGCGATCGCCTCGCCCACGGTCAGACGCGCGGGTAGCGCCGCCCCGGCGCCCTGCGGCACATAGCCGACCCGGTACGTGAGCACGCGCCGATCGCGACCCTTGCGGCGCACGGAGATGCCGCACACTCGCGCCTCACCGCCCGCCACGGTCAACGCCTCGTCGCTGCGCCCCGCGAGCACGCCGAGCAGGCTGGACTTGCCCGACCCCGTCGGGCCGGACACGCAGACGGTCTCCCCCGCCTTGAGCGTGAAGGTCACGCCGTCGACCGCACGGGTCTCGGGCCCATGGCCCCATCGGCTGACACTGAGGTCGTGACAGACCACGGCGTTCACGGGGTCATCGGGAACGCGGAACATGCGTCCATCCTGCCGGGTACGGCAAGCCGGGGCCACTGCCGGGCGTGATCCGGGCGCGCCGGTCACTCCACGTCGATGAGCGCGCGACGCTCGACATCGAGATCGCGCAGGCGCATACGCAGCGCGCGACCCTCCTCGGAGGTCGGCGCGGCCCGCTGCACGGCACCGAGCAGCTCGTTCTTCTCCTGATCCAGAGAGCGCAGGATGAGGCGGCGGCAGATGTCGTTGACGGAGGCCACCGCGTGTTCGTCGTCACGCGCCGGGAAGTCGCGGGCCAGAAGCTCTCCCGCCAGCTGCCGGTACGGCTCGCGCACCGCGTCGATCGCGGTCATGGCCCATCCCGGACGCGTGCGATCGGCCGCTGCGGCGACGTTGCCGCGCACCGCCTCGAGTGCGGGCGTGCGGAACGGGATGGCCAGCGCGCGGGCGAGCAGCGCGGGGTCGATGCGGTGACCGTACAGCAGCGCTCCGGTCAGCGCATCTCGCTCCAGAGCCGTGTCGACCGTTCGCGGCAGCGTGCCGAGAGTCGGACGCTGCAGGGGTGAATCGGGCGAGGCCGTCGGACGCTCGGAGCCCGGCATCGGGCGCGGCTCGGGCGATCCTCCCGGTCGCATCTCGCCCTGGCCGGCCTTGCTGGAACCGCCGTTCGACGCGCGCCGCGCCGCCTGCTCCACGGCTCCGTGCACCTCACGGGGGTCCATTCCCAGCTTGCGCGCGAGCACGCGCTCGTATCCGGCGCGCAGCATCCGATCGCGGATGGCGGCCACGATCGGCGCTGCCGAGCGCAGCGCGCCGATGCGGCCTTCCACGCTCGCCAGATCGAACCCGCCGATGCGGCGGTCGATGACGAACTCGAACATCGGCACCTTGTGATCGAGCAGGCCCCGCACCGCCCCGTCGCCGCGCTGCAGGCGCAGATCGCATGGATCGAGCCCGTCCGGCGCGACCGCCACATACGTCTGCGCGTTGAAGCGGCTGTCCTCCGCGAAGGCGCGGATGGCGGCCTTCTGTCCCGCCTCGTCGCCGTCGAACGTGAACACGACCTCGCCCGACGCGGAGTCGTCGCCCATGATGCGGCGCAGCACCGTGACGTGCTCGGATCCGAACGCCGTGCCGCACGTCGCGATCGCGGTGGTCACGCCCGCGAGGTGGCAAGCCATCACATCGGTGTACCCCTCGACCACGACGACGCGCTTGGGGTCGCCGCGCGCGATATCGCGCTTGGCGAGGTCCAGTCCGTAGAGCACCTGCGCCTTCTTGTAGATCGGCGTCTCGGGCGTGTTCAGGTACTTCGGCCCCTGGTCGTCGTCATAGAGCTTGCGCGCGCCGAATCCGATCGTCTGACCCGTCACGTCACGGATCGGCCACACCAGCCGCCCGCGGAAGCGGTCGTACACGCCGCCTCGCTGATTGGTCGACACCAGGCCGGCCGTTGTGAGCTCCTCACGCGTGAAGCCCTGCGCGCTGAGCGCCTTGAGCATCGCGTCCCACCCCTGCGGCGCGTAGCCGACGCCGAAGTGCGAGGCGGCGCCGGCGTCGAAGCCGCGCTCGCCGAGGAACCGGCGGGCCGGCTCGGCCTCGGGGCTCATGAGCTGGGATCGGAAGAACTCCGCCGCCGCGGCGTTCGCCGCGAACAGTCGCGAGCGCCCGCTGGTCTCGGGCGCGGCGCCGCCGTCCTCGTAGTGCAGGGTGTAGCCGATCCGCCCCGCGAGCCGCTCGACGGCCTCGGTGAACGAGACGTGGTCCATCTCGCGGAGGAACGTGTAGACGTCACCCGACTCACCGCATCCGAAGCAGTGGTAATACCCCACCTGCGGACGCACGTAGAAGCTGGGGCTCTTCTCGTCGTGGAACGGGCACAGCCCCTTGAGCGAGCCCACGCCGGCCGAGCGCAGCGCGACCCGCTCCCCCACGATGTCGGCGATGTTCGTGCGGGCCTTGACCTCGTCGACGTCGCTCTGCCGGATGAGCGGCATCAGCGCGCTCCCACGTCGACCGCCAGCGGCGTCGTCGCGGAGTGCGCCCGCACGCCCGGCCGGGCATGGCGCGGCGTCCAGATGCCCACCTCGGCCGGATCGATCTCGCCCACAAGGCGGTTGTGCCAGTCGATCGCGGTCTGGTCGGTGAGGCTGGCCACCTGATCCACCACGACACGGGCGCGCTCGGCGTCGGTCTCCGCCGCGCGGAAGTCAGCGGCGAAGGCCGGCTCCAGCACGTCGGCTCCCGCCGACCACAGCGCATCGGTCGACCACAGGGCGTTCGCGAGGCGCTTGAGCACGCGCCGCTGCTCCTTGTAGACCCCCTTGCGGGCGTCGATCGTCACGATCGAGGCGCCCATGATCCCCTTCAGCACCGCGATCTCGACGTCCACGACACGCGGCACCACGACGTGCGCGTTGTACCGCGCGAGCGACGGACCGGCATAGGCCTCCCGGGTCGCGGCGACGGCAGCCCGCGCGAACCGACCGATCAGGTCGCTCGTGAGGTTCTTGAGCCGCGCGAGGTCGCGGCGCGAGCGGTCGAACGACTTGAGCCACATCGGCTGCCGCGTCAGGCGGTACAGCCCGTCGGCCAGCTCCTCGCGCGAGTAGTCGTACCCCACCCACTGCTGGATCTTGCCGATGAGGGGATGGTGCTCGACCGGATCCGCGAGCGCCGCCAGATCGATGTAGCCGTTCACCACGGCGTCCTCGAAGTCGTGCACCGAGTAGGCGATGTCGTCGGAGAGGTCCATGACCTCGGCCTCGATGCAGCGCAGCCGGCCAGGCGCCCCCTCGCGCATCCAGTGGAAGACGGCCTCGTCCTCGGGGTACACGCCGAACTTGAGGCGACCGCCCGGGTCGGGCAGCGGGTTGTCGACCGTCCACGGATACTTGCACGTCGCATCCAAGCTGGCACGCGTGAGGTTGAGACCGACCGAGTGATCGCGGGCGTCGAGCACCTTCGCCTCGAGCCGCGTCAGGATGCGCAACGACTGCGCGTTGCCCTCGAAGCCGCCGATGTGCTCGGCCCACTCGTTGAGCGCGCGCTCGCCGTTGTGCCCGAACGGCGGATGACCGAGGTCATGGCTCAGGCAGGCGGTGTCGACCACGTCGGCCGACAGGCCCAGCGCGATGGCGAGCTCGCGCCCGATCTGCGCGACCTCCAGGGAATGCGTGAGGCGGTTGCGCGCGAAGTCGGCCGTGCTCGCGGGGCTCAGCACCTGCGTCTTGGCCGCCAGCCGCCGCAGCCCCGCCGAGTGGAGCACGCGCGCGCGGTCGCGCGCGAAGTCGTCGCGCTCCGAGCGGTGCCGCTCGGCGAAGAAGCGTTCGGCGTCGCGCTCGTCGTAGCCCCCGGGCCGATCCGGCAGCGGGCGGATGCCGTCAGCCACCACTGGTGTCCAGCTCCGCTTCCTGCAGCTCGCAGCTGGCCTGCTCGCCCATCTCGCGTGACTCCAGCCAGCCCTCGGGCAGCACCGGACGCTTGGGCGAGCCGGCGCGCCCGCGCTGCCCCTCGGCCGCGGCACCCGGGTACGGCGCGTCGTGGTCGAGCTGAGCGAGCAGATCATCGATCTCGGAGAGGCTCGAGGCGGTGGCGAGGCTCGCGCGCAGGTCGCCGCCGACCGGGTAGCCCTTGAAGTACCACGCGACGTGCTTGCGGATGTCGCGACATCCGCGGTCCTCGTCCTCGAAGAACTCCACGAGCAGCTCGGCGTGACGGCGGAACGCCTGCGCGACGAAGCCGAGGTTCGCGTCGACCACCGGCGCGTCGGCTCCGAACGCCGCTGCGAGCTCACCGAACAGCCACGGTCGGCCGAGGCATCCGCGCCCCACGACGACGCCGTCGCATCCGGTCTCGTCCATCATCCGCACGGCGTCGGCCGCGCTCCAGATGTCGCCGTTGCCGAGCACCGGGATGCTCGTGACCGCCTGCTTCAGCTCGGCGATCGCCGACCAGTCGGCGGTGCCCGAGTAGAACTCGGCGGCGGTGCGCGCGTGCAGCGCGACGGCCGCGGCACCGGCGTCCTCCGCGATGCGACCGGCGTCGAGGAACGTGAGGTGGTCGGCGTCGATTCCCTTGCGCATCTTCACCGTCACGGGAACGTCGCCGGCGGCCTTCACGGCCCCTTCGACGATGTCGCGGAACAACCCGAGCTTCCAGGGCAAGGCAGAGCCGCCGCCCTTGCGCGTCACCTTGGGGACGGGGCAGCCGAAGTTGAGGTCGATGTGGTCGGCCCGGTCCTCCTCGGCGATGATGCGCGCCGCCTCAGCCGTGGTCTTCGGGTCGACGCCGTACAGCTGGATCGAGCGCGGCGTCTCGGACTCGTGGTGCCGGATCAGCCGCATGGTCGCGGCGTTGCGCTCCACGAGCGCCCGCGTGGTGATCATCTCGCTCACATACAGGCCGGCTCCGTACTCGCGGCAGAGGCGACGGAAGGCGGTGTTCGTGATGCCCGCCATGGGAGCGAGCACGACCGGCACATCGAGGTCGATCGTGCCGATCCGGAGCGCGCGGTCGCGGGTCAACGCTCGATTCTGGGTCAGCACAGAGGTCACGCTCCCATTCTCCCAGACTCCGCACCGAGCCGGCTGTGACGGTCGTACGCTGTGGACATGACCACCGGATCCGACGATCTCCCGCTGCACGACATCCCTTTCGCCGACGCCACGGGCGCCGAGAAGACCCTCTCCCAGTTCGACGGCCCGGTGCTGGTCGTCAACGTCGCGTCCAAGTGCGGGCTGACGCCGCAGTACGAGCAGCTCGAGGAGCTCCAGCGCACCTACGGCGACCGAGGTTTCACGGTGCTGGGCTTCCCGTGCAACCAGTTCATGGGGCAGGAGCCGGGCTCGATGGAGCAGATCCTCGAGTACTGCGCCACGACGTGGGGCGTCTCGTTCCCCATCAACGACAAGATCAAGGTCAACGGGCCGAACGCCCATCCGCTCTACAAGGCGCTCAAGAAGACCAAGGACGCGCACGGCAAGGCCGGCCGCGTGGCATGGAACTTCGAGAAGTTCCTTGTGCTGCCCGACGGCTCGGTCAAGCGCTTCCGGCCCCAGCAGAAGCCGGACGACCCCGAGATCGTCGCCGAGATCCAGCGCGCCCTGACCCGCTGAGCCCGACTGCACACCAATTTGCGTGTGCACAGGGCGCCCCGGAGCAACGCCGAGGACACACGAACATTGGTGTGCACTCGACCGGTAGTGCCGGAGCGAGGCCGAGTACACACGAACATTGGTGTGTACTGGACCGGGAGTGCCGGAGCAAAGCCGAGTACACACGAACATTGGTGTGTACTCGACCGGGAGTGCCGGAGCAAAGCCGAGTACACACGAACATTGGTGTGTACTCGACCGGGAGTGCCGGAGCGACGCGGGTGACGCCTGGAGAGCGGGTCAGGCCTCGAGGCCGCGGTGCTCCGCCCACACCTGGCGGGCGACCCGTGTGAAGGCCTCGGCGGGCTGCGCGCCGCTCACGCCGTACTTGCCGTCGATCACGAAGAACGGGACGCCGTTGATGCCGTAGGCCCGCGCCTGCGCCTGGTCCTGCCGCACGGCGGGCAGGTAATGATCATTCTCGAGCGCGTCACGCGCGGCGTCCGCGTCGAGCCCGAGCTCCGCCGCGAGCTCCACGAGCTGGTCGATACGTCCCACGTGACGTCCCTCGACGAAGTACGCCGACATCAGGCGCTCGGTCATCTCGACCTGCTTGCCGTGCTCCTTCGCGAAGTGGATGAGCTCGTGCGCCTTCACCGTGTTGGTGTGCTGCTGCAGGTCGAAGCGATAGTGCAGATCGGCCTGATCCTTCGCGATCTGCGCGACGCGGTCGTTCATCCGCTTCGCCTCGTCGCGGGAGATGCCCTTGCGCTCGGCGAGGAAGTCCTCGCTCGACCCCTCGAAGTCGACCGGGGTGTCGGGCGACAGCTCGAACGAGTGGTACGTGATCTCGACCTGGGGCGCGTCGTCGTCGCCCGCCGCCGCGGCCAGCCCGTTCTCGAGGTTGCGCTTGCCGATGTAGCACCACGGGCAGGCAATGTCGCTCCACACATCGATGCGGATGGGGGCGGGGGTCGTTGTCGCGTCGCTCACGTGAGTCTCCAACCTCAGACGGCGGTGGTGTATTCCGGTCGGCTCATGCAGGGGCGCCCGTCGGCGCGTCGATCGCGCCCCCGAAACGGCGCTCGCGCCCCAGGTAGAGGTCGATCGCATGCCACAGATCGGTGCGACGGAAATCGGGCCACAGCGTGTCGAGGAAGACCATCTCGGCGTAGGCCGACTGCCAGAGCAGGAAGTTCGACGTGCGCTGTTCGCCGCTCGATCGCACGAACAGGTCGACATCCGGCATGTCGGGCACGTAGAAGTGCCGGCGCAGCGCCTTCTCCGTGATGCCCGACGGCTTCAGCCGGCCGGCCGCGACCTCTTCGGCCAGGGCCCGGGCGGCGTCGACGATCTCGTTGCGGCCCCCGTAGTTGATGCACATCGTGAGCGTCAGCACGTCGTTGCCGGCGGTGAGCTGCTCGGCGAAGCGCAGCTCCTTGATCACCGACCCCCACAGTCGCGGCGTGCGGCCTGCCCACCGGATGCGGACGCCCCACTCGTTGAGCTGGTCGCGGCGGCGGTGGAGCACATCGCGGTTGTAGCCCATCAGGAACCGCACCTCTTCCGGCGACCGCCGCCAGTTCTCGGTCGAGAAGGCGTAGACCGAGAGGTGCTTCACCCCCGCCTGGATCGCGCCCGCGACCACGTCGAGCAGCACCTCCTCCCCCGCCTTGTGCCCCTCGATACGCGACAGTCCGCGACGGTTGGCCCAGCGCCCGTTGCCGTCCATGACGATCGCCACGTGCCCCGGGGCGTCCTTGCCGTACGCGGGGGCCTGCAGGCCGGTCCAGTCGAGCGGGCGGTACGGGACCGCGTCACGATGCGTATACGGCTTGGGAGCTGCGGGTTTCGGGGTCATCGCCGTCCTCGAGTCGATGGGGGCTGGGTCTGGGTCTGCGACAGCGCGCGGATGCCGCGCTCCATGGTCCATTGCACGTATGCAGAGACCAGTCCGGATGCCTGCGACGCGTCGCGCGGGGACGCCGCGTCGACGACGTCCCAGTCGCCCGCCAGCAGAGCGCGCAGCAGCGCCAGCACCGACGCGCTCGCGCGCGGGGTTCCGGCGGGGGCGCACGCCGCGCACACCACGCCTCCCAGCTGCGCGAGGAACATGTCGTGGGGCCCGGGCGCACCGCACCGCGCGCAGTCCTCGAGCGCGGGCGCCCAGCCGGCGAGCGACAGGGCGCGCAGCAGGTACGAATCGAGCGTGTGGCGCGGCGCGTGCTCGCCGCGTGAGAGCGACCGCAGGGCCCCGACGAGGAGGAAGTACTGGTTCGGCGCGGGCTCGTCGTGCGTGAGCCGATCGGCTGTCTCCGCCATCGCGCTCGCTGCCGTGTAGCGGTCGTAGTCGCCGGCGATGTCGGCGCCGTACGCGCCGAGGGATTCGGCCTGCTGCACGATGTCGAGGCTGCGGCCCGCATAGAGCTGGATGTCAGCGACCATGAACGGCTCGAGGCGCGAGCCGAAGCGAGACGACGTGCGCCGCACCCCCTTCGCCACGGCGCGCACCTTGCCGTGCCTGCGGCTCAGCATCGTGACGATGCGGTCGGCCTCACCCAGCTTGTGCGTGCGCAGCACGACCGCTTCGTCTCGATAGGTGGGCACCCGACCATTATCCGGCCGACCCCTGACATCCGGCCGAGCGGGCGTGAGACGACGCGCCCGGGCCGGTCGCCGAGCCGACGCTCGGCGGCCCGGTGACACCATGGAGGGGTGACCGAGAACGCGTTCATCCTGCCCCTCTGGGCCGATCTGGTGGCGGTCGGCCTGGGCGGCGTGCAGGGCGCGGTCTTCGCGTCGGGCTTCCAGGGGCAGCGCCGTCTCGATCTGCTCGGCGTCGCGCTGATCGGCATCATCGTCGGGCTCGGCGGCGGCCTCATCCGCGACATCCTGCTGGGCGTGACACCCGCCGCCATGCAGTCGAACTGGTACCTGCCCACCGCGGTCGTCGCGTCGCTCTCGGGCATGCTGCTGGCAGGGGTCTTCCAGCGGCTCAACAAGGTCATCATCGCGCTCGACGCCGTGCTGATCGGCCTCTTCGGCGCCTTCGGCACGAGCAAGGCGCTCGCGTTCGGTCTGCCCCTCGTGCCGGCCATCTTCATCGGCGCCATGGCCGCCGTCGGCGGCGGCGTGGCGCGCGACGTCGTGATGGGACTGCCCATCGCGATCATGCACGTCGGGTCGCTCTACGCCGTCGCGGCGGCCGCCGGATGCACCGTGCTCGGCGTGAGCTACCAGGCCGGGCTCGACATCGTGCCCGCCGCGACGGCCGGCGTGATCGTGACGACCGTCATCCGGCTGCTCGCGGTGATCTTCGATCTGTCGCTGCCCGAACAGCGCCGCATCTATCGCCGGAGGGTCGCGCTCGAGACCGCCGCGATCCCCGTCATCTCGTCCGAGATGCTCGAGCAGGCCCAGGCCGCGGCGGACCAGGCGACCGAGGCGGTGGAGCAGGCCGTCGAGGCCGTCGCCCAGGCGCAGGCCGCGGCGGAGCAGGCCACCGAGGCGGTCGGTCAGACGGCGGAGGCCGTCGAGCAGGCGACAGAGGCGATGGAGCTCGCTGCCGAGGCGAACGAGCAGGCTCAGGCGGCCGCGGAGCAGGCGGCGGAGGCCGTCGGCGACGACGACCTCACCGCCCGCTGATCAGACCGCGGCCAGCTCCGGCTGACGCGCCCGGATCGACCGGTTCACTCCCGACACGATGGCCTTGAGCGACGCGGTCGAGATGTCGCCGTCGATGCCGACGCCCCACAGGCGCTGCCCGTCGACCTGCAGCTCGACGTACGCCGCGGCCTCGGCATCGCCCGACGCGCTGAGCGTGTGCTCGACGTAGTCGTACAGCGTGACGTCGATGCCCTGCTCGCGCAGCACGGACAGGAACGCGGCGATGGGGCCGTTGCCGTGGCCCGAGAGGTCGATCCGGTCCTCGCCATCACGCAGCGCGACCTCGAGCGACACGTCGCCGTCCATCATGCTGCGCGTGCTGGTGCCCAGCAGCTCGAAGCGACCCCAGCGCGCCTCCTCGCGGGCTGACGGCAGGTACTCGTCCTGGAAGATCGCCCAGATCTGGTCGCTTGTCACCTCGCCGCCCTCGGCGTCGGTCTTGGCCTGCACCACGCCCGAGAACTCGATCTGCAGCTTGCGCGGCAGGTCGAGCGCGTGGTCGCTCTTCAGCAGGTACGCGACGCCCCCCTTGCCCGACTGGGAGTTGACGCGGATGACCGCCTCGTAGGACCGGCCGAGATCCTTCGGATCGATGGGCAGGTACGGCACGCCCCATTCGATGTCGTCGACCGAGACGCCCTGAGCCTCGGCCTTGGCGGCCATGGCCTCGAAGCCCTTCTTGATCGCATCCTGGTGCGACCCGCTGAACGCGGTGAACACGAGGTCGCCCGCCCAGGGGCTGCGCTCGGGGACGGGCAGCTGATTGCAGTACTCGACCGTGCGCTTGACGTGATCGATGTCGCTGAAGTCGATCTGCGGGTCGATGCCCTGCGTGAGCAGGTTCACGCCCAGCGCCACGAGGTCGACGTTGCCCGTGCGCTCGCCGTTGCCGAACAGGCATCCCTCGATGCGGTCGGCGCCGGCCATGTAGCCCAGCTCCGCGGCGGCGACGGCCGTGCCGCGGTCGTTGTGGGGGTGCAGCGACAGGATGACGTTCTCGCGGTGGTTCAGGTGCCGGCTCATCCACTCGATCGAGTCGGCATAGATGTTCGGCGTGGCCATCTCGACCGTCGCGGGCAGGTTGATGATCACCTTGCGCTCGGGGGTGGGCTCGAACACCTCGAGCACCTGGTTGCAGACATCCACGGCGAAGTCGAGCTCGGTGCCCGTGTAGCTCTCCGGCGAGTACTCGTAGTACACGGCGGTCTCGGGCACGGTCCGCTCGTACTGGCGGCACAGGCGCGCGCCCTCGAGCGCGATGTCGATGATGCCCTGGCGGTCGGTGCGGAACACGACCTCACGCTGCAGCACGCTGGTCGAGTTGTAGAGGTGCACGATGGCCTGCTTGGCACCCTTGATCGCCTCGTACGTGCGGGCGATCAGGTGCTCCCGGGCCTGCGTCAGCACCTGGATCGTCACGTCGTCGGGGATGAGCCCCTCCTCGATCAGCTGACGCACGAAGTCGAAGTCGGTCTGACTGGCCGACGGGAAGCCGACCTCGATCTCCTTGTAGCCCATCTCGACGAGCAGCTCGAACATCACGCGCTTGCGCTCGGGGCTCATGGGGTCGATCAGCGCCTGGTTGCCGTCACGCAGGTCGACCGCGCACCACCGCGGCGCCTTCTCGATGCGCGTCGACGGCCAGGTGCGGTCGGGCAGGTCCACGGCGATCTGCTCGTGGAACGGGCGGTACTTGTGCACCGGCATGCCGCTGGGCTTCTGGGTGTTCTCCATGGGATGTCGCTTCTTCTCGTGTCGTTGTGTGTGAGGGCCGACGACAAGCTCCGCGACGAGGAGGCCCTAGATCGAGGTCTCGTCGCGGCGGCTAAGAAGAAGAAGCCCACCGAGGCGCATGTCGTCAGACTACCACGCAGATTGCGCGGTTCCGGCGGCACCCATGGCCACCGCTCTGGGCAGGATGCTCAACGGCGAGACGTTCGCCTGCGATGCGACACTCTCCAGCATGAGCACTTCGCAGCGCATCGCCGGCGCCATCCTTTCCGCCATCGCCTTGAGCGCGCTGATCACGGCCTGCAGCACCCCGCGGGCCGACGCGCCGGCGGCCCCGCCCGCGCCGCGCCTGGGCGACGTGCATCCGGCGCCGCCGAGCGGCGAGGTGGTGGTGGAGGGTCTGGTCATGGACAAGGAGGGCCGGGACGTCCAGCTCTGCTACGGCGTCATGGCGCTGTCCTACCCGCCGCAGTGCGGCGGCCTGCCGCTCGACGGGTGGGACTGGGGCTCGGTTGACGGATCCGAGACGGCGGGCGACAGCACCTTCGGCAGCTATGCCGTGACCGGGAGGTACGACGGCGAGCGGCTGACGGTGACCGCACCGCCGATCCCGCTGGCGCTGTACGACCCGATCGCACGGGACGACCCGACGGGCGGCGTCCCTGGCGACACGCCGGAGGAACGGCTGGAGCGGGTCGGCGCCGCGGTCCACGGCCGGCTCGGCGACCGGGCGATCCTGGCGCATCCCGACGGCGGGTACCTGCGTGTGCAGGTGCTGTGGGACGACGGCACGTATCAGGATGCCGCGGACGCCGAGTTCGGCGAGAAGGTCGTGATCGTCGAGTCGCTGATGCGCCCCGTCGGCTGACGGCTCGGCCTCAGAAGCCGAGCCGGCCCAGCTGCTTGGGATCGCGCTGCCACTCCTTCGCCACGCGCACGTGCAGCTTGAGGAACACCTTCGTGCCCACCAGCGGCTCGATCTGCGCGCGGGCGCGCGCGCCGACGTCCCGCAGGCGCGCGCCCTTGGGGCCGATGATGATGCCCTTCTGGCTGTCGCGCTCGACCACGACGCTCGCGTGCACATCGGTCAGGTCGTCGCGGTCCTCGCGCGGCATGATCTCGTCGACCGTGACGGCGATCGAGTGCGGCAGCTCGTCGCGAACGCCCTCGAGCGCGGCCTCGCGGATGATCTCGGCCACGCGGTCCTCGGTGCTCTCGTCGGTGACGACGCCCTCCTCGTACAGCGCGGGCCCCTCCGGCATGAGGGCGAGCAGCTCGTCGCTGAGCACGTCGAGCTGGTCACCGGTGAGGGACGACAGCGGGATGACCGCGGCCCAGTCCTCGCGCAGCGCGTTGACCTCGATGAGCCGCTCCATGGTCTGCTCCGATGAGGCGGCATCCGTCTTGGTGACGATCGCGACCTTCTTGGCGCGCGGGTAGCCGTCGAGCGACTCGGCGATGCGGCGATCGCCTGGGCCGACCTTCTCGGGAGCCGGCGCGCAGAAGGCGATCACGTCGACGTCACCCAGCACCTGCTCAACCAGATCGTTCAGCCGCTGCCCCAGCAGCGTGCGGGGCTTGTGGATGCCGGGCGTGTCGACGACCACCAGCTGACCGCCGGGCCGGTTCAGGATGCCGCGGATCGCGCGCCGCGTGGTCTGCGGCTTCTCGCTGGTGATCGCCACCTTCTCGCCCACGAGCGCGTTCATGAGCGTCGACTTGCCGACGTTCGGCCGGCCCACGAACGTGACGAAACCCGATCGGGTCGACTCGGTCATCCTGCGTCTCCTTCGTACCGGTCTCGGCCGGCCTCTCGTGGCTCGATCGCGATCTCGCCCGTGCGCGGGTGGAACTCGGCGAACGCCTCCTCCACGGCTTTGAGGGCCTCACCCCGCTCGACGAACACGGTCGCGATGCCGCGCCCGCGGCCGCGCGACGTGCCGCCCGTCAGCAGGATGCCCGCCACCTCCGCCACGTCGCCGGGCTGCGGCACACGGCCCAGCGCCTTGCCGAGCAGACCGCCGACGGAATCCACATCCTCGTCCTCGAGCTCGACGCCGAACAGATCGCCGACCTCGTCGAGTGAGAGGCGCGCGCTCACACGGTAGCGGCCGTCGGCCAGCTCGACGATCTCCTTCGAGGGCGCGTCGTACTCGTCGGAGATCTCGCCGACGAGCTCCTCGATCAGGTCCTCGAGCGTGACGAGCCCCGCGATGCCGCCGTACTCGTCGACCACGAGGCACACGTGCACGGCATCGCGCTTCATCTGCTGCAGCAGCGTCTCGGCGCGCATCTGCTCGGGCACGAACACCGCGGGCCGCGCGATCGCCCGGATCCCGGCCTCACGCCATCCCGCACGCTCGGCGCCCGTCACGGCATCGCGGAACCCGAACTGCACGACGTCCTTGAGATAGAGCACGCCGACGATGTCGTCGACCTCGCCGTCGACCACGGGCATGCGCGAGATGCCGCGGTCGAGGAACAGCTGCATGGCCTCCTGCATGCTCGCGGCGGCGTCGACGGTGACCATGTCGGTGCGGGGCACCATCACGGCCCGCACCACCTGGTCCGTGAAGTCGAAGACCGAGTGGATGAGCTCCCGGTCATCGGCCTCGATCAGCGCGTGCGAGGCCGCCTCGTCGACGATGCTGAGCAGCTGCTCCTCCGACTCGAAGCTTCGGCGCCCGCCTCCCGGGGTGACGCGGTTGCCGACGCTGGCGAGCCCGTGCGCCACAGGGCCGAACAGGATGCGCACGCCCCGCACCAGCGGCGCCGTCACCGGCAGCAGACGAGACGAGTAGCGGCGCCCGTATGTGGCGGGGCTCGACGCCACCGCGATGTAGTCGAGCACCGCCATCAGCAGCGCCGCGAACAGGATCGCCCACCACACACTGCCCCACGGCACTCCGTCGAGCAGCAGCACGAAGGCCGCCGTCACGAGCACAGCCGCCGTCATCTCGGCGAGCACGCGGGCGAACACGACCACCGCGCCATGGCGGTCCGGGTCCGCCGCAATCCGAGCCAGCGAGCGGGCGTTGCGCCCTTCGGTCGCGAGGTCGACGAGGTCACCGCGCGAACTCACCGACAGCGCGGCATCGACGGCCGACATGAGGCCGGCGAAGATCACCAGGAGCAGGGCGGCGCCCAGCAGCAGGAGAGGCGCGGCCAGAGCGGTCTCGGTCATGCGGTCTCAGTCATGCGGTCGATCACGCCGAAGCGCGACGGCGCTCGGCGACGGCGAACGCCGAGATCAGCTCGCGCTGCAGGCCGAACATCTCCCGCTCCTCCTCCGGCTCGGCGTGGTCGTAGCCGAGCAGGTGCAGCAGGCCATGCGTCGTGAGCAGGATGAGCTCGTCCATGGTCGAGTGACCGGCGGTCTCGGCCTGCGACTCGGCCACCTGCGGGCACAGCACGATGTCGCCCAGCAGGCCGGGGGGCGTCGGCTGGTCCTCGGTGCCCGGGCGCAGCTCGTCCATGGGGAAGCTGAGCACATCGGTCGGCCCGGGCTCGTCCATCCACTGCAGGTGCAGCTGCTCCATGGCACCCTCGTCGACCAGCACGATCGCCACGTCGGCGTCGGGCGACACGTGCAGCGCCGCCAGGTTGTCCTGCGTCAGGCGCAGCAGCACCGACTCGTCGATGTCGACGGCGGACTCGTTGTTGATGTCGATCACGATCGTCCTCGCTTGGGAGTGCGGTCACGGGGGCCGGCGGAGCCCAGGCCTGATGGGCGCTGTGCCGCCCGCCGCTCGGCGCGGTTGGCGAACTCGGCGGCCTCGTCGCGCTCGTGGCGGGCGGCCAGGCGCTTCTCGTCGTACTCGCTGTAGGCGTCGACGATGCGCCCGACGAGCGAGTGACGCACAACGTCGTCGCTCGACAGGCGTGCGAAGTGGATGTCGTCGATCCGGTCCAGCACGCGGGTCACCAGGCGAAGGCCCGACGCGCCCTGAGGCAGGTCGACCTGCGTGATGTCGCCCGTCACCACCATCTTCGCGCCGAAGCCGAGGCGCGTCAGGAACATCTTCATCTGCTCAGGCGTGGTGTTCTGCGCCTCGTCGAGCACGACGAACGAGTTGTTGAGCGTGCGCCCGCGCATGTACGCAAGCGGTGCGACCTCGATCGTGCCCGTCGCCATGAGCTTCGGCACGAGCTCGGGATCCATCATCTCGTTGAGCGCGTCGTACAGCGGCCGCAGATACGGGTCGATCTTGTCCGTCAGCGTGCCGGGCAGGAAGCCCAGTCGCTCCCCCGCCTCCACGGCGGGACGCGTCAGGATGATCCGCTCCACCTCACGACGCTGCAGCGCCTGCACGGCCTTCGCCATCGCGAGGTAGGTCTTGCCCGTGCCTGCGGGTCCGATCCCGAACACGATGGTGTTCTCGTCGATCGCGTCGACGTACTCCTTCTGACCCACGGTCTTGGGCCGGATGGTCTTGCCGCGCGAGGACAGGATCGCCTCGCCCATGACCTCGCTGGGCCGCGGACCGTTCTCGTCGCGCATCATGCGCGCCGAGCTCTGCACGTCGGCCGGGCCGAGCGCATGCCCGGCCCTGGTCATCTCGAGCAGCTCGTCGACGAGGGCGCGCGCGGCTCGCACGGGACCGGCCGCGCCGCGCAGCGTGATCTCGTTGCCGCGCACGTGCACGTCGACATCCGGATGAGCGCTCTCGACCATGCGGAGCAGGCGATCCTGTGGGCCGAGCAGCTGCACCATCGCGACGCCGTCTGCGGTCACCGTCTCGGTGACGGGATCGCCGTTCTGCTCCGAGCGGCGCGGATCAGGGGTACCGGAGTCACTCACCGACGAGGCTCTTCTCTCCCAGGCCGCCGGCGAGCACGTGCGCGTGCACGTGGAACACCGTCTGGCCGGCTCCGGCACCCGTGTTGAACAGCAGCCGGAAGTCGCCGTCACCGTGCTCCGCGCCCAGCCGCTTCGCCAGGCCGATCATCTCGGCCAGCAGCGACGGGTCACCCGCCGCGAGCTCTGTCACGTCGCGGTACTCCTGAGTCTTCGGGATCACCAGCAGGTGCACCGGCGCCTGCGGCGAGATGTCCTTGATGGCGAAGACACGCTCGGTCTCGGCCACGATCTCGCCGGGGATGTCGCCCTGCAGGATGCGGGTGAAGATCGAGGGTTCGCTCATGAGTCCAGTCTATGCGCGCGGGGGCGCCCGAGCCGGGGCGAGCTCACCAGCGGCCGAGGCGCGCGTTGACGAGCGCCAGAGCCGCGGGACCCGCGGTGGAGGTGCGCAGCACCGTGTCGCCGAGTCGCACACGCGTGGCTCCGGCTTCCTCGAGCCGCTCGAGCTCTTCGGGCGCGATGCCGCCCTCCGGGCCCACCACCAGGAGGATGTCCCGCTCGCCCGCCAGATCGACCCCGCTCAGGCGCGCCTGGGCGGTCGGGTCCAGCACGAGCACGCGGGAATCCGCCGCACGAGCGGCCAGTGCCGCTGTCGAGACCACGGCGGTGACCTCCGGAAGCCAGGCGCGGTGCGCCTGCTTGGCCGCCTCGCGCACGATGGTCGCCCATCGCGCGCGCCCCTTCTCGGCCTTCGGGCCCTCCCAGCGGGAGACGCTGCGCGCCGCCTGCCACGGCAGGATCTCGTCGACGCCCAGCTCCGTCGCGGCCTGCACGGCGAGCTCGTCGCGGTCGCCCTTCGCCAGCGCCTGTGCCAGCGCGATGCGCGGCGCCGGCGCGCTCTCCTCACGGCGCGCCGTGATGCGCACCACGACCTCGCGCGGCGCGACCGAGGCGCATTCGCCTTCGAGCCATGCCCCGCGGCCGTCGGTCACGGTCACGGCCTCCCCCACGCGCACGCGCCGCACCGCGGCCGCGTGGTGCGCCTCCGCGCCGGTGAGGGTGAGGGTGTCGCCGACGGCCGCGGATCCGGCCGTCTCGTCGACGAAGTGCAGCGCCACGGACTCAGCCGTTCCGGAACTTGTCGCGCAGCTTCGAGAACAGCCCCTGGTGGAACTCGGCCAGGCGCGGCTTCGGTGCCTTGGTCCGCTTGGCGAGCTCCTCGACGAGCGCGCGCTCCTTGGCGTCCAGGCGGGTGGGGGTCACCACGTGGATGCCCACGCGCAGGTCGCCGCGCTTCGACGAGCGCAGGCCGGTGATGCCGCGATCGGCGATCGTCAGCACCTCGCCGCCCTGCACGCCGGGACGCAGCTCGATGTCGACCGGGCCGTCGAGGGCCTCGAACGTCGTGCGCGTGCCCAGGATCGCATCGGTCATCGAGACCTCCAGCGTCGCCAGCAGGTCGTCGCCGTCGCGGCTGAACACCGGGTGCGGCGCCACCTGCACCTCCAGGTAGAGGTCGCCGTGGGGGCCGCCCGCCGGGCCCACCTCGCCCGATCCGGGCAGCTGCAGCCGCAGGCCCGACTCGACGCCTGCGGGGATGTCGACCGAGACGGTGCGGCGCGAGCGCACACGGCCCTGGCCGCCGCACGTGGCACACGGATGCGGGATCGTCGTGCCGTAGCCCTGGCACACGCCGCACGGCTGCTGGGTCACGACGTTGCCCAGCAGGCTGCGCACCTGGCGCTGCACGAAGCCGGCGCCGCCGCAGACCTCGCAGCGCTCGGGGCTGGTACCGGGCTGGCAGCACGATCCCTGGCACGTCTCGCACAGCACGGCGGTGTCGACCTCGATGTCGCGGTGCGCTCCGAACACGACGTCGCCCAGCTCAAGCGACACCCGCACGAGGGCATCCTGTCCGCGCTCGCGACGCGATCGCGGGCGACCCGCACGGGCACCGCCGGCGCTGGCCCCGAAGAACGTCTCGAAGATGTCGCTGAAGCCGCCGAAGCCGCCCGCGCCGCCGAACGGGCTCTCATCGCCGCCCATGTCGTAGCGGCGACGCTTCTCGTCGTCGCTCAGCACCTCATACGCGTGCGTGACGAGCTTGAACTGCTCGGCCGCGTCGTCGCTGGGGTTGACGTCGGGATGCAGCTGACGGGCCAGCTTGCGATACGCCTTCTTGATCTCGTCGGTCGTCGCCTCACGCGACACCCCGAGCACCTCGTAGTGGTCAGCCACACTCGCCTCTCAGTGGAGCGCCCGGGGCCGTCGCCCCGAGCGCATCCGGATGTTCGATCGCTCTCCGCCTAGCGGCGGTTCTCGTCCTCGTCCAGCAACCGGCTCAGATACCGCGCCACGGCGCGGGCTGCCGAGAGGTTGCTGGGGTAGTCCATGCGCGTCGGCCCCATCAGGCCGATGCGCGCGCGGCCGATGGCCGCGTCGTAGTCGCTCGCGATGATCGACGCCTCCGTCAGGCCGAACGCCTCGTTCTCGCGTCCGATGCTGGCCGACAAGCCTTGATCGTCGGCCGCCATCTCCGACATCAGCCGCAGCAGCGTGACCTGCTCCTCGATCGCCTCGAGAAGCGGATGGATGCTGCCGCGGAAGTCGTGCTCCCGCTTGGCGAGCGTCGCGGCACCGGCCATGACCAGGCGATCCTGCCGGAACTCGTCGAGCTCTTCGCCCACGACGGCCGCCAGGGCGAGCAGGGCGTCGTCGATCCGGGCGCGCTCGGCGGGGGCCGACGCGTGCAGCGCCTCGATCCGCTCCGACCCCGATCGCACCGAGCGTCCGGTCACGAGCGCCGCCAGCTGGGCCCGCAGCACAGGCACGTCGTCCTCCTCGACGCCCTGCGGCACGGCGGTGAGCCGCTGGGAGACCCGCCCCGTGTCGGTCACGATGATCACCAGCATCCGGATGTGGTCGAGCCGGACGAGCTCGACATGGGTCACGTTCGCCGAGGCGAACGACGGGTACTGCACCAGCGCGACCTGCCCGGTGAGCTGCGTCAGCAGGCGAACGGTGCGCGCGAGCAGGTCATCGAGATCCGCCGGGTCGGCCAGGAAGGTCGAGATCGCGGAGCGCTGCGCCGGCGACAGGGGGCGCAGCTCCGCCAGATGATCGACGAACACGCGGTAGCCCTTGTCGGTGGGAACGCGTCCCGACGACGTGTGGGGCGCCGTGATGAGCTCCTCATCCTCCAGCAGCGCCATGTCGTTGCGGATCGTCGCGGCCGACACCCCGAAGGCGTGCCGTTCGACGATCGACTTGCTGCCCACCGGCTCGTGGGTGTCGACGTAGTCCTGCACGATCGCGCGGAGGACCTTGAGTCCACGTTCCGTGACCATCCGCACACCTCCGTCAGAAATCCGCACCGCCTGGCACTCGTATCCGCTGAGTGCCAATTCTAGCGGCGATCGGGGCGGATATCGCCCAGCTCGCCGCGCTCTCCGCGCTCTCCGCGCGCCGCGTGCGCCGCCCGGTCACTCTGTGAGGGCCCGCACCACCGCGTCCGCCAGGAGGCGACCCTTCAGCGTGAGCACCACGCGCCCGCGCACGGCCGCGGCACCCTCGACCATGCCGTCGGCGACGAGCCCGGCGACCGCCCGACGCGCGCCGGAGGGCAGCGCGTCGACAGACAGTCCCTCCCGGATGCGGCTCTCCAGCAGCACGCGCTCCAGGCCGCGCGCCTCGGCATCGGGGGTCTCGCGGCCCGCTGCAGGCGACGTGCCCAGGGCGAGGCGCTGCGCGTACGCCGCGGGGTGCTTCACGTTCCACCAGCGCAGGCCGCCGACGTGACTGTGCGCGCCGGGACCGAAGCCCCACCAGTCCGACCCGCGCCAGTACGCGAGGTTGTGACGCGAGCGGTGCTCGTCGCCCCGGGCCCAGTTGCTGACCTCGTACCAGTCGAAGCCGGCGGCGGCGAGCGTGGCGTCGGCCAGCTCGTACATGTCGGCCTGCAGGTCGTCGTCCGGAGCGGGCACCTCACCGCGCTTGATCTGTCGGGCGAGCTTCGTGCCGTCCTCGATGATCAGCGCGTAGGCCGACAGGTGGTCGGGCCGCAGCGCGAGCGCGGCGTCGAGCGACGCCTCCCAGTCGGCCAGCGTCTCCCCCGGCGCTCCGTAGATCAGGTCGACGCTCACGTCGAGTCCCGCCTCGCGCGCGGCGTCCACGGCCGTGCGCACATTCGCCGGTGAGTGGGTGCGATCGAGCGCCGCGAGCACGTGCGGCACGGCCGACTGCATGCCGATCGACATGCGGTTCACTCCCGCGGCGGCGAGCTCTCGCACCACCTCGGGCGTCACGGTGTCGGGGTTCGCCTCGACCGTGACCTCGGCGCCGTCGGCGATGCCGAACGCGTCGCGCACGCCGTCGAGCATGCGCCCCAGGTCGCCGGCCGGGAGCAGGGTCGGCGTGCCGCCGCCGAAGAAGACGGTGCGCGCTGCCCGCAGCGGCCCCGCATCGGCCAGCACGTCTCTGCCGAGCCGCACCTCGCGCAGCAGCGTGTCGGCGTACTCGTCCTGGCGCGCGCCGCGCAGCTCGCCCGATGTGTAGGTGTTGAAGTCGCAGTATCCGCACCGCACCCGGCAGAACGGCACGTGCAGATACACGCCGAAGTCGAGCTCCGGATCGATCCGGACGTCGTCGGGCAGGCGGCCGTCGGCCGGGGCCGGGTCGCCGAGGGGCAGCGCGCCGGCCATCAGGGAAGGCCCATCAGGATCCGGGCGTCGCGAACAGCGGCGAGATGGCGCGCAGGTAGCCCGCGAACAGCGCCCTGCGGCGACGGCGCACGAAGCCGCGGAACATCCGATAGAAGAGTCCGACGGGCCGGTCGAACGCCTTGACCGTGAACCACACCTCGTCGTTGTCGCGCCACTCGACCATGAACGACTCCTCGCCGCTCACCATCGAGCCGCCGACCGTGCCGAGCGCGAAGCCGATGCGCCGGGCCTCCTCGATGACGAAGATCACGCGCAGCTCGGCGTCGGCGCGCATGCCGCCGATGCGGCCGTGCACCCGAAGCGTCGTGCCGGGGCCCGCGTAGGGCGTGCCCTCGGCGTCGTACCTCTGGTCGGTCTCGAGGCGCGACGGCGCGATCGCGTTGCCGTCGCCGTCGAAGCTCACGCCCGAGTAGGCGGGGCCCGGGGCGGGCCGCACGTCGGTGACCTTCAGCCCGGCGCCCTTCAGCGCGCCCCACGCGAGCAGCGACTCGCCCGCCGTGCGGAAGCGGTCCTCGCCGCTGCCGATGCGCCACGATTCAGCCGCGGGGAGGCTGTGCTCCGGCGGGTACTGCAGCAGGTCGTGGGCCTGCGTGGCGCCGACGGCCGCGTAGTCGACCGTCTCGTCCTGAAAGGTGCCGCGACGCATGTGATCCAGCCTACGTCCTGAGTCTGAGAGGCTTACTTGCCCTTGGTCTCCACATCGCCCGAGAGCGCCGCGATGAACGCGTTCTGAGGCACCTCGACGCGGCCGATCGTCTTCATCCGCTTCTTGCCTTCCTTCTGCTTCTCGAGCAGCTTGCGCTTGCGGGTGATGTCGCCGCCGTAGCACTTGGCCAGCACGTCCTTGCGGATCGCGCGGATGTTCTCGCGCGCGATGATGCGCGCGCCGATCGCGGCCTGGATCGGCACCTCGAACTGCTGGCGAGGGATCAGCTTGCGCAGCCGCTCGGCCATCGTCGTGCCGTACGCATATGCCTTCTCACGGTGCACGATCGCGCTGAACGCGTCGACGCGCTCCCCCTGCAGCAGGATGTCGACCTTCACGAGGTCGGCCTCCTGGCGTCCGGCGGGCTCGTAGTCGAGGCTCGCGTAGCCCTGCGTGCGGCTCTTGAGCTGATCGAAGAAGTCGAACACGATCTCGCCGAGCGGCATCGTGTACTTCAGCTCGACGCGCTCCTCCGACAGGTAGTCCATGCCCAGCAGGGTGCCGCGTCGGCTCTGGCAGAGGTCCATGATCGTGCCGACGTAGTCCTTGGGCGCCAGGATCGACGCCTTCACGATCGGCTCGGTCACCGCGTTGATCTTGCCGTCGGGATACTCGCTGGGGTTCGTCACGACGATGGTCTCGCCGGTCTCGCTCGTGACCTCGTAGATCACGCTCGGCGCCGTGGTGATCAGGTCGAGCCCGAACTCGCGCTCCAGCCGCTCGGTGATGATCTCGAGGTGGAGCAGGCCGAGGAAGCCGCACCGGAACCCGAAGCCGAGTGCGACCGACGTCTCCGGCTCGTAGGCGAGCGAGGCGTCCGACAGCTTCAGCTTGTCGAGCGCGTCGCGGAGGTCCGGATAATCGCTGGCGTCGATCGGGTACAGGCCCGAGTACACCATCGGCTTCGGGTCGACGTAGCCCGGCAGCGCGTCGGACGCGGGCGTGCGCGCGTTGGTGACGGTGTCGCCGACCTTCGACTGCCGCACGTCCTTCACGCCCGTGATCAGGTATCCCACCTCGCCCACGCCGAGACCCTTGGAGGGCACCGGCTCCGGGGCCGATACGCCGATCTCGAGCAGCTCGTGCGTCGCCCGCGTCGACATCATCTGGATGCGCTCGCGCGGCGACAGGCGCCCGTCGATCATGCGCACGTACGTCACCACACCGCGGTACGCGTCGTACACCGAGTCGAAGATCATCGCGCGCGCCGGAGCATCCGCGTCGCCCTTCGGGGCCGGGATCTCGCGCACCAGGCGGTCGAGCAGCTCCTCCACGCCCTGCCCCGTCTTGCCCGACACGCGCAGCACGTCGTCGGGGTCGCCGCCGATGAGGTCGGCGAGCTCCCTGGCGAAGCGCTCGGGGTCGGCCGCCGGCAGGTCGATCTTGTTGAGCACCGGGATGATCGTGAGGTCGTTCTCGAGAGCGAGGTAGAGGTTCGCGAGCGTCTGCGCCTCGATGCCCTGCGCTGCGTCGACCAGCAAAATGGCCCCCTCGCACGCCGCGAGAGAGCGGGAGACCTCGTACGTGAAGTCGACGTGCCCCGGCGTGTCGATCATGTTGAGCGCGACGGTCTCACCGTCGACCTCCCAGGGCATGCGCACGGCCTGGGACTTGATCGTGATGCCGCGCTCGCGCTCGATGTCCATCCGATCGAGGTACTGCGCCCGCATGTCGCGATCGGCGACCACGCCGGTGATCTGCAGCATGCGGTCGGCCAGCGTGGACTTGCCGTGGTCGATGTGGGCGATGATGCAGAAGTTGCGGATGCGCTCGGGGGGCGTCGCGGCAGGCTCGAGCGGCGTAGAGGCACGGGGTGACATGTTCCCTCGATTCTACGGTGCCCCCGGCGCGAGGCCCGCCGTGCATCTCGATGCCTCGGGGACACCGGCTGGCCACGATCTGCTCAGCAGTTGGACACGATTCACTAACGAATTGCGCGCCCGTAACACTCAGGAAACGCTCAGCCCGCAGACTCTTCCGCATGCGCCGGCCTGATATGTCGGGCCAGCTCACACCAGTCCCCAACAGAAACAGGATCAGCGAATGCGTCAGAAGCGCACCTGGATCGCCCTCGCGGCGATCGCAGCAGTCGCCGCGGGCCTCACCGCCTGCGCCCCGCCCGAGGCCACGGAAGGCGGCGGCGACACCTCCTCGAACGTCAGCCAGTCGATCGCCGTCTCGGTCGGCCCGAACGAGTTCATCAGCTACAACGGCTTCACGCCCGAGAGCTACAGCACCTACAACTCGGCCATCACCGACCAGATCAAGATGGGCTTCTACACGATGGGCCCGGACGGCACGGTGGAGCCGAACCCCGACCTCGGCTCGTACGAGCTCGTGTCGGAGGACCCGATGGTGATCGAGTACACCATCAGCGACGACGCCAAGTGGTCGGATGGCACGCCCATCACGGTCGCGGACGCGGTGTTCGCGTGGGCTGTTCAGAACCCCAATCTCTCCTCGGGCGACGCTCCCCTGTTCAACTCGGTCTCGCAGGACCTCGGCAATACCGTGCCCGAGGGCCCGCAGGGCGACTGGGACGGCAAGACCTTCACGGTCGAGTTCACCGACCCGGACCCCGACTGGCAGATCCAGACCTGGATGCTCGACCCCGCGCACGTGGTGGCCGAGCAGGCCGGAATGGAGCTCGAGGCCTTCGTCGAGGCGATCCGCAGCGGTGACGCCGAGGCGCTCGCCCCGGCCGCCGAGTTCTGGAACACCGGCTGGATGACCGAGCCGGGCACGCTTCCGGAGGAGGCGCTCATCCCGTCGTCAGGCCCCTACGTGCTGTCCTCGTGGGAGCCCGGCCAGTCGATCACGCTGAAGGCCAACGAGGAGTACTACGGCGACAAGTGGGCGCCCGCCAACGACGAGCTCGTGTTCCGCTTCGTCGAGCAGGACGCGATGGTGCAGGCGCTCGACAACGGCGACCTCGACGTGATCGCCCCGCAGCCGACGGTCGACACCGTGAGCCAGCTCGAGGAACTGGGCGACGCCGTGACGATCCACGACGGCGCGACGCTGACGTGGGAGCACCTCGACTTCAACTTCGTCGAGGGCTCGCTCTTCGCCGACAACCTGGAGCTGCGCAAGGCCTTCGCGATGTGCGTGCCGCGCGCGCAGATCGTTGAGAACCTCATCAAGCCGATCTATCCCGAGGCCGAGGTCATGAACGCCCGCGAGGTGTTCCCGTTCCAGGACACGTATGACGAGGTCGTCGAGGCCTCGTACGACGGTCGGTACGACGAGGTCGACATCGAGGGCGCCAAGGCGATCGTCGAGGCCGAGGGCGCGACCGGCACCGAGGTGCGCATCGGCTACTCGGCTCCGAACCCGCGCCGCGCCGACGAGGTCGCCATGATCAAGTCGTCGTGCGACCAGGCCGGCTTCACAATCGTCGACGCCGGCAACGAGGACTTCTTCGCGCCGGGCGGCACGCAGGAGCGCGGCGACTACGAGGTCGCGCTGTTCGCCTGGGCCGGTTCGGGCCAGATCACCTCGGGCCAGAACATCTACGCCACGGGCAAGCCGCAGAACTACGGCCAGTACTCGAACGCCGAGGTCGACGCGGCGTGGCAGAAGCTCGTGACGACGCTCGACACCGAGGTGCACCTCGAGCAGACGAAGGTCATCGAGAAGCTCCTGTGGGACGACCTGTACGGCATCCCGGTCTTCGCGCACCCCGGCATCGACGCCTCCGCGTCGGACATCGAGGGCGTGGAGCACACCACGACCCAGAGCGGCATCTCCTGGAACGCGTCCACCTGGCACCGCGCCGAGTGATCGCGATCGCGTGACCGTGGGCCCGGCTCCTCGGGAGCCGGGCCCACACCCGTGCCGGTCACGACACCAGTCACGACTTCCAGTCACGACTCACAAGAGAGATCCCCGTGCTTCGATTCATCCTCCGCAGGGTCGCCGCCGCGGTCGGCATCCTGCTCGGCGCCTCCGCGTTGATCTACGTGCTCGTCATCAACTCGGGCGATCCGCTCAAGGATCTGCGCGAGAGCAATGCCGAGAACCGCGAGCTGCTGATGCAGCAGCGCATCGACTACCTCAACCTCGACCTCCCCTGGTACGAGCGCTACTTCACCTGGCTGGGCGGCGCGGCGAAGTGCGTCATCGGGCAGTGCGACCTGGGCCGCAACGTCAACGGCGTCGAGGTCACCAGCCTGCTGTCGCTCGCAGCGTCGTCGACCCTCCGCCTCGTGTTCCTCGCGACCGTGCTGGCGCTCGTGGTCGGCATCGCGATCGGCGTGCTCACCGCCGTGCGTCAGTACTCGGGCCTCGACTACTCGGTCACCTTCCTGACCTTCCTGTTCTTCTCGCTGCCGGTGTTCTGGGCAGCCGTGCTCCTGAAGGAGTACCTCGCCATCGGATTCAACGACTGGCTGAGGGACCCGGGATTCACGCCGCTGGAAGTCGTGCTGATCGCCCTCGTGGCGGGATTCCTCATGCAGGTGATGCTCGCCGGCTCGTGGAAGCGCCGCGCCATCACCTTCGGCGTGACCGCCGCCTTCTTCACCGTGGCGCTGCCGGCGCTGTCGGCGCTCGACTTCTTCCGCGCCCCGCAGCTCGGCTGGCTCGGGGTGGCCGTGCTCACGTTCGGAGTCGCGCTCAGCGCGACGGCGCTGTCGGTCGGCGTTCGCAACCGAAAGGTGCTGATCCCGGCGCTCATCACCGCCGCCCTCGTGAGCGTGATGCAGATCGTGCTCATCAACGTCTTCATCTACTACATGAGCTGGTGGATCCTGCTCGGCGGCCTCGCTCTCGCGGTGGCTGTGCCGTGGTTCCTCGGCCGCCGGCTCGGCGGACGGTACGGCGGCATCGCCGCCGGCGTCAGCGTCACGACCGGCGTGGTCGGCGCGGCGCTGACCGTGCTGGACCACCTGTTCCGCAACTGGCCGGAGTTCCTCGACCTGAAGCCGCGACCGATCTCCACGATCGGCTCTCACACCCCGAACTTCACCGGCGGCTTCTGGGAGACGTTCATGGACCACGCGACGCAGCTGCTGCTGCCCACGCTGCTGCTCACGCTCGTCGCGCTGGCGTCCTACAGCCGCTACACGCGCGCGTCGATGCTCGAGGTGAATCGTCAGGACTACATCCGCACGGCCCGCGCCAAGGGCGCGCCCGAGCGGGTCGTGATCTTCCGCCACGCGTTCCGCAACGCGCTCATCCCGATCACCACGATCGCGGCCTTCGACTTCGCCGCCCTCATCGGCGGCGCGGTCATCACCGAGCGGGTGTTCGGCTGGAAGGGCATGGGCGAGCTGTTCGCCACGGGACTGGACCACGTGGATCCTGCGCCCGTGATGGCCTTCTTCCTGGTGACCGGCACGTCGGCCATCCTGTTCAACCTGCTGGCCGACATCTTCTACGCAATTCTGGATCCGAGGATCAGGGTATGAGCACGACGGAACCGACCATGGACACGACGGAGATCCTGTCGCTCGCAGAGGCGGAGGACGCCGCTCTCCTGACGAAGCAGGCGAAGCCGCTCTCGCAGGGACAGCTGGTGGTGCGCCGCTTCGTGCGGCACAAGGCCGCCATGATCTCGCTGATCGTGCTGGCGCTCATCACGGTGGTCGCCTTCAGCTCAGTGGGCTTCGCCGGCATCCCGGGCTGGTGGGGCAAGAGCTACCTCGCCGCCGGCGCGGTGATCGACGGCGGACGCCCCACGCTCAGCCTGATCCCGACGTGGCTGGGCGGCGAGGGCATCCACTGGGGCGAGAACCCGTTCGGACAGGACAGCACGGGCAAGGACTACTTCGCGCTCGTGATGATCGGCACGCAGCGCTCGCTCACGATCGGCCTCATCGTCGGCATCGTGTCGACCTTCATCGGCTCGGTGATCGGCGCCGTCTCGGGCTACTTCCGCGGGTGGGTCGACTCGGTGCTGATGCGCATCACGGATGTCGTGATCGTCATCCCGCTGCTGGTGCTCGCCGCCGTGCTCGGCAAGATGGCGGGCAACCTGGGAGGCTCGGTCGTGCCGCTGGCGCTTCTGGTCGGCCTCGTGACGTGGACCGGACTGGCCCGCCTCGTGCGGGGCGAGGTCCTGTCCCTGCGCGAGCGCGAGTTCGTCTCGGCCGCGCAGTCGATGGGTGCCAACCCCGGGCGCATCATCTTCCAGCACCTGCTGCCGAACACGATCGGCGTCATCGTCGTCAACGCGACGTTCGCGATCGCAGGCGCCATCCTGCTCGAGAGCTCGCTCAGCTACCTGGGCTTCGGCGTCAAGCCGCCGGAGTCGTCGCTCGGCCTGCTCATCGCCCAGTACCAGGGCGCCTTCACGAACCGCCCGTGGCTGTTCTGGTGGCCCGGCATGATCATCCTCGCGATCACGCTGGCCTGGAACTTCATCGGCGACGGCCTGCGCGACGCATTCGACCCGCGTCAGGGCCGCAAGACACGCAAGGCGCGCCGCTTCGGGCTCGCCGGGAGGAACTCATGACCCTGGTAGAGGATGCCAAGACGGCGCTGAGCTTCACCGACCTGAAGGTGCGCTTCGGCACGGAGTCAGGCGTCGTGGACGCGGTGCGGGGGATCTCGCTGTCGGTGCGCCCGGGTGAGGTCGTCGCTCTGGTCGGCGAGTCCGGCTCCGGCAAGTCGGTGACGTCGATGGCGGCGATGGGGCTGCTTCCGGACAACGCCGAGGTCACCGGATCGGCGCATGTCGGCGATGTCGACGTCGTGGGCCTGCCTGCCGAGCGGATGCGCGGCATGCGCGCGACCGAGGTCGCCATGATCTTCCAGGAGCCGATGACGGCGCTCAATCCCGTGCTGACCATCGAGCGTCAGCTCACGGAGATCTACGAGCTGCACGACATCGCGTACGGTCAGGAGGCACGCGACCGCGCCCTCGAGATGCTGCGCCTGGTCGGCATCCCCGACCCGGAGACGCGCATCAAGCAGTATCCGCACCAGTTCTCGGGCGGCCAGCGCCAGCGCATCGTCATCGCGATGGCCATCGCCTGCGATCCGAAGGTGATCATCGCCGACGAACCGACCACCGCACTCGACGTGACGGTGCAGGCCGAGATCCTCGATCTGCTGCGGCGCCTGAAGGACGAGCTCGATGCCGGCATCCTGCTGATCACGCACAACATGGGCGTCGTCGCCGACCTCGCCGACCGCGTGGCCGTGATGTTCCGCGGCCGGCTGGTGGAGACGGGCACGGTGCAGGATGTGCTGACGCGCCCCCAGCACCCGTACACGGTCAAGCTGCTCGACGCGGTGCCGCGCCTGACGCAGGTGGATCTCGCGCACGGCCACGCGCCGAGCGAGATCCACGAGAGCGCGCCGGTGCTCGAGGCGCACGACCTGGTGCTCGAGTACACCATGCGCGGCAAGACGTTCCGCGCGGTCGAGGGCGTCTCGTTCGAGCTCGCACGCAATCAGGTGCTGGGCATCGTGGGCGAGTCCGGCTCGGGAAAGTCGACGATCGCGAAGGCGGTGCTCGGGCTCCTGCCCGTGGCGGGCGGCTCGCTCAAGGTCCACGGCGTGGAGCTCGCTTCCCTGCGGGGCCGACGCGCGAAGGAGGTGCGGCGGCGCATCGGCGTGGTCTTCCAGGACCCGGCCGCGTCGCTCAACCCCCGTTTCCCGATCGGCGACTGCCTGATCGAGCCCATGGTCATCCATCGCGTGGGCTCGCGGAAGGAGCGGATGGCGCGCGCCGAGGAGCTGCTCGATGCCGTGCGCCTGCCGCGCGACGTGATCAACCGCTACCCCCACGAGCTGTCGGGCGGGCAGCGGCAGCGCGTGTCGCTCGCACGGGCGCTCATGCTGCGTCCGGAGCTGCTGATCGCGGATGAGCCGACCTCGGCGCTCGACGTCTCGGTGCAGGCTGCGGTGCTCGACATGATCCGCGAGCTGCAGAGCGAGTACGAGTTCGCGTGCATGCTGGTGAGCCACGATCTGGCGGTGGTCGACATGCTGTCGGACAACGTCGTGGTGATGCAGAGCGGGCGTGCGGTGGAGCAGGGCCGCGCGACGAGCGTGCTGCACCATCCTGAGCACGAATACACCAAGCGGCTGCTCGCTGCCGCCCCCGTGCCCGATCCCGTCGAGCAGCGCGAGCGCCGTGAGGCGCGGCGCGCGCTGCTCGACGCGTCCTGAGCGCCGGCGCGTCGTGTGCTCTGGGGCCGGCGGTCCGTCCGCCGGCCTCAGAGCGGTCTTGGCGGCGCCTTCTAGGGTGAAGGCATGACGGTGCAGGTCGTGCTGGTGCACGGGATCCGGACCTCCGCCACCATGTGGCGTGCGCAGGTCGCCCATCTCGAGGAGCGGGACATCCCGGTGACGGCCCTCGATCTGCCCGGTCACGGCACACGCATCGATGAGACGTTCACCCTCGACGGGGCCTTCCAGACGATCGACCATGCCGTCCGGGAAGCGGCGTGCCGTGGGCCGGTGCTGCTGGTCGGACATTCGATGGGCGGGCTCATCGCCACGGAGTACGTGGGGGCCGAGGACGGGCCACCCGTCGCGGGCTTCGTCGCCGCCGGAAGCACCACCATTCCGCGGGGCGTCGGGCTGCGGGCCTACCGCGCGCTGATGGCCGGGTTCAACGCGCTGCCGGGCCGCGGCCGGTTCTTCACCGACGCGATGCTGCACGCCACGCTGCCGGCCGAGACGCGCGCCGACTTCGCGGCCGGGGGCTACGCGTTCCTGGCGCAGGACGTCGCCCTCCGGAGCCTGTCGGTGCTGGACCTGATGGCCGCGCTCAAGCGGATCGACGTTCCCACCTGGTTCGTCAACGGGCAATGGGATCAGCTGCGCCTGCACGAGCGGCTGTTCCTGCGCCTCGTGCCACATGCGGAGTTCGTCCTGGTGCCCCGCACGACCCACCTGGTGACCGCGATGCGCCCCGCCGTCTTCAACGCCGTGCTGGACCTCGCGATCGCGACGATCGACGCGCGGGATCGGCCGGGAGTCAGGGGCTGACCTGCTAGACTCGGTCCTTGGCTTGCGTGTGGGGCCAACCCACACCCGTCGTGCGACACCCCTCTCTTGTCAATCGACATCGTCCGAACAACCTCTGAACGAAAGTCCTCTGACACGTGGCAAACATCAAGTCGCAGATCAAGCGCATCAAGACCAACGAGAAGGCCCGCGAGCGCAACAAGGCCGTCAAGAGCGAGCTGAAGTCGGTCGTCCGCCGCACGCGCGAGGCCATCGCCGCCGGCGACAAGGCCGCCGCCGTCGCCGCCTTCGGCAAGGCCGCCAAGAAGCTCGACAAGGCCGCCAGCAAGGGCGTCATCCACAAGAACCAGGCCGCGAACCGCAAGTCGGCTCTCGCGTCGAAGGTCGCCGGTCTCTGACCCGACCTGAACGATGAAGGCCCGTCCCGTCAGGGGCGGGCCTTTTCGTCTGCCTGGTCTCGGCAGCTCGGCGTCGACGACGAGGTATCGACGACGAGACGAGGCGCCGGCGATGAGGTGTCGACGACGCGGCGTGAGGCTTGCCCTACTCCCCGAAGGGGCGGCGGGTCGCGATGACGGCGATCATGCGCTCGAGCGCGAACACGGGGTCTCGAGAGGCGCCCTTGACCTCGGCATCGGCCCGCGCCGCCGCCTGGATGGCGAGACCGAGACTCGACTGCGTCCAGCCCGCCTGGAGGTCGCGGCGGGCGCGGTCGACCTGCCAGTCCTTCATTCCCAGGCGCGACGCGAGGGCGCGCGCGGGCTCGCGCGAGCCGGCCACCTTCGCCATCGTGCGCAGCTTCATGGCGAAGGCCGCGACGATCGGCACCGGGTCGGCGCCGGATGCCAGGGCATGGCGCAGGCCCACGAGCGCCTCGCCGTAGCGCCCCGCGATGGCCGTGTCGGCGACCGCGAACGCGTTGGTCTCCACCCGTCCGCCGTAGTACCGCGCGACGATGTCTTCGGTGATGTCGCCGTCGACGTCAGAGATGAGCTGCTGGCAGGCCGCCGCGAGCTCGGTGAGGTCGTCGGTGAACGCCTGCAGCAGAGACTGCAGCGCGCGTGGCGCGATGCGGCGCCCAGCCGCCTTGAATTCGCCGGCGGCGAAGTCGTGGCGGTCGGCGTCGCGCTTGATCGCCGGGCAGGCCACCTCCGCTCCCCTGCCGACGCCGGCGCGGATCGCATCGAGCAGCTTCTTGCCCCGCACGCTGGCGCCGGTGTGGCGCAACACGAGGGTCGCCCCCTCCTGGGGGTGCTCGATGTACGCGAGCGCTTCGGCAAGGAACGCATCGCTGCACTTCTCCACCCCGGACACCCGCACCAGGCGGGGTTCGCCGAACAGCGACGGCGCCGACACCGCGAGCAGCGTGCCGGCGGTGTAGTCATCGGCCCGGATATCGCTGATCTCGACCGCCGGATCCTCCGCCTTCAGGTAGTCGCGCACGCCGGCGATCGCGCGCTCGGCGCAGATCTCCTCGGGCCCCGACACCAGCACGACGGGAGCGGGACGCGGACTGCGCCACGACAGCTGCGGGATCGAAGACTTGGGCGCCCGTGCGGTGGACTTCGAACCGGGTGCGGGGGCCATACGGCCAGCCTACCGGCGGCGTCCGACACCGCTCAGGCGGACTCCGGTCAGGGCGCGCGTTCGTGCCAGATTTGGAGCCCGTCTGGACGCGGCGACAACAGGACGAGCCCCGACCGGTCGGTACGCGCGATCGTCGCGCCGAGACCTCGCAGCGTGCGCAGGATCTCGTCGCGGGGATGACCGTAGTCGTTGTCGACGCCCACCGAGATGATCGCTGCGGATGGCCGGAGCTCCTGGTACAGCGCGGGCAGCTGGTCGGCGCTACCGTGATGGGCGACTTTCACGACCGAGACAGGGCCCGCGACGCGACCGGTGCCGAGCAGCGCGGCCTGGGACGCAGCGGAGAGGTCGCCGAGCAGCACCGTGCGCGGCAGGTCGGGCCCTGCGACGTCCAGTACGACGCTCGCGTCATTGCCGCTCGGGAAGGCCCGCGACTCGGCGCGCGGCCACAGCACGCTCCAGCGGGCGGCGCCCAGCGACCCGGTCAGCCCCGCCGTGGCGGGCACCCGTCGTGCCCTGCCGAGCGCATTGAGCGCGGGCTCATCCTCGCGTCCGGCGGGACCGTGCAGGACCGTGCCCACGCGGTCGCGCAGCGCGGCCACACCGCCCGCGTGGTCTAGGTCGAAGTGGGTGAGCACGAGCAGGTCGACCCGGTCGATGCCGATGCGCGCCAGGCACGACGCCAGCGCCTCCGGATCGGGGCCCGTGTCGACCACAGCGACGGATCCCGCAGACCGCAGCACAAGCGCGTCCCCCTGCCCCACATCGCATGCGGCGATCGCCCAGTCGCGCGGTGCCGTGAGCGGGCCGGCCACGCCGCTCAGCGCGCTCACGCCCGCCGCGACTCCCACCGCCACGGCCAGCACGCACGCCGCCGCTGTGCGCAGCCGGCGATCCGCCGGCGCGGATCTTCCCGCTCGCAGCACCATCACCCCGGCGGCGGTGCCGACGATCGCGAGCAACACGCCGCCCCAGGGTCCCGGCACCCATTCCATGCCCGCCCCGGGCAGCGCCGAGAGCGTCTGAGCGGTCGCCGCGATCCACGCCGACGGCAGCCACGCCACGGCCGCGAGCCCGTCGGCCAGTACGGGCAGCGGCGCGGCAAGGCACGCCGCCAGCCCCACGAGCGTGACCACCGGTGCGGCCGGGCCCGCCAGCAGGTTCGCCACCACTCCGTACAGAGGCACTTCCGGTGCCAGGAGCACGAGCACCGGACCGCAGGCGAGCTGCGCCGCCAACGGCACGCTCAGGGCGAGCGCGACGGGCGTCGGCAACCATCGGGTCAGGCCGCGCGCGAGCGGACCGGCGAGCAGCAGCAGAGAACCGGTCGCGACGACCGACAGAACGAAGCCGTAGCTGGTTGCCAGCCAGGGGTCGGCGACGAGCAGCGCAGTCACGGCGAGCGACAGCACCGAGATCCCCGCACCGGTGCGCCCGAGCGCGAGCGCGAACAGGGCGATGGCGGCCATCGTGGCGGCGCGCACGACGCTCGGTTCGGGCGTGACCAGGATCACGAAGCCGGTGAGGGCGGTCACGGCGACGACGATCCGTACGGCGCGGGTCGCGCCCGCCAGAGCCGCCGCGCCGAACGCCAGCCCTACCACGAGCGCGCAGTTCGCGCCGGAGACCGCGGTCAGATGTGAAAGGGAGGTCGCTTTCATGGCCGCATCGAGGTCTTCGGACACCGCTCGTGTGTCCCCCACCGCGAGCCCCGGAAGCAGCATCGATCCGGGTGCGGGGAGCGTCGATGCGCGCTCGACGAGCGCGTCACGGAGGCCGGCGGCCACGCCCAGCAGCGCCGGCGGGGCCGTGGCCACCTCCAGATCGCGCGCGAACACCATGAACACCGCCCGGTCACCCGCGTCACTGGCCTCCGCGCTGCCGCGTGCGGTTGCGACGGAGCCCAGATCTAGCCGCTGCCCCGTTATCGCCTCCGCGGGCACGCTCACCGTCACCGGCACAACGCCGTGCAGCGTCTCCTCGCCGCGCCGCACGGCGGATGCCTCGGCGTCGAACCACAGCGCCTCCCCGCGCCGCTCGACCTTCGACGTCACCGACAGCTCGAGCTCGACCGCCCTCCCGCCGCCCGCAGCGAACTCCGCCACCGCGACGCGCCCCGGCTGCGCGAGCGCCACGTGCCCGGCCACAGCCCCTGCCGCCGCACAAGCGACCACCGCGATCGCGCAGGTCTCCCGCCAGACGACCCCACGCCATCCTGCGAGCCCGATCCCCATGAGTACTGCAGCACCAGCGGCTACACCGACTGCGATGGCCGGCACGAGCACACTCAGCATCGCCGCGCACCAGCCCGCCGCTCCGACCCAGACCAAGCGCAGATCGCGTGGGGCGGCGCCCACACGCAGCTGCTCGCCGTTCGACATCGGCCAACGCTACGAAGTCGACGCTGGTCAGGAGTGCGCGATCACCGCCACGTGGACGGATCAGAGGGCCACTGCACCTGGGGACGAGACACAGACTTCCGTGGTCCGCACTCCGTGTGTCACTTATCCGCTCAGCAGAACAAACGACCGCCCCATCGGGCGTCGACGAGTCATGGCGGGTCGAGGGGAGTCGACGTCTCAGCGGAACCACCAGATCGCGGATCAGGACCGGCTTAAGCGAAGCCGCCAAGGTCAATTGCAGCCCGAATCGGGTCTTTGGATCCGATTGAATGATCGCATGGACAGCATCACCTTTTGGGACTTCGGATTCGGCGTCGTCACCACGGTCGCGCTAGGCGTGCTTGCTGTGGTGGAGTTTCTCGCGGAACGGAAGCGGCGGCGATTCGAGGACACTCAAATCGCGCTGGATATCCAGGCGGCGCTGACCACGTCCGAGATCATCGGTCTGTTGCGCAAGGACACGCTGTCCGATTCTGAGCGCGAGTTTCTTCAGTACGTCCATGCGGTCGCGCTGGATCGGCAGACTGCGATGGACAATTTCAGCAAGCTGAAGCCGAAGATCCGGGAGGCCGTGACGGCATCCCTCGCCCGCGTGTATGCGGTGGTGCAATCGGATCCCCTGGTGCGGGACCGGCAGGAAGCGGCCGACGCTGCCTACGGGACCAACGTCGTTGACCGCAGCAAGTTCACGTGGGGCGCCTCTGCGGAGAAACTCGGGAAGTGGGATGTCCTTGCGCTTGCCGGGGCGAGGTGGCTGAGGGAGCACCCGGAGATTCGTACCCGGCGGCAGTTCGAGGATGAGTTCGGCCGGATCGTCCGTCCCGTGGTTGCGCCTCACGCAGGAGGTGCATCGTTCGATCCGAAGTTGCTGCTCGAGCCGGTCGTGTTCGACGGGCAGCGCGAGACGTACGCGAAGCGCGGCCACAAGTGGCTCGACGCACACGGCGAGGACGGTGTCATCCAGTTCGACGATCAGGCGCTCCGTGTGGGCTGGGATCTCGGGTTCTCGCGAAAGGGCGGCGGTGCCGCGCATCTGGCTCTCGTCGAGCACTTCCGCAGCGCGTTCGGCTACGACATCCGGCCCGTGCGGTGATCGGCTCCGGGCCTGGCGCGGAGGCCGTGCCATGGGTTGTCGACGAGGAGCTTGCGTGGCAAGCGGGGCGGCTTTCGAGCATCACCCGCAAGCCTTACGAGCTGTGGGCGGTCAGCCGGATCGTCCACCGCTTGGATGACCCGCAGATCGAGTGGGCTACGCAGCAGCTCGTACGACATGCCGACACCGGGCGGATCTCCCTGCTCGACCTGTACTTCCCGCAGTTCCGGCTCGCGGTCGAGATCGACGAGCTCGGGCATCGCAAGACGGTCGAACTGGACCGGATCCGGGAACAGCGAGTCATCGACGACGCGCGAGTCGAGTTCCGGAGGTGGCGTCTTGCAGAGACGCGGACACTTGCCGAGGCCAGGCAGTCGATCGACGCGCTGGTCGACGAGGTCCGGGAGCGCCGCCGTGCGCAGGAGGCCGCCGGCGAGTTCATCCCGTACGTGCGGGGTAGGTCCTACGATCCCGACCATTGGATCGCCCTGGGGAAGCTCAGCGTCGATGACGACGCCCGATTCCGCCGTCACGTCGATGTCGCCCGTCTCTTCGGGAAGCAATACAAGGCTCACTACCGGGCGACGATCCGTCTCCCTCCCGCGGACATGATCTGGTTCCCGAAGCTCTACCCGAACGCGGATTGGCACAACAGCCTCCTCGAGGACGGAACCCTGATCCTCCAGCGACCTGCGGACGATGTCGCCCTGGGCGCGTCGCCCACGCCCCTCCCCGTGGGAGCCCCGATGGACGCCCGGATCGTCACCTTCGCGCACTATGCGGACGAGTTCGGACAGGTCTACTACCGCTTCGTCGGCGTGTTCCAGCAGACAGCGGGGACAGGAAGAACGGTGGATTACAGACGCATCGCGGACGTCATCGAGTTCGACGGGAACGGGTGGTTCGAGATCTCGAACCGGCCCCCGGCAGGTGCACGATGACAGACCTGCGGCCCTACGAAGTCATCGTCCAGCGGGCGGAGGCCCTGTCGATGACGCGCGACTGGGAGGAAGGCGCCGAGGAGTTCGACGGCTTGCTCGCGCGACTCAGGGCGCTGGGCCCGCCCGACGACCCGAGGGCGCGCGAGCGGTACTGGGCGCGATTCGACGCGGCGAGGAGACATTTCGATGTCGCCCGCAGCGCGGCGACCGTTGCGGCAGCCTCAGCGGGAGACGCTCTCCACGCACGGGAGAACCTGCTGGGCCTCGCCTTCGCCGGCTTCATCCGGCCGTTCGCGTTCCGTCAGCGCGACTCGCGCCGCCAGTTCTGGCCCTTCGCTCTGCTCGGCCTGCCACTGGGAGCCGCCGTCATCGTGCTGCTGCACGCCTCTGCCCAGATCGTGTCACAGCTTGGAGTGCTCTTCCTCCTCCCAACGGCATTGCTCACGCTGTGGTGGATTCTGAGCTTCACCGCGGCCGCATGGCGGAGGCTGGAGGATGCGGGCGCAGAAGGAACGCTCGCGCTGGTGCTTCCCTTTCTGCCGGTGGCCTTCGGAATCGACGCCGGCCTCGGTCCCCTGATCCTCACCGCGAGCCCGAACGCGGAGAACCGCGACGACGTCGCAGTCGTCATGACCGTCGTCGCCGCCGTCGTCGTCCTGCTCTCGCTGGCGAATGTCCTGTTCGCGTGCGCGCAGCCCACCGACCGGATCATCCAGTGGGGCAACGGTCCCGCCCCGCTCGCGCTGTTCTCCGTGTTCGTCATCGCGGTTCCCGCCATGCTCGTCCTCTCGTTCGTCTTCGGCGCCCTTGGGGCTCTCGGCACTCGCGCCGTGACGACGAGGGTGTCGTCTTCGACGCGCCAGGTCGGCGGCCGTCGCGGCGCGCACGGCCGATGGCGGCCTCGCCGTGCGGTGACCGTACGCGCGCACGATCGGCGGACGGGGCGCACGACCAGCAATCTCCCGGGCGGCGGCCTCGACATCATGGGCATGTCGGCCTTTCGAGGCGCCCTCGCGTTCCTTGTCTTCCCGTTCCTGGCGTGGCGAATCGAACTCGCTCCCCGCACACACGAGGAGTCGTCATGAGGACGTGACTCACCGCAGCGAGATGGCTGGCGCGAGAGTGAGCGCGACACCCTCACGTCAGTGCAACCGCTGATCAGACCGCGAGCACGGTCAGAGCTTCGGGCGGAGATACCCGATCAGGTGCGCCTTGGTGTCCTTCACCTCCTTGGCGGCATACTGGTCGCCGCTCTGCGTGAAGGTCTGGAGTGTTCCGTCGCTGTTCTGCTTCAGCACGATCGAGGTGTGACCGAATCCTCCAGAGTAGGGCTTGCTGGCACCCCACACGGCGATGTCGCCCTTCCGTGGCGTCGTCGCCGCGGTGAGTTTCTGGTACTTCGCGGACGAGGCCCGGGCGTAGAAGTCCTTCGCGTTCCCGCCGATCCGTGCCGCCTTCATGACCTCGCTGTTGAAGAGTTCCACGAGGTCCGTGCACTGAGCGCCGTACGCGCCATCGATGTCGACCCACCTGCCCTTGTACTTGGCGATGAAGGCATCGGTCTTCGCATAGGCCGGCGGGTTCGCCGGGGTCGGCGACGTCACGGTTCCGACCTTGGTGAAAGCGATCTTCTGCGCGTCTGTGTCGTTGCATACGGCGATCTGCAGCTGGACAGCGTTGTTCTTTGTTGCGCCTGGCACGTCGAGGCACATCCAGGGAGCATGACGTGACACGAGGTTGACGTAGCCCTTGGCTGAGTGCACGGGCCGCCACTGCTGGTGAGCCGCCGTACCGCCAGACCAGGTGTTCACTCTGGAGCCGTTCGCGTTGCGGCCGCCTCCGACTTCGACCACCTGCGAACTCGAGAGCTGGCTCATGATCTTGAAGTAGCCCCCGCCGACGGACACGAGCTTGAACGCCTGCGACTTCGTGCCGTTCGCGGTGTGCTGCTGAACGGCGGTGCCGTTAGCCGTCTTGCCGGCGCGGATGTCGAGCGCCTTCCCACTGTTGCGGAACGTCAGCTTGTACCAGGCATTCGCGTCGATGCTCACGGCGCAAGCCGGTGTCACCGCGCCGTTGCTGCCCGTCTCGATGTCGATGTCGGCGATGTAGTGCCCGTCGGCGGTGCGATACCAGATGTCGGAGTAGCCACCCTTGACGTACTTGGAGAAGTAGCCCTTCACCGGCTGGCCCTTCTCGTAACAGACGAGCCCGACCTTCGTGCCGACTTTGTACGTGCCCCGCTGTGTCGACGACAACGTGGATTGCGACATCTTCTGCGTGGCAGCCTTGACGGTCGCGGTAGCCGATGCGGCGTACGCGCCCGTCGGCGCGGCGATGAGGGCGAGTGAGAGGCCAACGGCGGCCACGAGGGCAAGGGGACGCGTCTTCTTCATGGTCTCCTCCAGGGTTCGGAATCTCGAAACTCGGGGCGCATATCCACCCCATGAGCGACATCAATCGATGAAAGGAGCCGAACAAGGCAGAACAAATACTTTCCGTTCTCTTCGCGCCATTGCCGACGCCGAATGGCCGCTGCGTGAGCGCCGTCTCTTCGGCCGGGGCCTGCCGCGACGTGCCGCAGTCCCGCCGCACCAGTCGCTGAACGGGCAGCACGGATGCCAGACGAGATCGCAAGCCAGCGGATCGCATCGACTCGCCCACGGGAGGACGCTCATCCGACCCTGACGTGCGGCCGCAGCGACTCGAGCATCTTCTCGCCGATTCCGGGCACGGCGAGCAGATCTTCGACGGCCGCGAACCGGCCGTTGGCGTCGCGCCACTCGAGGATGCGCTGCGCCATCGCCGGTCCGATGCGCGGCAGCTGCTCGAGCGCGGCGGCGTCGGCCGTGTTCAGATCGAGCAGCGCGCGACCGGGTGCCCCTCCCGCCGCCGGGCCGCCCCCGGAGGGCGCTGCCGGGGCCTCGCCCTTCGCGGGCACCACGAGCTGCTCGCCGTCACTCACGACGCGCGCGAGGTTCACCGCGGCCCGGTCGGCCTCGTCCGCGAAGCCGCCTGCCGACGCGATGGCGTCGACCACGCGAGCACCGGCGGCGAGCACATACAGGCCCGGCGCGCGCACCTGGCCGTCCACGTGCACGTACACGCGGCCCGAGTCGATCGTCGCCCCCGCCGTCGGTGTCGGCTCGGCGACGATCTGCGCCGGGGCGGTCGCTCCCCGCCAGACGCCGATGCCGATGGTCACCGCGAGCGCGGCGAGCACCAGCACGACCACGGCGCCGAGCCCCAGCCGCACGCGACGCGGCGGCGCGCCGATCTCGGGGATCGGATCGGCACGTGTCCCGTCGCTGCCCACCACCCCGCCACGCTAGGCCGCACGCCGCACGCGAGAGCGGGCATCCGGTCGCTCGTGGAGAGACCGCGATGCCCGCTCGGCTGGGGACGAGCCCCAGGGTGCTACTTCGTCGAGAAGCTGACGACCTTCGGCGCACGCACGATGGCGCGCACGATGTCGCGACCACCCAGCGCGCGCACCACGCGCTCATCCGCGCGGGCCAGCTCCTCGAGCGTGTCGGGGTCGACCTTCGCGGGCACCTCGAGCGTCGCCCGCACCTTGCCGTCGATCTGCACGACCGCCGTGACCGACTCCTCGACCAGGAGCGCCGGATCGGCGCTGCGCCACGTCACGTGGCCCACCGAGGCGTCGTAGCCCAGCAGCTCCCACATCTCCTCGGCCGTGTGCGGGGCGAACAGGTCGAGGATCATCGCGGTCGCCTCGACCGCCTCGCGCACCGCCGGATCGGCGGGGCCCGCGGCACCGTCGACGGCCTTGCGGATGGCGTTCACGAGCTCCATCAGGCGCGCCACGACGACATTGAACTTTGTCTGCTCGATGAGCACCGGCGCGTCGGCCAGCAGGCGGTGCGTCACGCGACGCAGCGCCGCGTCGCCCTCGGCCCACACCACGTCCTGCTCGCTCGAGACCTCCTGCGCCAGGCGCAGCGCTCGGGCGAGGAACTTCTGGGCACCCGTGGTCGAGACGTCCTTCCAGTCCTTGTCGTCCTCCACCGGGCCCGCGAACGCCAGCGCGACGCGCAGCACGTCGGCGCCGTGCCGTTCGAGCTCCTCCTTGAAGAGCACGAGGTTGCCCTTCGACTTCGACATCTTCGCGCCGTCGAGGATCACCATGCCCTGGTTGATCAGGCTCGAGAACGGCTCGGTGAAGTCGACATGGCCCATGTCGAACAGCACCTTGGTGATGAAGCGCGCGTACAGCAGGTGCAGGATGGCGTGCTCCACGCCGCCGATGTAGGCGTCGACCGGCGCCCAGCGGTCGGCATCCTTCGGATCGAACGCCATCCGGTCGTTGCCCGGCGACAGGAAGCGCAGGAAGTACCACGAGCTGTCGACGAACGTGTCCATCGTGTCGGGGTCGCGCAGAGCGGGCTCGCCCGTACGGGGGTCGGTCGTCTCGACCCAGCCGGTCGCGGCGCCGAGGGGCGACTGGCCCTTCGGCTTGAGGTCGAGGCCCGCGGCGTCGGGCAGGCGCACCGGCAGCTGGTCGGCCGGCACGGGAACGATCTCGCCGTCCTGCGTGTGGATCATCGGGATCGGCGTGCCCCAGAAGCGCTGTCGCGAGATCAGCCAGTCGCGCAGACGGTACTGCCTCGCGGCACGGCCGGTTCCGTCGGCCTCAAGCTGCTCGATCACGCGCGCGATCGCGTTGCGCTTGGACAGGCCGTCGAGCGAGCCGGAGTTGATCATCCGGCCCTCTCCCGTCAGCGCCTCCCCCGTCACGCGAGGGTCGAGCTCGCTCAGCTGCGGGTCGATCGGCACACCGTCCTCATCGACCTCGATCACGGGGATCGCGCCGGTGATGGGGGCCGTCGTGTCGACCACGACCTTCACGGGCAGGTCGAAGACGCGGGCGAAGTCGAGGTCGCGCTGGTCGTGTGCGGGCACCGCCATGACGGCGCCGTGACCGTAGTCGGCCAGAACATAGTCGGCCGCCCAGATCGGCAGGCGCTCGCCGTTGATCGGGTTGATCGCGTAGCGCTCCAGGAAGACGCCGGTCTTGGGCCGGTCGGCCGACTGACGCTCGATCTCCGTCTGCTTCTGCGTCTGCTCGAGGTAGTCCTGGAAGCGCATGCGCGCCTCGGGCGACGCCTCGGAGACCAGTTCGGCGGCCAGGTCGCTGTCGGGCGCGACCACCATGAACGTCGCGCCGTGCAGGGTGTCGGGGCGCGTCGAGAACACGCTGATCTTCTCGGCGCGGCCCTCGATCTCGAAGTCGATGTCGGCGCCCACGGAGCGGCCGATCCAGTTGCGCTGCATCTGCAGCACCTTCTGAGGCCAGAAGCCCTCGAGCTGGTTCAGGTCGTCGAGCAGGCGGTCGGCGTAGTCGGTGATGCGGAAGTACCACTGCGTGAGCTTCTTCTTCACCACGACCGTGCCGCAGCGCTCGCACGCGCCGTCGACGACCTGCTCGTTCGCGAGCACGGTCTGGTCCTTGGGGCACCAGTTGACGGGGCTGTCCTTGCGGTACGCCAGGCCGCGCTCGTGCAGCTGCTGGAAGAGCCACTGGTTCCAGCGGTAGTAGTCGTCGTCGCTCGTGTGCAGCACGCGGCTCCAGTCGAACGAGACGCCGTACGCCTTCAGGCTCTCGCGCTGCTGCGCGATGTTCGCGTACGTCCACTCGCGGGGGTCGGCGCCGCGCTGGATGGCGGCGTTCTCGGCCGGAAGGCCGAACGAGTCCCAGCCGATCGGGTGCAGCACGTTGTAGCCGCGGTGGCGCCAGAAGCGCGCCACGATGTCGCTGTAGAGGTAGTTCTCGGCGTGACCCATGTGCAGGTCGCCCGACGGGTAGGGGAACATCGCCAGCACGTACTTGCGCGGACGGGTGTCGTCGTCGGCCCCGGCGAGGAACGTGTCGTGCTGCTCCCAGTACGCCTGCCACTTCGCGTGCAGGGCGTGGACGTCGAACGCGCCCTCGGCCTGAGGGCTCGAGGAGGGCGCGCTGATGGGAGCGTTCTGAGACACGGGGAGACTGCCAATCGATCGTGAGCACGCCGAACCGGCGCATTGATGCGAGATTCCAGGTTAGCGGCCCGCGGGCCCGCCGTTTCGCCCTCGCGGCCGTCGCCCTGCAGCCCTGAGCGGACTCCCGGCTTCGCGCGGGGCGCGCGCACATATGCTCGTGGCGTGAACGACGTGCTCACGTGGCTGCTCGACGCGGTGCAGTCCGTCGACCCCGTGCTGCGCACCGGGCTCGCCGCGCTCGCGATCCTGCTCGAGACGAGCGTGCTCATCGGGCTGATCGTGCCGGGTGACACGATCGTGATCGTCGCGGCCACCGGGGTCTCCTCTCCCCTCGAAGGGCTCGGACTGGGCGCGGCGCTCGTGGCGGGGGCGATCGGCGGCGAGTCGATCGGGTTCGCTCTGGGACGCTGGCTGGGCCCGCGCATCCGCGGGTCCTGGGTCGGCCGGCGCATCGGCGAGCACAACTGGGCGCGTGCCGAGCGCTATCTGCGCCGCCGCGGCGGGCTGGCGATCTTCCTCTCCCGCTTCCTGCCCGTGCTGCACTCGCTCGTCCCCCTCACCGTGGGGATGAGCGGTTATTCGTATCGCCGTTTCATCGCCTGGACCCTGCCCGCGTGTGTGCTCTGGACCGCGCTGTACGTCTCGATCGCGGCGGGTGCGGCGCACTCGTACCGCGAGCTCTCCGACAGCGCTCACTATGCCGGCTACATCTTCGTGGGGGTCATCGTGCTGTTCGCGGTGGGCGTCTTCGCGGCCAAGAAGATCATCGGCCGCATCGAGCGCCGCCACATGCACGACTGACGGCATCCCGGCTGCCGACACGCGGCGCCGGCGGGGGGCGCATGAAAGACTGGCCCGGATGTCTGCTCCCACGCCACGAGACAGGATCCACTGGATCGCCCGGATCGAGCGCCGCGTGCACGCCTGGCGCGAGCGGCGCGCACGCCGGCGCGGCCGCAAGCCCACGGTGCTGGTGTTCCCGGGGTACGGCGGCGACGGGTGGGTGCGCGTGCTCGGTCGCGTGCTGATCGTCCCCAAGCCGAAGCACACGGCCACGGGCGAGCTGGCGAGCGTGCGCGGCTGGCGCAGCTTCGTGGGAATCCCGGTGGGCTACGCCACCGTGACCATCACGATCGGCGACGAGACCCACGAGGTCGTCGCCGACCGCGGCGGCGTGATCGACGCGCGTATCGAGGCGCAGCTCGAGCCCGGCTGGCAGACCGTTCGGATGTCGGTCGAGGGCGGCGAACCGGGTGAGTCGCCCGTGCAGATCGTGTCGCCCGACGCCCGGCTCGGCGTGGTCTCGGACATCGATGACACCGTCATGGTCACCGCCCTGCCGCGCCCCCTGCTCGCCGCCTGGAACTCGTTCGTGCTTGACGAGCACGCGCGCCAGCCGGTTCCCGGCATGGCCGTGCTGCTCGATCGCCTCACGCGCCAGCAGCACGGCATGCCGATGGTCTACCTGTCGACGGGCGCGTGGAACGTCGCGCCGACGCTGTCGCGCTTCCTGAAGCGACACATGTTCCCGGCCGGCTCGCTGCTGCTGACCGACTGGGGCCCCACGCACGACCGGTGGTTCCGCAGCGGCACCGAGCACAAGGCGACGAGCCTGCGCCGCCTGGCCGAGGAGTTCCCGGATGTGCGGTGGCTGCTGGTCGGCGACGACGGGCAGCACGACGACGCGATCTACACGCAGTTCACGAGCGAGCACCCGACGTCGGTGGCGGGGGTCGCCATCCGCCGCCTCTCCCCCGCCGAGGCCGTGCTGGCCGGCGGCCGCACGGCCGTCAACGACCACTCGGCCGCGTCGGTGCCGTGGGTCACCGGCGACGACGGCGCGGGGTTGGCCGAGCGTCTGGAGGCCGTGGGCCTGCTCGATCCCGAGGCCTGAGCCGCGCGATGTCCCCGCCGCGGCATACGCTGGCGGCATGTGCGGACGATTCGTCGTGGCGAAGGCAGGCAACGAGCTCGTCGGCGAGCTGCGCGTCGATCTCGTGGCCGACGAGCTGCCGCCGCCCTCGTACAACGTCGCCCCGACCGATCCCGTGGCGATCGTGCTCGACTCGGCCAAGACCGAGCCGCCCACCCGGAGGCTCGAGGTCGCGCGGTGGGGCCTCATCCCGTCGTGGGCGAAGGACACCTCGATCGGGGCGCGCGCGTTCAACGCCCGCTCCGAGGAGCTCGAGGACAAGCGGATGTTCCAGAACGCGCTACAGAAGCGGCGCGCGATCGTCCCCTCGAGCGGCTACTACGAGTGGCAGCGGCAGGGCGACGTGAAGGTGCCGCACTTCATCCATCCCGCCGACGGCTCGCCGTTGCTCTTCGCCGGCCTGTACGAGTGGTGGAAGGACCCGGCGAAGGCCGAGGACGACCCCGCGCGGTGGGTGCTGAGCTTCACCATCCTGACGCGTGACGCGATCGGCGAGCTCGGGTCCATCCACGGCCGCATGCCGGTGTTCCTCGACGTCGACCACGCCGACGCGTGGCTCGACCCGACCATCGACTATCCCCGCGACGTGCTCGACGCCGCGGTCGACGCCGCGCCGTACGTCGCGGAGACGCTCGCGTTCCATCCGGTCGGGAAGGCGGTGGGCAACGTGCGCAACAACTCTGCCGAGCTGATCGAGCCGGTTCCGGCCGCCTGACTCCGCTCGGCCCTGGGGATAATGGTCGGATGACCGCCGACCGCGTTCCCGCCGATGCCCGAGCCCATATCGACGATCTCGCCGCCTTCGTGACGGCCTCGCCGTCGTCGTACCACGCGGCTGCCGAGATCGCCCGGCGCGCCGAGGACGCCGGCTACGCGCGGCTGCGCGAGGACGAGCCGTGGGACGTCGCTCCCGGCGGCAGCTATGTGGTCGTGCGCGACGGGTCGGTCGTCGCGTTCGCACTGCCTGCGGAGGCCGGCCCGACCATGCCGTTCACCATCGTGGGCGCGCACACCGACTCCCCGGGCTTCAAGCTCAAGCCGAAGCCGACGACACACGGCCCCGGCGGGTGGTGGCAGCTGGGGCTCGAGGTGTACGGAGGCCCGCTCCTGAACTCGTGGCTCGACCGCGAGCTCGAGCTGGCCGGCCGCATCGTGACGCTGGAGGGCGAAGAGCATCTGGTGCGCACGGGCTCGCTGCTGCGCATTCCCCAGCTTGCGGTCCACCTCGATCGGGGCGTCAACAACGACGGGCTCACGCTCGACAAGCAGCGCCACACGCAGCCGGTGTGGGGTCTGGGCGATGAGGAGAGCGCGGACATCCTGCAGGCGCTCGCCTCGCGCGCAGGCATCGACGCGGCGCAGATCGGCGGCTACGACGTGGTCGTGGCCGACACGCAGGAGCCGCGCACGTTCGGCCACGCCCAGGAGCTGTTCGCCTCGGGCCGGCTCGACAACCTGCTCTCCGCCCATGCCGCTCTCGTGGCCCAGCTCGCGACGACCCCGCGCACGTCGATCGCGATGTACGCGGCATTCGACCACGAGGAGATCGGCAGCGCGTCGCGCTCGGGCGCCGCCGGCCCCTTTCTCGAGGACGTCCTGCTCCGCGTCTCAGCTTCCCTGGGCGCCGACACGGAACAGCGGGCGCAGGCGTTCGCAGCGTCGCTGCACATCTCGAGCGACGTCGGACACGCGGTCCACCCCAACTACCCGGAGCGCCACGACCCCGTGAACAAGCCGGTGGCGGGCGGCGGCCCCATCCTCAAGATCAATGCGAACCAGCGCTACGCGACCGACGCGCACGGGGCCGCGGCCTGGAACGCGGCCTGTGAGTCGGCGGGGGTCCCGACCCAGGAGTTCGTCTCGAACAACGCCATGCCGTGCGGATCGACGATCGGCCCGATCGCAGCGACCCGCCTCGGCATCCGCACGGTCGACGTGGGGGTGCCCATCCTGTCCATGCACTCGGCTCGTGAGCTCACGGCCGTGGTCGACCCGTGGTACCTCTCGCGCGCGATGCGCGCGGTGCTCGACCGCTGACATGACCACTCCCCTCGCCACGCCTCTCGTCACGCGTCTGACACGCGACGAGTGGCGAGCGCGCGAGCGGGAGCACGAGCTGCGGGCAGACGCCCTCACGGCCGCGCACCGAGAACGCGCGGCGCACGGCGAGAAGCACCCGGTGTGGGACTTCCTGTTCACGTACTACTCGTACAGGCCCTCGCTGCTGCGCCGTTGGCACCCGGGACCCGGCGTGGAGCTCGAGCAGGCTGCGGCCGCCCGCGAGGGGTGGCGCTGGTACGTGCCCGGGACCGCGCCGGGCTCGCTCGTCGTGGACGCGGAGGGGTTCGCGCGCGAGAAGGCGCCACTCGCGCGCCTGATCGACATCATGCTGCGGCGCACGGCCGACCGTCCGGGCCGGTTCGACTGCTTCGGTCTGCACGAGTGGGCCATGGTCTACCGGGAGAGCGAGCATCGCCATCCCGTGCCCCTCCGGCTGGGTCAGGCCGGGACGGATGACGTCGTCGAGAGCCACGACCTCAGGTGCACGCACTTCGACGCCTTCCGCTTCTTCACGCCCGATGCCGTGCCCCGCAACCAGCACGCGCCCTCGCGCGACACCCAGCCGCTGCTCGACCAGCCCGGGTGCCTTCACGCGGGCATGGACGTCTACAAATGGGCCATGAAGCTCGGTCCGCTCGTGCCCGGGCACCTGCTGCTCGACGCGTTCGAGCTGGCGCGCGACATCCGGCGGCTCGACATGGAGGCCGCGCCCTATGACCTCGCGGCGTGGGGCGTCGAGCCCGTGCGCATCGAGACGCCCGAGGGCAAGGCCGAGTACGTGCGCCGGCAGCGCGCCTTCGCCGAGCGCGGCAACGTGCTGCGGCGACGCATCCTCGATGCGTGGCGCCCGGCCGGTGCTCAAGATGCCGGATCGCCCGGCGACGTTGCAACTCTGTAAACAGATCGCCCAACCCGGAGAGTGGGATTCGTCACATCCGCCTCCGTGTGCGAGGATCACGGATCATGCGCCCACCCCACCGGCGCACTGTCCCGAATCGCGCAGGCAGCCGAGCTGCGAGCCCGGATCTGCGCGGACAGCACCCAGAAAGAGGCACAGAATGGCTTCCCCCAGAAAGTCAGCCCGCACGCGCGCGCTCGTCGCGATTCCCGCGGTCGCCGCATTCGCCCTCGCCGGCTGCTCGGCCGGCGGCTCGAACGGCGGCGGCGGTGACGCCGGCGGCGGCGACAACCTGATCCTCGTCGGCACCACCGACAAGGTCACCACGCTCGACCCGGCCGGCTCGTACGACAACGGCTCGCTCGCGGTGCAGACCCAGGTGTTCCCGTACCTGGTCAACACCGACTACAACAGCACCGAGGTCGTGCCCGACCTGGCGGAGACAGCGGAGTTCACGTCGCCGACCGAGTACACGGTCACCCTGCCCGAGGGCCTGAAGTGGGCCAACGGCAACGACCTCACCTCGAGCGATGTGAAGTTCTCGTTCGACCGCAACCTGGCCATCGCCGACCCGAACGGCGCGTCGTCGCTGCTCTACAACCTCGACTCGGTCGAGACGCCGGACGAGACCACCGTCGTGTTCAAGCTGAAGACCGAGAACGACCAGGTCTTCCCGTTCATCCTCACGAGCTTCCCCGGCGCGATCGTCGACGAGGAGGTCTTCTCGGCCGACGCGATCACCCCCGACCAGGAGATCGTCGACGCGAACGCGTTCGGTGGCCCGTACACGATCACCGAGTACAACTTCAACGAGACCGTCGAGTTCACGCCCAACGAGAGCTACCAGGGCCTGCTCGACGCGCCCGTCAACGACGGCGTCATCCTGAACTACTACTCCGAGTCGTCGAACCTGAAGCTCGCCGTGCAGCAGGGCGACGTGGACGTGGCCCACCGCAGCCTGGCCCCGACCGACATCGCCGACCTGAGCGGCGACGACAACCTGACCGTGCACGAGGGCCCCGGCGGCGAGATCCGCTACATCGTGTTCAACTTCGACACGCAGCCCTACGGCGCCAAGACGCCCGAGGCCGACGAGGCCAAGGCCCTGGCGGTGCGCCAGGCCGTCGCGTCGCTCGTGGACCGCGAGGCGATCAGCGAGCAGGTCTACAACGGCACGTACACGCCGCTGTACTCCTACGTGCCCGAGGGCTTCGCCGGTGCCACCGAGGCGCTGAAGGGCCTCTACGGCGACGGCGAGGGCGGTCCGGACGCCGCGAAGGCCGCCGAGCTGCTCGAGGCCGCGGGCGTCGAGACGCCCGTCGCGCTGAGCCTGCAGTACAGCCCTGACCACTATGGCCCCAACTCGGGCGACGAGTACGCCATGGTCGAGGAGCAGCTGGAGGCCGACGGCCTGTTCGACGTCACGCTGCAGTCGACCGAGTGGGTGCAGTACTCGAAGGACCGCACCTCCGACGTGTACCCCGCGTACCAGCTGGGCTGGTTCCCCGACTACTCGGACGCCGACAACTACCTGACGCCGTTCTTCCTGACGGAGAACTTCCTCGCCAACCACTACTCGAACCCCGAGGTCGACGAGATGATCCTGCAGCAGGCCGTGACGCCGGATGCCGACGAGCGCACCGCGCTGATCGAGGACATCCAGCAGAAGGTCGCGGAGGACCTGTCGACCGTGCCGCTGCTGCAGGGCGCTCAGACGCTCGTCAGCTCGGCCGACATCGACGGCGTCGTGCTCGACGCCTCGTTCAAGCTGCGCTTCGCGCCGCTGACGCGCTGATCGCACGCGGAAGGGGCGGCCTCGCCGGGAGGCCGCCCCTTTCCGTGGGCACCCACCGCAGCTCCCGCAAGGGAACGCAACACCCCGTGAGGACATCCTGTCGTGACAGCTGAGACGACGACCGCCGATCCGCCCCCCGCCTCCGCCGGCGCCACGCGCCGGGCACGCTCCGGGGGCTCGCTGGGCCGGTACATCCTGATCCGCTTCCTGCTGATCTTCCCGACCGTGTTCATCCTCGTGACCACGGTGTTCCTGTTCATGCGGCTCACGGGCGACCCGCTCACGGCCGCGCTGGGCGGGCGCCTTCCCGCCGACCAGCTCCAGGAGCGCATCCACGCGGCGGGATACGACCGGCCCCTGGTCGTGCAGTACCTCGAATACCTCGGCCAGATCTTCACCGGCGACTTCGGAACGACCATCACCGACAACCAGCGCGTGTCGGATGTGCTGCTGCGGTACGGCGTCGCCACGCTCGAGCTGGCGTTCTACGCGCTCATCATCGCGTTCCTCGTCGGCATCCCTCTCGGCATGCTCGCGGCCGCGCTGCGCGACCGCTGGGGTGACGCGGTGCTGCGCGTGTTCGCGATCCTCTGCTACGCCACCCCCGTCTTCTTCGCCGGTCTGCTGCTCAAGCTGGTGTTCTCGGTGTGGCTCGGACTGCTGCCCACGTCGGGCCGCGCATCGCCGCGCGTCGAGATCAGCCTCGGCCGCATCGACTCGCCGACCGGCTTCTACCTGATCGACGCCATCCGCTCGGGCAACCCGAGCGCCGTCGCCGACGTGCTGTCGCACGCGCTGCTCCCGGGCCTCGCACTCGGCCTGCTGACCGCCGGGGTGTTCCTGCGCCTGGTGCGCACCAACGTCATCGGCACGCTGTCGATGCCCTACATCGACGCCGCGCGCTCGCGCGGCGTGCCCGAAGTGCGCCTCGTGCGCAAGCACGCCTACAAGCCCGCGCTCATCCCGATCGTCACCGTCATCGGCATGCAGGTCGCGATGCTGCTCGCCGGAGCGGTGCTGACAGAGACCACGTTCGAATGGCAGGGTCTCGGCTTCCAGCTGTCGCACTACCTCGGAGCGCGCGACTTCGTCGCCGTGCAGGGAATCGTGGCGCTGCTGGCCGTGATCGTGGCCGTGACCAACTTCGTCGTGGACATCATCGCCGCGCTGATCGACCCGAGGGTGAGGTACTGACATGCGCATCCGGAATCTCCTCGGACGCCTGCCGGTCGTCCACCAGTACCGTCAGTCCGTCGGCCTGCAGAGGGGCATGCTCACCGCGGGCCTCGTGATCTGCGCGACGTTCGTGCTGACCGCGCTGTTCGCTCCCCTGCTCGCGCCCTACGGCTTCGCTCAGCTCTCGATCGACGGCGAGCGGTTCGGCGCCCAGCAGCCCCCGAGCGCCGAGCACCTGCTCGGCACGACCGTCGGCGGCTTCGACGTGCTGTCGCGCGTCATCTGGGGCACCCAGACGGCACTGCTCGTGATCGTGATCGCGGTCGTGCTCTCGATCTTCATCGGCATCCTGCTCGGCCTGATCTCGGGCTACTTCGGCGGATGGCTCGACCGCGTGCTCGTCGTCATCGCCGACGCCGTCTACGCGTTCCCGACGCTGCTGCTCGCGATCGTCGCGGCGATCGTGATCTCGGGCGGCCAGTCCGACCTGTTCGGAGGCGTGCTCGCCGCCGCGATCTCGATCACGGTGGTGTTCATCCCGCAGTACTTCCGTGTGATCCGCGCCGAGACGATCCGGATCAAGTCGGAGGCTTTCGTCGAATCGGCGCAGGTGATCGGCGCCTCGACGGGCCGCGTGATGTTCCGCCACGTGCTGCGCAACGCGACACGCACGCTGCCGCTGATCTTCACGCTCAACAGCTCGGAGGCGATCCTGACGCTCGCCGGCCTCGGCTTCCTGGGCTTCGGCATCGAGCCGACCCAGGCCGCGGAGTGGGGCTATGACCTCAATCGCTCGATCGCCGACGTCACCAGCGGCATCTGGTGGACCTCGGTGTTCCCCGGCGCGGCGATCGTGCTCGTGGTGCTCGGCATCACGCTCGTGGGCGAGAGCCTGAACGACCTGGCCGACCCGCGCCTGCGCACGCGACGGCGAGCCGCCGCCGCGACGCCTGCCGACGCGGCCGCGGCGACGACGCCCGTCGCGCGCACCGACCTCGGAGAGGTGGAGTGACATGAACGCCACGGAACAGCTCGCGGTGAGCATCCGCGACCTGCGGATCACGTTCGCGACCGACGGCGGCGACGTCGCGGCCGTCAAGGGCATCGACCTCGACGTGCGGCCGGGCGAGGTGCTCGCCGTGGTGGGCGAGTCGGGCTCGGGCAAGACCGTGACGGCGCGCAGCATCCTGGGCCTGCTGCCCGAGACCGCTCGCGTGGAGGGCGCGGTCGTGCTGAACGGCACCGACATGGTCGGCCTCTCCCCCGCCAAGCTGCGGGCGATGCGCGGCTCCGAGGCCGCGATGATCTTCCAGGAGCCCATGACGGCGCTCAACCCCGTGTACACGGTGGGATGGCAGATCGCCGAGGGCCTGCGGGCGCACGCCGCGTCCGGTCAGCGACGCCTCTCCCGGAGGCAGGCGCGCGAGAAGGCGATCGACATCCTGCGACGGGTCGGCATCCCGGAGCCCGAGAAGCGCGTCGACGACTATCCGCACCAGTTCTCGGGCGGCCAGAAGCAGCGCATCGTGATCGCGCAGGCGCTCGCGCTCGACCCCGCGGTCATCATCGCCGACGAGCCGACCACCGCGCTGGACGTGACGGTGCAGGCGGAGATCCTGGATCTGCTGCGCCTGGCGCGGGATGAGTTCGGCACGGCGATCGTGCTGATCACGCACAACATGGGCGTGGTGGCCGACCTCGCCGACCGCGTGGCCGTGATGTACCTCGGCGACATCGTGGAGACCGCGCCGGTGCGCGAGCTGTTCGCGGCGCCGCAGCACGACTACACGCAGCGCCTGCTCGGGGCCGTGCCGCGGCTCGAGGTGGCCGACCGACGCTTCACCGGCGACGCGGACGCCGAGCCGATCGTCGCCGCCCGTGGCCTCGAGATCGAATACCCGGGCCGCCTGGGACGCAAGGCCTTCAAGGCCGTGCAGGCGGTCGACTTCGACATCCGTCCGGGCGAGGTGCTCGGGCTGGTGGGCGAGTCAGGTTCGGGCAAGACCACGATCGGACGGGCCATCGCCGGGCTCGCGCCCGTGACCGGCGGCTCGCTGCGTGTGCTCGGCCAGGAGATGCTCGGGATGCGCGAACGCGAGTTCCGTGCGAAGCGTCGTGAGCTGGGCTTCGTCTTCCAGGATCCCGCCTCGAGCTTCAACCCGCTGCTCACCATCGCCCAGTGCGTCGCCGAGCCGCTCGTCGTGCACGGCGTCGCGAAGAGCGCGTCCGATGCCCGCGATCGCGTCGACGAGCTGCTGGAGGCGGTGCAGCTGCCGAAGGACTTCGGCGACCGGTTCCCGCACGAGCTCTCGGGCGGTCAGCGTCAGCGCGCCTCGCTCGCGCGTGCCCTGGCGCTGGACCCGAAGCTGCTCATCGCGGACGAGCCGACCAGCGCGCTCGACGTGTCGGTGCAGGCACGGGTGCTCGACCTGTTCACCGAGCTCCAGGAGCGCTTCGGCTTCGCCGCGCTGTTCATCACGCACGATCTCGCGGTGGTCGACCTGCTCGCGCACCGCGTCGTCGTGCTGCATCAGGGGCGCATCGCCGAGCAGGGCGAGACCGCGCAGGTGCTGGGCGCTCCGCAGGCCGACTACACGCGCCGCCTGATCGCGTCGCTGCCCGTGCCCGATCCGGTCGAGCAGGCCGCGCGCCGCGCCGCCCGCGGCTGACGACCGCCGCTCGGCGGCAGTGCGGGTTCGGCTGCGGGGCCGCCAGAGGTGCAGTGCACACCAATGTGCGTGTGGACTCGCGAGTCCACACGCACATTGGTGTGCATTCGGGCGGCACCCCTTGCGGCGACGGGCGTGGCGGCGACAGGCGGGGGCCGCGACAGGCGCGCGGGGCGCCGGATGAGCGGCGGCTAGGTGGCGGCTGGATGCGGCAGGATCGGTGGATGGCAACCGATCCGCTCGTGGACATCGCCTGGCAGCTGTACGACCTGCCGCCCGCGCGGTTCACGGCCGAGCGCAATGCGCGCGCCAAGGAGGTCAAGGGCGAGAACCCCGGCCTGGCCGAGCGGATCGGCGAGCTGCGCCGGGCGTCGGCGGCCGCGTGGATCGTGGGCCAGCTGGTGCGGCACCGAGCCGAGCGCCTGGGACAGGTGCTCGAGCTGGGAGCCGAGCTGCGCGAGGCGCAGCAGGATCTCGACGCCGCCACGCTCGCCCAGCTCACGCGCGACCGGCGGGCTCTGACGGCGGCCTTGGCCCGGGAGGGTGCGGCATTGGCCGAGACTCAGGACGTGCGAGCGACACCGGCCGTGCTCGACGAGGTCGCGCAGACGCTGCAGGCCGCGATGGCCGACCCGGGGGCCGCCGATGCCGTGACCTCGGGACGGCTCATCCGATCGCTCGAAGTGGTGGGGTTCGACCCGGTGGATCTGACCGACGCGGTCGCGGGACCCGCACCCGACGGCTCACCCCCGCGGGCTCCGCAGGTCGACGAGGTCGCTCAGCGCCGCGCCCGCCGGGCCGCGGAGCGCGCGGTGCGGGAGGCCGAGAGGCGGTTGGAACGCGCCGAGGGGCGCCTCGGCGATGCCCGGCGCGACGTGAGCGCGCACGAGACGCGACAGCGTGAGGCCGGCCGGCGGCGCGACGACCTGCGGGCGGCGCTGGCCGAGGCAGAGGACGAGCTCGCGCAGCTGACAGACGAGACAGACGATCTCGCCGCGCAGCTCGAGGCGGCGCAGCACGACGAAGCGGAAGCGCGCGAGGCGCTGGAGGCGGCGCGCCGCGAGCTCGAGAGCTGAGGCGAGCGCTTCGCCGAGTGCCGCGTCAGCGCGCGCGGGCGCCGCATCGGCGAGGATGGGGCCATGACGACTGCGCCTTTCGGACTGCTGCTCGACGTCGACGGACCGCTCGCCAGCACCGTGACACGGTCGCTGCGCGTGCCGTCGATCGCCGATGATCTCGTGGCGATCGCTCGCGCCGGGTGCCCTGTCGTGTTCAACACCGGGCGCTCGGACGCGTTCCTCGCCGAGCAGGTCATCCCGCGGCTCGTCGAGGCCGGTCTGACGGAGGACGCGCCCGTGTGGGGCATCGGCGAGAAGGGCGCGACCTGGTTCACCGTGTCGCACGGGCGCGTGGGGGACGTGTCGCTCGATGAGCGGATCGCGGTTCCCGCTCATCTCGTGGCGGCATGCCGGGACGTCGCCGACGCGCACCGCGACCTGATGTTCTGGGACGCGACCAAACGCACCATGGTGTCGCTCGAGCAGAACCTGGATGTGTCGAACGCCGCCTATCTGGAGCGACAGCCCGAGGTCACGGCCGCGCTCGACGCCGCGATCTCGGACACGGGCGAAAGCGAGCGCTTCCACACCATGCCGACGGTCATCTCGATCGACCTCGAGCACCGACAGGCCGGGAAGGCCCTCGGCGCCGAGCGCGCTGTCGACCTGGTCGCCGAGCGGATGGAGGTGCCCACGCGCTGGTTCACGGCCGGTGACTCGAACGCCGACTACGACATGGCCGCGTGGCTGCACGACGCGGGCTTCGACGCGACGCACCTCGACGTGCGTCCGACGGGCGCCCTGCCCGAGACGGCCTTCGCCGTGCTTCGCGAGGTGCCCACGTTCGCCGAAGGCCATGCCGAGGACGACATCACGGCCGCCTACCTGTCGCGCTGGCGCGCCGAGCTCGCGAGCTGAGGCGCCCGGATGCGCGTGCCCAGGGTACGACTGCCGCGGCTGCTGCGCGGGCTCTTCGAGGGCCCGCGCATCGCGCTGGCCCTGCGCACCGCCATCGCCGCCTCGCTGGCCTGGTGGCTCGCCCCCTACGTGCCGTTCGCCGACAGCCAGTACTCGTACTACGCCCCGCTCGGTGTGCTGGTGAGCATGTACCCGACGCTGGCGGGGTCGGCTCGATCGGGCGCCCAGACCCTCGCCGGGCTCGCGCTCGGCATCGCGCTGGGCTCTGCCGGAATCGGTGTCGTCTGGCTCGGAGCACCGGGGATCGTCGCGGTGGCGCTGGTGGTGGGCCTCGGCGTGTGGCTGGGGGGAATCACGGCGCTGCAGGCGGGCCGCGACTGGATCGCCATGGCGGCGCTGTTCGTGCTGCTGCTGGGCGGCGCGAGCCCTGAGGAGTACTCGGTCTCGTACCTCGTCACGATGGCGTTCGGCGTCGCGGTCGGCGTGATCGCCAACCTGCTGCTGTTCCCGCCCCTGTATCTGCGTCGCGCCTCGGTGCGGCTCTCGGGCCTGCGCGACGCGGTCGCCGGCCACCTGCACCAGATCGCCGACGCGGTGGAGGCCGGTGAGGTCTCTCCCGAGCAGCTCGAGACGGTCGTCGGCGACCTCGACGCGACCGTCGCGCAGGTCACGGAGGCCGTGCACGACGCGGACGAGAGCAGCCGCGCGAACCCGAGAGCGCGCAAGGAGGGCGACGCGCGCGACCTCAACCGACGGCGCCTGCGCGCGCTGGAGCGCACGGTGTTCTCCACGCGCGATCTCGCAGACATCCTGGCGCACGCCGATGATGACCAGGCCGATCTTCCCGACGCGGCCCCCGCACTGCTGGCCGAGGCGATCCGCCGCACCGCCGACCTGGTGGCCGAGCCCCTCGGCAGCGACGCCGCTCGGCAGCGGCTCGACGACGCCGTCGATGCGCTGCGCCGCTACACCGGCGCGATCGACGAGGATGCGCGAGCCACGCCGTCGAGCGTGGCCGGCGATCTCACCGCAGCGGTGTGCCTGCAGCGGATGATCGCCGCCTCGCGCCCGTTCGTGTGACGTCGCGGACGCTGCCGCGCCGGCCGGGCGTCATCCTCGCCCACGGTCTCGTCACGCCTATCCGCGTTGACTGAGAACACGCGTCTCAGAACACCGCGCCTCAGGACACCTCGTCGCAGAACACGCGTCTCGGGCAGCGCGTCTCAGTGCACCGCGGCGGGCGTCTCGACGCGCTCGGCGCCGGCGTAGACGTTCATCGTCTCGCCTCGCAGGAAGCCGACCAGCGTGAGGCCCTGCTCGACGGCGAGCTCGACCGCGAGCGACGACGGCGCCGACACGGCCGCCAGGATCGGGATGCCGGCCATGACCGCCTTCTGCGCGAGCTCGAAGCTCGCGCGGCCGGACACCATGAGCACGTGTCGCCGCAGCGGGAGCCGGTCGTTCAGCACGGCCCAGCCCACCACCTTGTCGACGGCGTTGTGCCGGCCGACGTCCTCGCGAAGAACCATGAGCTCACCGGTCTCCGCATCGAACAGGCCCGCGGCGTGCAGTCCGCCGGTCTTCTCGAACACGTCCTGGTGCGCGCGCAGGGCATCCGGAAGCGACGCGAGAGTCTGGGGCGTGACGCGCACATCGTCGACAGCCACGTCGTACGCCGAGACCGACTGCACCGCTTCGATGCTGGCCTTTCCGCACATGCCGCACGAGCTTGTCGTGTAGAAGTTGCGCGCCAGATCGGTGCTCGGGGGCTCGACGCCCGGGGCCAGGGCGACATCCAGCACGTTGTAGGTGTTCTCCATCCCGCCCGTGCCCGGGCCGCCGCAGTGAATCGCGGAGCGGAAGTCCGTTCCCGTCTTCACCACGCCCTCGGAGACCAGGAACCCGGCGGCGAGCTCGACGTCGTGCCCCGGCGTGCGCATCGTGACCGCGAGCGGCTCACCCGCGACCCGGATCTCGAGCGGCTCCTCCACGGCCAGCGTGTCGGGGCGGCGCGACGTGCTGCCGCTCAGCGCGATGCGCACGACCGGGCGTCGCTGCGTGATGCGTCCCATCCGATGCCTCCTAACCGCCGACCGCGACGCGCACCGGCCGCTCGAGCCGCACCACCACAGCCTTCGACGTGGGCGTGCCGCTCACGTCGGCCGTCGAGTCCAGCGGCACCAGCACGTTCGTCTCGGGGTAGTACGCGGCCGCGTTGCGGCGCGGGGTGTCGTACGGCACGAGGCGGAACTCCTCGGCGCGGCGCTCCTCCCGTCCGCCGGGTCCGTTCCATTCCGAGACCAGGTCGACCACGTCGCCCTCCGCGAAGCCCAGCTCGCGGATGTCGTCCGGGTGGATCAGCACCACGCGACGCCCGTCGTGGATGCCGCGATAGCGGTCGTCCTTGCCGTAGACCGTGGTGTTGTACTGATCGTGCGAGCGCAGTGTCTGCAGCAGCAGGCGTCCCTCGGGGATGATCGGATACTCGAGCGGATTCGCCGTGAAATTGGCCTTGCCGTTGTGCGTGGTGAACCGGCGCTCGTCGCGCGGACCGTTCGGCAGGAAGAACGTGCGCCCCTTGTCGATGCGCTTGTCATAGTCCTCGAAGCCCGGGATCACGCGCGAGATGTGCGACCGGATGACCGCATAGTCGCTCTCGAGCGCCCGCCAGTCCGCGCGGGGTGCATCCGGCCTGTCGGCGAACACGAGCTCGCACAGCCGAGCGAGGATCGCGACCTCGCTCAGCAGGTCGTCGGCAGGAGGGGCGAGGCGTCCGCGCGAGCCGTGCACCGCGCCCATCGAGTCCTCGACGGTGACGCGCTGGTCGACCCCACCGCGGCGGTCGCGGTCGGTGCGGCCCAGCGTGGGCAGGATGATCGCCCGCCGCCCGTGCACGGTGTGCGAACGGTTCAGCTTGGTCGACACCTGCACCGTGAGGTCGACATTGCGCATGCCCTGCTCGACCACGCGCGTGTCGGGGGTGGCGCTGACGAAGTTGCCCCCCATGCCCATGAAGACCTTGACCTTGCCGTCGCGCATGGCGCGGATCGCGGCGACCGTGTCGTAGCCGTGCTCGCGCGGAGCCGTGAACGAGAACTCGCGGTCGAGCGCCTCGAGGAACGCCTCGGCCGGCTTCTCGTAGATGCCGACCGTGCGGTCGCCCTGCACGTTCGAGTGTCCCCGCACGGGGCACACGCCGGCTCCCGGTCGGCCGAAGTTGCCCTGCAGCAGCAGCACGTTGACGACATCGCGCAGCGTCGGCACCGAGTGCTTGTGCTGCGTGAGCCCCATGGCCCAGCACACGATGGTCGAGCGCGAGACCCGCACACGCTCGCCGATCTCACGCAGGCGCTCCTCGCTCATCCCCGTGGCCTCGGTGAGGTGCTCCCAGCCGATCCCCGCTACGTGCGCGGCGTACTCGTCGAAGCCCGCGGTGTACGCCTGGATGAACGGATGGTCCAGCACGCCGCCCTCGCGTGCCTCGACCTCGAGCAGATGCTTGCCGATCGCCTGGAACAGCGCCTGGTCGCCACCGAGCCGGATCTGCACGAAGTCGTCGGCGAGCTTCGTGCCGCCCAGCAGCACCCCCTTGGGCGTCTGCGGGTTCTTGAAGTGGAACAGTCCGGCCTCGGGCAGCGGGTTGACCGCGATGATCGTGGCGCCCTTCTCCTTGGCCTTCTCGAGCGCGCTCAGCATGCGGGGGTGGTTGGTGCCGGGGTTCTGCCCGGCGACGATGAGCAGGTCGGCCTCGTGGATGTCGGTGATCGAGACAGTGCCCTTGCCGATGCCGATGGTCTCGGTCAGCGCCGAGCCGCTCGACTCGTGGCACATGTTCGAGCAGTCGGGCAGGTTGTTGGTGCCGAGGCCGCGCACGAGCAGCTGGTACAGGAACGCGGCCTCGTTGGAGGTGCGGCCCGACGTGTAGAACACCGCCTCGTCCGGGTCGTCGAGCGAGCGCAGCGCCGTCGCGATCTCTGAGAGCGCGGCGTCCCATGAGATCGGCCGGTAGTGCGTGTCGCCCTCCTCCAGCAGCATGGGGTGGGTCAGGCGTCCCTGCTGGCCCTGCCAGTAGTCGTCGTGCGCATCGAGCTCGGCGACGCTGTGGCGCGCGAAGAAGTCGGGCCCGACGCGGCGCACGGTCGCCTCCTCGGCGACGGCCTTGGCACCGTTCTCGCAGAACTCGGCGGCGTGGCGGCGATCCTCTTCGGGCCACGCGCAGCCCGGGCAGTCGAAGCCCGTCTTCTGGTTCACGCGGAGCAGCGTCTGCGCGCTGCGCAGCACGCCCATCTGCTCGAAGGAGATCTTGAGGGCCTTGAGCACGGCCGGCACGCCGACCGCGTACTGCTCGCGCTCCTCGACCCGGAGCTTCGACTCGTCGATGTCCTCGGTGGGGGGCTTCGTCGCCATGGATCTCTCCTTCGCCTCCTCGCCAGGCTAGACCCGCCCGGCGACACCGGGGCGCGATCCTCCCGATCCGCGGAGGGGTGTCGCCCTCTCCCGGTCGGAAGAGCGCGACCACGGCGGTCAGGCCGCGTCGCGGGCGGGCCGCGCGTTGCGGATGCCGGCCCACGACACCGCCGCCCCCGCCGCGAACAGCACAGCCGTCGCCAGGGCCGCGCGATGGAAGCCCGCGAGATCCAGCCCTCCCCCGGTGATCACCGCGACGACCGCGACGACGAGCAGCCCCGCCACGCGTGCGACGGCGTTGTTGACCGCCGAGGCGGTGCCTGAGCGAGCCGGTGCGACCGCGCCCAGCACGGCGGTCGTGAGCGGCGACACGGTCAGCGTGAGTCCGACGCCCAGCAGCACGATGCCCGGCAGCATCTGCAGCCAGTAGTCGAACGGCTCGCCCACCGTGAGAAGCAGGGCCGCGCCGGCGGCCATGGCCGCGGGCCCGGCCGTCATGAACAATCGCGGCCCCCTCCGCCCCGCCCACGCCCCGACGCGCGAAGAGCCGAGGATCATCACGACCGTCGTGGGCAGCGACGCGAGGCCCGCGAGCGTGGCCGACAGGCCCGCGGTCTCCTGCAGGTACACGACGACCGCGAAGCCGTTGAGGGCCAGAGCGCCGTACACGAACGCGGTGGCGAGGTTGCCGGCCCAGAAGTTGCGGAGGCGGAACAGATCCAGCGGCAGGATCGCCTGGCTCGCCCGCCGCTCGCGCACGAGGAACCCGGCGAACAGGATGATCCCCAGCGCCAGCGCCGCGACCACCAGCGGGGCACCCCATCCGATGCGCGGTCCCTCGATGAGAGCAAACACCACGCCGCCGAGCCCCAGCGCGCACAGGGCGCACGCGAGCACGTCGACGCGCGCATCCGGGTTCCGCGCGTCGTCCGCTCGCAGCCCCGCGAGCAGCGACAGCGTCGCCCCGATCGGCAGCGCGTTGAGCAGAAACGCCCACCGCCACGACGCGAGGTCGATGAACAGGCCCCCGACGAGCGGCGCGACGAGCATCGCCGCACTGGTCGCCGCGGTCCACGCGCCGATCGCCCGCCCGCGCGACGACTCGTCGAAGTGCGAGGTGATCAGGGCCAGCGAGCTGGGCACGAGCAGCGCCCCCGCGATCCCCTGCACAGCGCGCGCGACGATCGCGAACTCGATCGTCGGGGCCGCCGCGATGGCGATCGACGACACGAGGAAGCCGATGAGGCCCATCCGCAGGACGAGCACCCGCCCGAACTGGTCGCTGAGCGAGCCGGCCACGAGGATCAGCGCGCCGAGGGTGACGAGGTAGGCGTTGACCATCCACTGCTGGCCCGCCAGCCCGCCGCCGAGCTCCGCGCGGACCGCGGGCAGCGCGACGTTGACGATGCTCGAGTCGAGGAACGCCACGAACGACGCGAGGATCGCGATCGCGAGCACGCGCCGGCGCGAGGCGTCGCCCGGTTCATCGGTCACTCCTGCACCCTAGTCCCGCGCGCGAGCGCGACGGGCCGACGCAAGAAGCACCCGAGCCTCCGCTGCATCACCCCGAGAGCCGGAGGCTCCTGTCCTGCAAGCGGGCGGATTTCCCGCCGCACACGGAAGGGAGAGGCATGGGCCTGTACATGGATGTGCACACGCTGGAGGGCGGTGTGAAGCGGGAGGACGTGGCCGAGGCCCATGCCGCCGACCTCGCCACGCAGGACGCGCACGGCGTGAAGTATCTGCGTTACTGGGTCGACGAGGCGCAGGGCAAGATCTTCTGCCTCGTGGACGCGCCTGATGCGGAGGCCGCGAGCGCCGTGCACCGGGAGGCGCACGGCCTCGTCGCCGACGAGATCTACCAGGTGTCCGAGGGCTCCTGATCCGCCGCTCAGCGGCGGCCGACCCTGCGCGCGTGCGCGGTCGCCGAGCGCACGCCCTGGCGCCACGGCTCGCCGTGGCCGGGCAGCACGACACGGGCGTCGGTGTCGTCCAGGCGCGCGAGCGACTCGAGCGCCTGGTCGACGTCGGCCGTCGCGGCGGCCGCAACGACCCGCGGCCCCGTCTCGGTCGTGTACGGGTCGAACGTCACGAGCGCGTCGCCGCTGAGCAGCGCGTCGCGGTCGGGCAGCAGCAGCGCACAGTGCCCGAAGGTGTGCCCTGGGCTGAACACCACCCGCGGCCGCCCGGGGAGGTCGAGCGTCGCATCGGCCGGGATCGGGGTCAGTCCCGCCACCGCACGCACGTTCAGGGCGCCCGCCGCCGTCATGCGCGCGAAGACGGGCAGGTTCGCGGGGTATCGCAGCGCGTACTTCAGGCGCGGCGATTCGTGCGCGTAGCGATAGGGATGCGACGCGAGCTCGGCCTCATCCGGATGGGCGAACACCGGCACCTGCCACTGGGTCTGGGCCGCGCGTGCGAAGCCGAGATGGTCGAAGTGCGCGTGCGTCAGCACGACCGCCCGCACGGCGTCGGGGCCGCTGCCGATCGCCTGGAGGGCGCGCATCAGGTGACGCCACGTGGCGGGAAAGGCGGTGTCGACGATCGTCACCTCGCCCTGATCCTCGATGAGGTAGCAGTTGACATGCGCGTGCTCGAGCCGGTGGACGCCGGGCACGACGTTGCGGACGAGCCGGGGGGCGCCCGGCCGCGGCGTGGAGCGTCGAGGAGACATGTCGGTGACGTTAGGCGCCCGTGTCGCCCTGCGGCATGGGCTTGACGCGGACCGTCAGACCGCCTCGACAGCGGTCGGTCGTGGTTCGCCCGGCTCCTGCGCCGGCTTCCGCCGCCCGTCGCGCTGCGCCGCCGCGCCGGCGATCACCACCAGCGCGATGCCGCCCACCTGCAGGAGCGTGGGCGCCTGATGCAGGATGAGCAGCCCGATCAGCACGCCGAACGCCGGCTCGATCGACAGCAGCGTGCCGAACGCCGTGTGGGTCATCCGGCGCAGGGCGAGCATCTCCAGCCCGAACGCGATCACCGGAGCGGTGAGGGCGATTCCGGCCGCAGCCAGCAGCACCCCCCACGAGAAGTCGCCGCCGATCACCTGCGGCAGCCCGACGGGCAGCGTCGCGAGCGCGGCGACGGGGATGGTCAGCGACAGTCCGCTGATGCCCGAGAAGCGGTCGCCCACGCGCTGCATGAGCACGTTGTACGAGCCCCAGCATGCTGCCGCGAGCAGCGCGAAGCCCACCCCGGCGAGGTCGACCTCCCCGTGCCACGGCTCGGTCAGCAGCACCACGCCCATCAGAGCCAGCAGCGGCCAGACGAGCGCCCTGCGGCTTCGGCTCATGACGCCCGCGACCGTGAGCGGACCCAGGAACTCGATGGCGACGGCCGTGCCGAGCGGGATGCGCTCGACAGCCGCCAGGAAGAACGTGGTCATGAACCCGGTCGCGGCGCCCAGAGGAGCACCGCGGGAAGGTCTCTCGCCCGCAGCGACCGGAGGGACGGACGAGCGATCACCCACAGAAGCACGGCACCGCAGCACATGCGCAGCCAGGCCGTGCCGGCCGATCCGACGTGCGCGATCACGCCGACGGAGAGCGCGTTCGCGAGCTGGACCGTCGGCATGGCGGCCAATGCCAGCACCCACGCCGGCACGCGAGTCGAGATGGAGGTCCTCATGGCGCCGCGATCGCACGACGCGTGGCGGAGGAGAGACCGTGGTCTGCGGGGTTCGGACCACCCGTCCGAGCCTCCGCCGCGATATCCACAGAGTGCAGGATAGTTCACTTCCGTGGCGGGGAACGCGGGCTCGAGCCCCGTCTGGCGACCCGCGAATGTGACGGCTGCACACGGCCGCGCGTCCGATCCGACGCCGTGCACCCACTTCGCCGCCCCGCCCTCGGCGGCGCGGACGCCGAAGCTACGTTGAAAGGCGATCGAGGAGGTTCACGTGACCCAGTCCATGCACATGGCCAACAGCTTCAACCCCGCCGCGGCCGTCGCGCTGCCAGAGGCCGACTCCGAGCTGCTCGAGCGGAGACAGCGGGTGCTCGGCGCTCCCTACCGGCTCTTCTACCAGCGCCCCGTGCACCTCGTCCGGGGTGAGGGGGTGCTGCTGTACGACGCGGACGGACGCGACTACCTCGACGCTTACAACAATGTGCCGGTGGTGGGCCACTCGAACCCCGTGGTGCGCGCGCGGGTGAGCGAGCAGCTGTCTGTTCTCAACACGCACACCCGGTACCTGAACGACGCCGTCGTGAACTACGCCGAACGTGTGACCGGGCTCCTCGGCGACGGCCTCGACCAGGCGGTCTTCGTGTGCACCGGCAGCGAGGCCGTCGACCTGGCGCTGCGCGTCTCGCGCCACGTCACCGGGCGCCGCGGGGTGATCGCGACCGCACATGCCTACCACGGCACGACGGAGGCCGCGGCGGCCGTGTCGCCGAGCCTCGGCCCCAACAACCCGATCCCGAGCGAGATCGAGCTCGTCACGGCTCCCGACCTGGCCGCCGAGGCGCCGGAGCAGGCCGCCGCGGCGTTCGCGGAGCGGGTGCATCAGGCGGTGGCGGCGCTGCGCGCGCGCGGGCACGAGCCCGCCGCGCTGATCGTCGACTCGATCATGTCGAGCGACGGCCTGCAGGGCACGTCGCCCCGGGTGCTCGGGCCCGCGGCCGACGCGATCCGCGCGCACGGCGGTCTCTACATCGCCGACGAGGTGCAGCCGGGCTTCGGCCGCACCGGCGACTGGTGGGGCTTCCCCGGGCAGGGCGTGCACCCCGACCTGGTCGTGACGGGCAAGCCGATGGGCAACGGCATTCCGATCGCCGGTCTGTTCGGGCGCCCCGACGTCCTCGACCGCTTCGGTCGCGATGTCCGCTACTTCAACACATTCGGCGGCAACCCCGTGAGCATCGCGGCGGCGGATGCCGTTCTCGACGAGCTCATCGGGCGCAGGCTGCTCGAGAACGCGAAGAACCTCGGCGCCTCCCTGCTGGACGAGCTGCGCACGCTCGCGACCGAGCACGATTCCGTGACCGGCGTGCGCGGCTCGGGGCTCTTCTTCGCCATCGACATCAGCGACGGCGAGGGAGCACCGGATCCCGCACGGGCGGCCCGCGTGGTCAACGAGATGCGCGAGAACCGTGTGCTGATCAGCGCATCCGGACCCGCCGCCAACGTGCTGAAGGTGCGCCCGCCGCTCGTGTTCGGCCCCGAGCACGCGCCGCGCCTGCTGGACGCGCTGGACGCGGCGCTGCGGGCGACTCGCTGAGCGCGGCGGCGCACGAAGGGCGGGCCCGGGGATGTTCCCCGGGCCCGCCCTTCTCGCACTCGCGCTACGCGCCGATCAGCGCCGGAAGAGTGCCCTCGAGCGTCACGGTCGAGTAGTCGGCCTCGCTGAACCACTCCTGCTCGTTGATGCGACGGATCACGCCCGCGGTCGTCGCGATGCCTGTGACCTCGAGCTCGTCGAGCGCGCGATCAAGTCGCCGACGGGCCGCCGCGCGGGTGGGGGCGTGGACCATCACCTTGGCAATCAGCGAGTCGTAGTACGGCTGCACCGTGACCCCCGTCTCGATGAAGGTGTCGACGCGCACGCCGATGCCGCCCGGCACGCGGCAGTACTCGATGACGCCCGGGCTGCCGAGGAAATGGAACGCCGGGTTCTCGGCGTTGATTCGGGCCTCGATCGCGTGCCCCGAGACGGCGAGGTCCGACTGCGCGAAGCTGAGCGGCGCTCCGGCTGCCACGCGGAGCTGCTCGGCGCAGACGTCGACCCCCGTGATCATCTCGGTGATGCCGTGCTCCACCTGGATGCGGGTGTTGACCTCGATGAAGTAGATGCCGCCGTCGGCATCGACCAGGAACTCCACCGTTCCGGCGGACGAATACGACAGGGCCGATCCGAGAGCCACCGCGTAGCGGTGCAAGGCGGCGCGTGTCTCATCGGGCAGCCCGTACGCGGGAGCCTCCTCCACCACCTTCTGACGCCGGCGCTGCAGCGAGCAATCGCGCTCGAAGAGATGCACGATGCTGCCGTGCCGGTCGCCGATCAGCTGCACCTCGATGTGACGCACCTCCGTCAGCGACTTCTCGAGGTAGAGGCTCGCGGCGCCGAACGCCGCCGTCACCTCCCGCACCACCTCCTCGAACGCCACCGCCAGCTCCTCTTCGCCGCGGATCTCGCGGATGCCCTTGCCGCCGCCGCCCTCCGCCGCTTTCAGCAGCACGGGGTATCCGATCCGGGCGGCCTCGGCTCGCGCCTCGGCGACGTCGACCAGGACCTCCGTGCCCGGCACCACCGGCACCCCGGCGGAGATCGCGAGGGCGCGGGCCGCGGCCTTATTGCCCATCCGCTCGATGACATCCGCGGGCGGACCGATCCAGATGAGCCCCGCCTGCTCCACCCGACGGGCGAAATCGGCGTTCTCCGAGAGAAAGCCGTAACCCGGGTGCACCGCATCGGCGCCGGCAGAACGGGCGGCTTCGATCAGCGCCTCCTGCCGCAGGTAGCTCTCCGCGGCCGGGGCCGGGCCCACCAGCACCGCGGCGTCCGCAAGCCGCACGTGCAGAGCGTCCGCGTCCGCCTCCGAGTAGACGGCGACCGCCTCGATGCCCTCGTCGTGGCAGGCACGGATCACGCGCACGGCGATCTCGCCTCTGTTCGCGACGAGCACACGGCGCATCACGCCTCCTCCAGCTCGACGAGCGCGGCGCCCATCGGCACGGAGGCGCCATTGTCCACCGCGTACGCCTTGAAGACGCCGTCTCGGTCCGCGTTGACCTCGACGAACATCTTCATGACCTCGATGACGCCGATCGGCTGCCCCTGACGCACCTCCTGCCCGGGGGCGAGGAAGGGCTCCGCCTCAGGGCTCCGGCGGTGCCAGAAGATTCCGGGGGCGGGCGAGGAGATCACATTGCTGTTCATGGTGCGCACTTTCGTTTGGTGGAATCGAGCGGAATCGGTGACGTCACGCGGACAGCGTGCGGGCGATGTCCGCGAGGTCGGCTCGGGCCTCGGCCCGGATGCGGCGGGCGTCGTCGGGCGAGACGGCGCGGAAGCTCACGGTCTCGGGGGTCTTCAGCTGGGCGAGCTTGTCGAGCTCCGTGGACACGATCGTGCCGAAGGTGACGTAGCCGCCGCCGGTCACGGCGTCGCGCAGGAGGCAGATCGGCTCGGTGCCGCTGGGGATCTGGATGGATCCGAGCGGGTAGCCCAGATTGACGACGTTGCTCGGGTCGTCCCCCGCCCCGAACGGCGGCTCTCGCGGAACGAAGTCGAGCGACGGCCCCGACAACCGGAAGCCCGTGCGATTCGCCTCGTGCGAGACGGTGAACGTCGACGCGAAGAACCGCTCCACCGACTCCGGGGTGAAGCGGTAGTTGCACAGCCCCGGCACGACCGCGAGCTGCACGTGCGACTCAAGAGCGGGACGCCGATCCTCGGGAAGCGACAGTCCCTCCTCGTCGGTGGTCCCTTCGCGCAGCTGGTCGCCGACCGGCAGGACGTCGCCGGCCGCGAGCGCGCGACCCTCGTGGCCGCCGAAGCCGATCGTGGCGTAGGTCGAGCGGCTCCCGAGCCGCTGAGGCACATCGATGCCGCCCCGCACGGCGATGTAGCCGCGGCTGCCGCGCGTCATGGGACCGAACGACAGCGTCTGCCCCGCGCGGATGCGCAGCGCCGTCCATCCCGGTCGGGCCTCGCCGTCGACCAGCACGACGACATCCGCGCCCGTCACCGCGACGAGGGCGTCCTCGGTGAACGCGATCGCCGGACCCATGAACGCGAACTCCAGACTCGCGGCATCGGAGGCGTTGCCGACCAGCACGTTCCCGACGCGATACGACCGCTGGTCGAGCGCTCCGGCAGGCGGCATGCCCATCGCGTAGTACCCGTCCCGGCCGCCGTCCTGCACGAGGGTCTGCAGCCCGGGCATCGTCACGCGCATCATCTCAGGGCCTCCTTGAGCTCGCGGTTGTATCCGTGCCAGTCGTCGAGGTGCCGTGCGACCGAGAAGACGACCGGCGCACGCCGAACGCGGTACTCCCCCGCCTCGACACGGCGGCGGATGTCGACGTACTCGTCGCCGTCGATCCGCCGGAACGCCAGCAGCGCGCCCGCGGTGAAGAGCACGGGACTCTCGGCGAAGTCCGGACGCGCCTGATCCATGTCGACGATGTCGATGGGTGTGCGCCCGATCAGCTGCACGCCCCCGGCCCCGAACGACGGGTAGACGTTGGTGAAGGCACCGCCATGCCCGACCGCGCGCGACGGCGTCTCGGTGCGGGGACGCTTGTACTTCGGCGCCTCGATCTGACGCTCGCGCGGAACGAGCTGCACGGACTCGGCATTGCCCGGCACGAAGTTGGGGAACGTCACGAGGAACGGATGCTCGGCATGTGCCGCGGCGAGCTCGTCGGCCCCGGCATACCCGTTGATCCGCGCGACGTAGTCGATGTCGGTGCTGTCCGGGTCCTGATGCCGGTCGCGGAACTTCATGAGCGTCTCGCGCGTCCACGGGTCGTCGTAGTAGACGGGGACGTCGATGATGCTGGTCTCGATCGACGCCGAGGCTTCGCCGGAAGCCTGAGCATGCATGTCGTCGAGCAGCGCGAGCAGCCCGTCGAGGTCGACGAGCTCGGAGTCGAAGCGGATCATGTAGCTGGCGTGCGCCGGGCAGACGTCGATCACGCCCGCGACATCGAGCGCTGCGATGCGCTGGGTGAGCGCCTGAATGGCGAGCGCCTGCGGGATGCGCATGTCTTCCGAGAGCTCGACGAAGACGAACTCGTCGCCGCCGAAGCTCAACCGGGCCCCGCCCTGGAGCGTCTTGTAGATATCGGCCATCGTCGCCTCAGCGGTGCAGCGGGCCGACATGGACGCCGGCGTCGGTCAGCGCCGCGCGGACGGCGGCGGCGATCTGGGGAGCGTTGGAGCGGTCGCCGTGCACGCACATGCTGGCGATCTCCATGGGGACGATATTGCCGGTGCGGCTCAGCACGCTCCCCTCGGCGATGCGCAGCGCCTGCGCCGCCACGATCGCGGGGTCCTTCTCGCGCGGCACGGGATCGATGATGTTCATCGCCTCGTCGTCGAACTCGAGGTCGACGGCGTTCTCGCGCACGACCCGGCAGCCGACGGCCTCCATCGCATCGGCGCCGACGCTCGGGGCGAGGTAGACCGGAGCATTCGGATAGACCGCCGCCAGGGCCCGTCCGACCGCCTCGCCCAGTTCCGCATCCCGGGCGATGACCCCGTACAGCGACCCATGGGGCTTGATGTGGCGCAGCACACCGCCGCGTGAGCGGACGATGGCCTCGAGCGCTCCCACCTGATACAGGATGAGGTCGACGACCTGGTCGTGCGGCATCGGGATGATCCGACGGCCGAAGCCGAGCAGGTCCTGGTACCCCGGATGCGCCCCGATGCTGAGGTCGTACTCGAGCGCGAGATCGACCGTCCTGCGCATCGTGGTCGGGTCGCCGCCGTGGAACCCGCACGCGATGTTCACGGCGTCGATGTGCCGGAACAGCGCCTCATCGTCGCCCAGGCTCCAGCGGCCGAAGCTCTCGCCGGCGTCTGCGTTGATCTCCATCGTCCATCCCTCCTGTCGTCCGTTCGGGGCGGGGCGATCGCCCCGCCCGGAACGCATCTTCTACTCCTGCACGCAGCCCGGAAGGCCTGCGGGGATCTGCCCCTCGGTGACCGGGCCCTCGGTCCAGCCGTCGTCGCAGGCCCCGCGCGTGTAGATGCGCCGCGACTCGGGCTGCTCGAACTGAGACATCTCCGGCAGCGGCTGCACCTCGGCGACCGGCTCACCGGTCTTGGCGGCCTCGAGGTTGGCCTCCGGCAGCAGATCGGGCTGGAAGATCGCAGTGACGAACGTGTCGTCCTCACCCGGGAAGAAGTTGCAGCCGTCCACGAACTCCGTTCCCTCGCAGGGCTTCGCCGTGTCGGTCGTGACCCACTCCAGCGGCATCTCGATGTTCTTCGGCATCCCCTCCGCGCCGTTCTCGAGGATCTCGAGGCCGACCTTCATCGCGACGCCGGCCTGCGCGGGGGGCGACGCGGACGAGACGCCCGGCCAGCCCTCGCTCAGACGCTGCCGGAAGTAGTTCGATCCCTCGCCCGTGACGGGGATCTCGAGACCGGCGGCCTCGAGAGCCTTCACGACGCCCGCCTCACCGTCCTGCGACCACACTCCGTCGATGTCGGGGTGCGCGGCGAGGGCCTTCGCGGTCTCCTGCTGGCTCTTGGACGAGTCCCAGTCGCCGTAGTACTCGGCCACCACTTCGATGCCCGGGTACGTGTCGAACACCGCGCGCGCCGTCTCGTAGTGCACGCTGTCGGTGGATGTGCCGGCCACGCCACGGTTCATGAAGATCTTGCCCTCGCCGCCCAGCATCTCGGCGAGCGCCTCGGCGGTCTGGGCGCCGAAGAACGCGCGCTCCGGGTCGTCCGCGCGCGCGCCCGTGATGAAGGCGACGTTGTAGGCGCAGTCGGCGTTGACGGTCGAGTCGTAGAACACGAACGTCACTCCGCGCTCGCATCCCTCCTGCACGACCTGGTCGAGCGCCGTGGGCGAGATCGGGTACGAGACGATGAGCTTCGCCCCCGACGCGATCATGGACTGCAGGTCGGAGATCTGCTTCTGCACGTCGGTGCCGGAGATCTGCTTCGTGACCTCGTACTTCTCGGCGTACTCGGGTGACTGCGCGATCGACATCGCCAGGTTCGCCGCCTCGTCCTGCCAGTTGTTGCCGCTGTAGCTGAGGTTGAGGAAGACCTTCTCCTTGCCCCCGGCCCCTGCGGACGGGTCGGTGCAGCCGGCCAGCGCCGTGGTCGCCGCGAGGAGGACCGCAGCCGCGACCCCCGCTCTGCGCCACAGTGACGTCTTGATTGCCATGTGCTTCTCCTTGTTCGGGAATCTGCTTGTGTTCGGGAATCTGCTTGTGTTCGGGAATCTGCTTGTGTTCGGGAATCTGTTCAGGGAATCGATACGGGGAATCGGTACAGGGGAATCGGTACAGGGGTCGGTGCCGGACGAACGCGAGGTTGTCGCACTGGCCGCGCGCGGCTCAGGCCCGCGCCCGCCCGAATCGCCCCGCGATGAGGGCCAGCAGGATGATCACGCCGTAGAGCACCTGCTTGACGCCCTCCGAGAACCCTGCGGCACTGATGTCTATGTTGATGACGGTGATCAGAAGCGCACCGCCGATCGTGCCGACGAAGCTGCCGGCTCCGCCGCGGATGGCGGACCCGCCGATGACCACCGCCGTGATGCTCGGCAGCAGCCACTGCTGGCCGATGTTGAGGTCGGCCCCCGACGAGTAGCCGAGCAGCATCACCCCCGCAAGGCCGTAGGCGACGCCCGCGATCATGTACGCCGTGACGAGGGTCGGCGCGACGCGCACCCCGGCGACGCGCGACGCCTTCTCGCTGTTTCCCACCGCGAACGCCCGGCGTCCGATGGTGGAGCGCATCTGGATGAGATACGCCACGACGACGAACACCGCGAGCGCCCAGATGGGCGTCGGAATGCCGAGAAGGGCGTGGCGGCCGCTGAAGAGGTCGGCGATCACGGCAGGAGACGGCTGCGCCGGCGTGCCGCGGCTGACGCCCAGCAGGATCGAGCCCAGCATCGTGCCCGTCGCCAGCGTCACGATGAAGGGCGGGAACTTCGCATACGCGACGAGGAGCCCGTTCACGACGCCGACCGCCGCAGTCGCCGCCAGCGCGACGAGCACCGCGACGACCACCGGCCATCCGCGGTTCGACAGGAACCCCGCGAGGAAGGCCCCCAGCGCGACCGCCTGCGGCAGCGAGAGGTCGAGTCCGCCCGTGAGGATCACCATCCCCTGGCCGAAGGCGACCACGATGAGGAAGAGCCCCAGGATGAGCGTGCTCTGCAGCATGCCCAGCGACGGGAAGTTGGGGCTGACGATGCGCGACAGCGGAATCAGCGCGATCAGCAGCAGCCAGACGATGATCATCGGCTGACTCACGAAGCTCATGACGCGTGCCACGGGTGACGGCGCGGCGACGACGTCGCCCGTCGCGGTGAGCGGCACAGTTCCGGTGTTATGCGACACGGGTGGCTCCCTTTCGTGCGGACGCGGCTGCGATGTCGCTGCGCCGATCGGTTCGCGTTCTCTGGGCCACTCCCGCCACGAGCGGGATGCCGAGCGCGAGCAGGATGGTGAGTCCCTGGATGAGGCCCGACCAGAAGTCCTGGATGCCCAGGCCGAACAGCAGCTTCGGCAGTGCCGTGAGCGTCGCCGCTCCGAAGAGCGCGCCGATCGCCGAGCCCTTGCCGCCGCGGAAGCTCACGAGGCCGAGAGCGATCGCGGCGAAGGTGGTGAGCAGGAACGGGAAGCCGGCGTTCGGGTCGCCCGAGGCGGTGAGCGCCGTGAGGTAGAGGCCCGCCAATGCGTACGTGAACCCGGCGAACGTGTACGCCCCGATCTCGGTGCCGCGCACAGGCAGGCCCGAGATCACGGCCGCCTGCCGGTCGTTGCCGATCGCGAAGAGCGTGACGCCGGCGCGCGTGCGTCGTGCCCACGACCATGCGAGCCCCAGGACCACCAGCACGGCGAGCGCCGTGGGCACCCCGGCGACGGAGCCCTTGAGCAGCGATGTGAACTCGATCGGCACGGAGCCGCCGGGTGCCGGCAGAAGCACGAGTGCCACGCCGGTCATGACGATGTACGACGCGAGCGTCACCGCGATGGCCTGCAGCCGGAGCAGCACGACGAGGAGCCCGTTCACGAGGCCGACCAGCAGGCCCAGCACGAGGACGCCGCCCATGATCGCGTACATCTGCTCGGGGTGCGCGGAGATCAGCACCGTCGCCAGCACGTTCGACAGACCGATCATCCCCGCGACGGACATGTCGGCGCCGCCCGTGATGAGCACCGTGCTGGTGCCGATCGCCGCGACCGCAAGCGGCATCAGCAGCAGCACGAAGTTGCTGAAGGAGTAGAGGTTGCGTTCGAACGGCGCCACGGCGAGCAGCAGCCCATAGACGACCGCGAAGATCGCGATGGCCGCGACGATGTCGAACGGGATGCGCCGGCGGGCGTTCATCGAGCTGCTCCTTCTTCCACGGTGCGCAGGTTCAGCGCACCCGTCATCACGTTCGACTCGTCGATCAGCGATCCCGTGAACTCCCCCGACAGCCGCCCGTTGTGCATCGTGAGCACGCGATCGCACAGGCCCACCAGCTCGGGGATCTCGGTCGAGTACATGAGCACCGTCCGCCCGGACCGGGCATACGAGCGGATGAGCGCGTAGAGCTCGACCTTGGTCGGCACGTCGACTCCGCGCGTGGGGTCGAACAGGATCAGGCACGCGGGTTCCTGCGAGAGCGCCCGCCCGAAGACGACCTTCTGCTGGTTGCCGCCCGACAGCGATCCGACCGCCTTCTCGAGCATCGGGTGCGGAAGCTTCACGTCACTCGCCCGCTGCCTCGCGATCGTCCGCTCGCGCTTCGGCGAGGTGACTCCGAGCGAGCTGAAGGCGCCGAGCGTCGACACGGTGAGGTTGAACGTGGAGCTGAGCTCGAGGAACAGCGCCTCGGTCTTGCGCTCCTCCGGCACGAGGGCCGTTGCGCACCGCGCCGCCGAGGCGTCGATGTCGATGCGCCCGCCGGTGGGCTGCTGCATGCCGGCGAGCGTGTAGAACAGGTCGCGCTGCCCCTGCCCCTCCAAGGCGGCGACGCCGAGGATCTCGCCCGGATACATCGAGAACGACACGCCGCGCGCCTTGCCGGACGACAGGTCCGTGACCCGCACCAGGGGCTGCACCGCGTCCGCTTCCCTCTCCGGCTTGTCCGGGAAGGCGTGCTCGAACGATCGGCCGATCATCAGCTCGACGAGCCGAGACTCCGTGACCTGCCCCGAGACGAAGTCTCCGACGACCCGCCCGTTGCGGATGACGGTGCCGCGACGGCAGACCTCCTCGATCTCCTTCAGCTTGTGGCTGATGTAGATGATGCCCGCCCCGCGTGCCGCGATCTCCCGCATGCGAGCGAACAGCCACTCCGTATCGGGGAGCGCAGCCGTGGGCTCGTCGAGCACCAGAAGCGTCGTGGCGTCGCGCATCGCGGCAATGATCTCGATCTGCTGCTTGGTCGCCAGATCGATCTCCGAGATGAGGGCGGAAGCCGGGATGTGCGACGCGTCGTACTCGGCGAGGATCGCGGTCGCCTTCCGCAGAAGCTTCCGCTGCGAGATCATGCCCAGCGCGTTGTGCGGCGCGTCGCGCAGGCAGAGCTTCATGGCGACGGAGATGTCGGGCGGGGAGCTCAGCTCCTGGAACGCGATGCCGATCCCGGCTCGGCGCGACGCGCGCGGGTCGCCGAGCGGCATGACGTGCCCGTCCACCGTGACGCTTCCCGTGTCGGGTGCCACCACGCCAGAGAGCACCTTCATCAGGGTGGACTTGCCGGCGCCGTTCTCGCCGAGCAGCCCGTGGATCTCCCCGCGCTCCAGCGTGAGACTCACGCCCTGCAGCGCGCGCGTGGCGCCGAAGCGCTTGCTGATGTCCTCGATATCGATGAATCCCATGTCCGCCTCCTTTCCTTCCTCAGGCCGTTCGACCCGCACGGACGATGCGCGACGCCGCGGTCTCCAGACGGATGTCCGCGAACCGCTCGCGCGCGTGCTCCGGGTCCACCGCGATCAGCTGCTCCAGTGCGGGCCACGTCGCCGCGCTGCGCGAGGCGGCGTACTCGCGATTGCCGGCCTGTCCGCGCGCGCTCCACGTGCTGGCGTTGACGGCCAGGCGTGCCACCGCGAGCGGATACAGGAGATCGACCTCCAGATCCGTGAGCTCTGCCCGTGAGCAGAAGCCGGTCACGACGTCGCAGAAGGCGGAGAAGGCGTCGGGCTGCCGCAGGCCGGCATATGCGGCGGCGACCGCGAGCTCAGCCACCGCAGCCGTGAACACGGCGTCATTGAAGTCCACGACGCCCGAGACCCGTGCCGAGCCGTCCTCGTCCCGCAGCCCGAGCACGTTGAAGTCGTGCAGGTCCTGGTGCACGACGGTCTGGGGAAGCGCGGGGATCCGCGCCTCCACCTGGTCGAACCAGGCGGCCGCGGTGTCGAGGAGAGAGCGTCGCGCGGCATCCTCGACCGCGTGGCTGCCCGACCGGATGGAGTATCCGCTTCGCACGACCATCCAGTGGTGCTCGTTCTGCTCGATGTGCGCACCGTTGAGGGGGCGCAGGCTCTCGATCATCTCCGCCGCCAGGCGGCCGAGCTGCCTCCGGAACGCGGTGTCCGTGACGCCCAGCTCGGCCACCGAACGACCGGGCACCCATGTCGTCACGCGCAGCACGTACTGGTCTTCGCCGAGTGCGACGACCGACATGCTGCCGCCGTCGCGCTGCGGCAGCAGCACGGGGGTCTCGACCGAGAGGGGACGTTCCTCCAGCTGACGCAGCACCGCATTCTGCCATTCGATGGGGGCCATGCCGAAGGAGATCGGCGTGAGCCGCACGAACCACCGGTCACCGCGCGCATTCATCGCCCGGAAATTGCAGTCGAGCTCACCGCCGAGCCGACTGAGTTCGGCGACATCGATGCCGTAACATGCCTTTAACGTGCCGATAATGTGTTGCACATAATTGCGTGAGACATCGACGTCTGGCACGTGATCATCTCCCGCGTTCGAGTGTGCTGGATATCCCCCGGATTGCATTGACGACACACAACCATATGAACGACGCCTCAGACAACGGACGCGACGCCCCCGGATCCGGGCGTATAGTGGGCGCCGTGCACAACCCGTCACCGCAGGCCCAACTCGCCGCCGCCGCCCGCCGCCTCATGACCGAGGAAATCGATCACCTCGTCGAGAAATCCACGGCGCAATTGCTGACGCTTGAGCCGAGCTATAAATTGGTCGACGAGATCAGCCTCAACAGTCGAATGCACACGAATATCGCATTAGCGCTCATGCGAGTCAGCGGCGACCCCATTCCGAAAGACCTGGCGCTTTCCGCATTTGAAACGGGCCAGATGCGCGCAATTCAGCAGATCGGACTTCCCGCCGTCTCGCGGTCGTTCCGCATCGACCTGCGGGTGCTCTGGGAGGCCTTCCTCGCGGACGCCGAGCGGCACCATCTGAGCGGCGATCCGGCCTATCTCACGGCTCTGGTCGGGGTCTGGGAGGCGGTCGAAGCGAACATCAACGAGATGATGCGCGGATACCGCGAGACCAGTGAGAAACTCAAGCAGCAGGACAACGAGCTCAAGGCCGCGGCCTTTCAACGGCTCATGTCCGTGGGTGCCGAGGGCAACTTCGCGGCCATCGCGAAACAGCTCGCCGTGCTCTCCTTCGATCCCAATGAGCCGCTCCTCTGCGTGGTGTCCGAGCTGCGTGATTCCGATTACGGCGCGCTGTCGGCCGTGCAGGGCCGCCTTTCGCACCACGGCGTCACGCATCACTTCGGGTGGCACAGCGGCTACCTCGTGGGGTTGCTCCAGAGCCCGGACCTGCCTGTCGCGCGCCTGACACAGCTGCTCGAGGAGCTGCAGGGCTTCCGATCCGGCATGACGGAGGTCCCGCGCGCCGCGGCGCTGACGGACGCCATCCGCAACACCCGCGTGCTGGTCACGGCCGCCGCCGCGCCGGGGCTGCGGGAGCTACGCGATCACTGGCTCGAGGTCGTCGCACACCTCGAGCCGACCGTCATCGACGCTCTGGTCGAGGACATCTTCAGCCCCTTCGAGGACCTCTCCGACTACGTGCGCGAGGAACTCACCCGCGTGATCGACGGGTTCTTCTCGACGAACGGGAGCATCGCCGAGATCGCGGCGTCTATCTACCGGCATCGCAACACGGTGCGCACCCGGTTGCAGCAGGTCGAGGAGCTGACGGGGCTGCGGCTGAGCGTGCCGCGCGACGCCGCTCTCCTTGCGCTCGCCTTCCCGAGCTGGAAGCGAGCGGGCCGGGCGCGCGCCGCCTCACGCGCCGGCGATCGACCGCGGTGACACCCGGGTCACGTGCCGCAGAAGGTGCGGTACGCCCCGAAGTCCTCCGGTGCGGGCTCGGCGTAGCGCTCGAAGCCCGGACGCTGCGTGTACGGGTCGGTGACGGCCTCCCACAGTCGCCCGAGCGGAGCGAGATCTCCGTCCGTCGCGGCGGCGAGCGCTTCCTCGACCAGGTGATTGCGCGGGATGTACACCGGGTTCACGGCGTCCATCGCATCCGGGTCGGGGGCGAGCTGCTTCCACCGTTCCAGCCACGCGTCGAAGCCCGCGAGATCGATGAACATGCCGCGCGCGCCCTCGGGGACACCGCGGGCGGCGTCGGCGAGACGCCGGAAGAACGACGTGCCGTCGACGCGACTTCCCTGCATCAGCGCGACGAGATCGCCGATCAGGGGGCCCGTCACCGCCTCGTCCACGCCCTCGCGCAGGCCGATCTTCGCGCGGAACCCCTCCGACCACGCCGCGCTGTACTGCGTGCCGAACGCGTCGAGCGCCTCCTGCGCCAGCGCGATCGCCTCGTCTCGGTTCTCGTGGAAGGCGGGCAGCAGCGTCTCGGCGAACCGGGCGAGGTTCCAGCCTGCGATCGCGGGCTGGTTGCCGTAGGCATAGCGGCGCCCGACGTCGATCGAGCTGTAGGCCGCGGCGGGATCGAAGCCGTCCAGGAAGGCGCAGGGCCCGTAGTCGATGGTCTCGCCCGAGATCGTCATGTTGTCGGTGTTCATCACGCCGTGCACGAAGCCCAGGAGCATCCACTGCGCGACCAGCTGCGCCTGCGCGGAGCGCACCGCTTCGAACAGCGCGAGCGCCCGATTCTCGGCCTCGAGCAGGTGCGGATAGTGCCGGGCGACCGCGAAGTCGACGAGACGTCCGACCAGCTCCGCATCCCCCGTCGCCGCCGCATACTGGAAGCTGCCGACCCTCAGGTGGCTGCTCGCGACGCGCACGAGCAGCGCGCCCGGCAGCGCCGTCTCGCGATACACCGTCTGCCCCGTCGCCACGACGGCGAGCGACCGGGTGGTGGGCACCCCCAGCGCGTGCATCGCCTCGCTGACGACGTACTCGCGCAGCATGGGACCGATGGCCGCCAGACCGTCGCCGGCGCGCGTGAACGGAGTGGGTCCCGACCCCTTGAGATGGATGTCGCGCACCCTCCCGGCGACGTCGACGACCTCGCCGAGGAGGAGTGCTCGTCCGTCGCCCAGACGTGGCGAGTACGCGCCGAACTGATGGCCGGCATACCCCTGCGCGACCGGCGTCGCGCCAGGCGGCAGTGCGGCACCCGTCAGGAACCGCACCCCGTCTCCGGCGCGGAGAAGCTCCGCGTCGAGGCCGAGCTCGGCCGCGAGGTGCTCGTTGAGCACCACCAGACGCGCGTCGGGGAAGTCCTCCGCCCGCCAGGGCACCGCCAGCTCCGGAAGCTCGCGCGCGAAGCGGCTCTCGAGGGACACCGCGGACTGCACTCCGGCGCTCATGCGGCCACGATACGCCGCTCACGGGCGGCAGGGGCCGCTCGCGTCAGCGCGACGGGCGCGGCCCCACGACGCTCGCGCAGCAAGACGCCGCTCAGCCGCCCGCGACCGCGCTGCTGACCTCGGCGGGACTCTCGAAGGAGTCCTTCCCGGCCGACTCGAGCGCCGAGACGAGGTCATCCGGCGCACCGTTGTCACGTGCCAGAGCGACCAGGTCGTCCTTGCTGGCCGGATAGTCGGCGCCGCCGAGGTACTTCTGAAGCTCGATGGGCGTGGGGTTGTCGGACATGATCGTTCCCTTCGGGTTGTGACCGTCGCGGGCCATGCTAGGAACGGGCCAGACGCACGGCCCGGGGCTTGACAGAACGCGTCGAGCCCCGCGCCTGCGCTCCGCCGGCATGCCCGCCCCCTGCCATACCATCGGGCGATGACCCATGACGCACCCGCCACCGACGCCACACAGGCGTGCCCCGATCCGCGGCTGCGGCGACGCGCGCCGGAGGTGCTCGACGAGTTCCAGCGTCGCGAACGCCACCCCGAGTACCGCGTCGACCTCGAGCGCATCCGGTTCTCGCCCTACTTCTCGCGCCTGTCGGCCGTCACGCAGGTGATCTCCCAGACCGGCGCGGGTCTCGCGGTGCACAACCGGCTCACCCACTCGGTCAAGGTGTCCGCGGTAGCACGGGCGATCGCCGTGCAGGTGTCCCACGACAGCGGCACGACGGGTCGAGTGGTGGCGCAGCTGGGCGGCTGCGACCCCGTCGTCGCGCAGGCAGGGGCGGCCGCGCACGACCTCGGTCACCCGCCCTTCGGGCACCTGGGAGAGCAGGCGCTCGACCGGCTCGCGCAGGATCGCTTCGGCCTGAGCGAGGGGTTCGAAGGGAACGCCCAGACCTTCCGGATCGTCACACGCCTCGACGAACACGACCGTGCCGGCACGGGGCTCAACCTCACCGCCGCGGTGCGCGCCGCCGTGCTGAAGTACCCCTGGCTGCGCAGAGAGGGGCAGCACGCGGTCGGCGGGCCCGACACGCCGCGCGGCCTCACGCCCTCCTCCCCCGGAGGCGGAGCCAACAAGTTCTCGGTCTACGCGCTCGACCTGCATGAGCTGCACGATGCGCGGTCGGCCTACCCCGCCATCGCGCCGTTCCAGCAGACGCTGGAGTGCGCCGTGATGGACATCGCCGACGACATCGCCTACTCGCTGCATGACCTCGACGACTTCTATCGCGCCGGTCTGCTGAACCAGGTCACCATCGCGTCGGAGTTCCGCGCCTGGCGACGCGAGCGCGCCGAGCTGGCGCAGGCGGAGCCGGGCGAGCTGCGCCGGACCTCGCGCATCCCTGGCCGGTCGCTGGAGCTGCTGTGGCGGCGGCTGGCGGACAAGGATCCGTGGGTGGCCGACGAAGACGCCTTCGCCGAGGCGGTCGCCCGCGTCAACGACGACGTCGTCGAGGGCCTGCTGTCGGTGCCGTTCGACGGGTCGCTGCACGCGGAGCGGTCGCTGTCGCAGTTCACCAGCGGCTGGATCAACCGGCTGCAGCACTCCGTCACGGTCTCGGCGGAGCCTCCCGTGCGCTCCGCGCACGTCACCCTCAGCACCGCCGCGTGGCACGAGGTGGCCGTCCTGAAGTTCCTGCACCAGCGGTTCATCCTGGAGCGGCCCGACCTGGCCGTCTACCAGCGCGGCCAGGCGAGCGTGCTCGAGCGCCTCGTCGACGGGTTCGCGGCCTGGCTCGACGATCCGCACGACGTGCGGCGCGCTCCGCGGCGCCTGCTCGACCTGGTCGACCTGGCGAGCGAGGACCTGGCGCGGCTGCGTCGTGAGGACCCCGATCTCCTGGACGCCGAGGACGGCTCCGACCTGCGCCTGCGCGCCCGCGGTCGCGCGATCATCGACTATGTCGCGGCGCTCACCGATGCGCAGGCCATGCACCTGGACGCGATGATCAACGGCGGGTCCGAGCGACTCTGGGAGGGCGGCCAGGGCCTCTGAGTCCCTCCGGGACCGCCTCGCGTAGCGCCGCCGCAGGGTGAACCGCGGAAGCACCCGCAGCAACCCCATTGCCGCAGACGAGCCCGGGTGTTTAGGTTCGCGGCATGACCGTCACCCTCGCAGGTCTCGCGACCGTCGTCCCGCCTACCGTGCTCGTGCAGGACGAGGTGCGGGATGTCTTCGCCGCGCAGCCGGGCCTGACCCGGCTCGCGCAGCGCATCGTCTCGACGTCGTTCGGCGTCTCCGGAATCGAGACCCGGCACACCGTGCTCGAAGAGCTGACGCGCAGCGCTCGGGACCCGGGCGACCCCGCGCTCTTCTTCGACGCGGAGTCGGGCGAGCTGCTGCTGCCCGGCACGAAGGCACGAAACGACCTCTACGCCGAGCACGCAGGCCGCCTGTACGTCGAGGCGGGACGCGCGGCACTCGACCGCGCGGTCGGCCTCGCGGCCGACGACGTGACGCACGTCGTCACCGTCTCGTGCACCGGCTTCTACGCGCCCGGGCCCGACTTCGTGCTCGCGCGGGACCTGGGGCTGCGGGCAGGAGTGCAGCGCTACCACCTGGGCTTCATGGGCTGCTACGCGTCGATGCCCGCTCTGCGGCTGGCCGCCCAGCTCTGCGAGGCGGATCCGGATGCCGTCGTGCTGGTGGTGAGCGTCGAGCTGTGCACGCTGCACCTGCGCACCTCGAACGACCCCGACACGATCGTCGCGACGTCCCTCTTCGCCGACGGCGCGGGCGCCGCCATCGTCACGGCCCGCCCCGCGGCGGCGGGCGAGCGCGTGCTCGAGCTCGATCGCTTTGCGACCCGCACCACGCCGCAGGGCGAGGGCGACATGGCGTGGAAGATCGGCGATCACGGGTTCGAGATGGTCTTGTCCAACGCCGTGCCTGGCCTCATCGGCGAGCACATCACGGGCGCGCTCGCGCCGCTCCTCGCCGAGGAAGCGGACCTCGCGGACGCTCTGGCCGCACAGACCGCCGGCGACGCGATCACGCACTGGGCCGTGCATCCGGGAGGGCGCAGCATTCTCGACAAGGTCGAGGCGGCCCTGGCGCTGTCGGCCTCTCAGCTGGCCCCGGCGCGGCGCATCCTGCGCGACTTCGGCAACATGTCGAGCGCGACGGTGCTGTTCGTGCTGCGCGACATCCTCGATGCGCCCGAGACGTCGAACGGCGACCGGATCGCCGCGATGGCCTTCGGACCGGGCCTCACGGTGGAGTCGGCACTGATGACCGTACGGGGCTGACCGTGGCGGGGTTCCTCGCCGAGCGGGATTCCACAGCCCGGGAGCTGATGGACGATCCGGCCTGCGACCCGGATGCGCTGCGGCGCACGTACGACCGGTTCGCGCTGGTCAACGCCGCGGTCTCGGGCCAGCGGGCGGTCTACCGGAAGTGGATCCGGCCTCGTCTGCGGCGGGATCGAGCGCTGCGACTGCTCGACATCGGGACCGGAGGCGGCGACCTGCCGCGGCGCGTGCTGCGCTGGGCCCGACGGGACGGGATGCGCGTCGAGGCGGTCGGGATCGATCCGGATGCGCGCTCGATCGGGTTCGCCCGCGAGCAGCCGGAGATGCCCGGTCTGCGCTTCGAACAGGCCGACTCTCGAGCCGTGAGCGAGACGGGCGAGCGCTTCGATGTGGTGGTCTCGAACCACGTGCTGCACCACCTGGACGATGCGGCGCGCGACGCTCTGCTCGCCGACAGTGAGCGACTGCTCCTGCCCGGAGGCGTCGCGGTGCACGGCGACATAGAGCGCTCCCGCCTCGCCTATGCCGCGTTCGCGGCGGCCACCTGGCCCCTGCAGGGGACGCTGCTGCGGGGCACCTTCATCCGGCCCGACGGCCTCACCTCCATCCGGCGCTGCGCGACGGCGTCGGAGATGGCCGCGGCGCTGCCACCGGGCTGGCGAGTGCGCCGCGCGTTTCCGTCGCGCCTCGAGGCGATCCACGAGGCGCTGTGAGCCGTGCCACGAGCCGCGCCGGGAGCCGTGCTGCGCCCGAACCCCTCGGCGCGCGACCAGCCGGTGCCCGCGCGGTCGACGTGGCGATCGTCGGCGCCGGGCCCGTGGGTCTGCTGCTCGCCTGTCTGCTGGCCGCTCGCGGCGTCGACGTGGTGGTGCTCGAACGTCGCGCCGAGCCCGGCGGGCGCACGCGCGCCATCGGCATCCATCCGCCCGGGCTCGCGGCTCTCGACGCGGCGGGAATCGGCGCCTCGGTGCGTCGGGAGGCGACGGCCATCCGCAGCGGCATCGCGTCGTGCCAGGGGCGCCGGCTCGGCGCCCTCGACTTCGGCGACGACCCCGTGCTCTCGCTGCCGCAGCATCGCACCGAGAGCCTCCTCGAGGCCCGCCTCGCAGCCCTCGCCCCCCGGGCGATGCACCGCGGCGTCGAGATGACGGGCCTGCGAGAATCCGGTTCCCGCGTGATGGTGCGCGTGGCCGGCGACGAGACCGGATGGCGAGCGCGCTACGTCGTCGGCGCCGACGGCGTGCGCAGCACCGTGCGCAAGATGCTCGGCGCGGCCTGGATCGCGCGTCCCGGCTTCGCTCGGTATGCGATGGCCGACGCACCCGAGCGCGCAGACCCATCCGCGTCAGCGCTCCTGCACCTCGAGCCCGACGGCGTCGTCGAGTCGTTCCCCCTACCGGGAGGCGTACGGCGCTGGGTCGCCAGGCTCGATGAGGGCGCCGTCACCGACGGCCGCCGCTTCGCCGCGCTCGTGGAGAGCCGGACGGGTACGGCGATCGAGGCGCTCGCGGAGCCCAGCGAGTTCATCGCGCGCCAGCATCTGGCATCGTCCTTCGCGCGCGGCCGCACCGCCCTCGTCGGCGACGCGGCGCACGAGGTGAGTCCCATCGGCGGCCAGGGCATGAACCTCGGATGGCTCGACGCGGTGCACCTGGATCGCGCGATCGCGCTCGCCCTCGAGACCGGTGCGCCGCGCGAGCCCTTCGCGCACTACGACCGTGCGCGCCGATCCGCCGCCCGCCGCGCGATGCGCCAGGCGGCCTTCAACATGGCGATGGGGGCGCCGGCGCACGGGATGCGGCTGACCACCCGCAATGCGCTCGTGGGGCTGCTCTCACGCCGGCCGGCGCGGGACATCCTTGCGCGCGCGTTCACGATGGACGGCCTGAGCACGGGAAGCATGCCGAGATCGGCCGGGCAGTCTACGCGGACAAGCGCGCCGCGTCGAGGGCTCGGCGGCGAGGACCGGTGCACCCCAGACTGAGGGCATGGCATCGGAGAGGCTCGATGCGACCATCGGCGGTCGCATCCGCGCTCACCGAGTCCCCCCGACGGTCCTCGCCCGCGGTGCCTCGCGCTGCGGTCCCGGACCCTCCTCCCCCGATCGGAGACCGTGTGTCCCAGACCATCACCGCCCCTGAGACGGGCCGGCTCCCCTTCGCCGCCCGCGGCCCGCTGAGCGAGGCCGTGCTGCGTCACCTCACGCGGCCGCAGGAAGGCGGCACCGCGGAGCTCGGCGAGCTCGCACTCCAGGCGGCGACGCGGACGCCCGACATCATCCGCGACGACGACGTGCAGCTGGCCCTGTTCGCGCTCTACGCCTCGTCGTACGGCTCGATCGATGCGTTCGACGCCGACCTCGAATGGGACCCGGCGATCATCGCCGCGCGGCGCACGCTGGAGGAGCGCTTCGAGCGCGACCTGCGAGCGGCGGTTCCCATGCCGGAGCTGCCGGAAGCGACCGCCGATGCGGTCTCGCGCTCGCTGTTCGCGCTGGCCGCGGCCGACTCCGGGCCGAGCGTCTCGCGCTACCTCGCGAAGAAGGCGACGCTCGAGCAGGCGCGCGAGTTCTTCATGCAGCGTTCGGTCTACACGCTCCGCGAGGCCGACCCGCACTCGTGGGCGATCCCGCGCCTGCACGGACGGGCCAAGGCCGCCCTCGTCGAGATCCAGGCCGACGAGTACGGCGGCGGGCAGGCCGACCGCGTGCACTCCGCGATCTTCGCGGCGACGATGCGCGGTGCCGGCCTGGACGACACGTACGGCGCCTACATCGACGACGTGCCGGCCATCACCCTCGCCACGCACAACATGATGTCGATGTTCGGGCTCAATCGCCGGCTCGTGGGGGCGATCGTGGGCCATCTCGCGGCCTTCGAGATGACCTCCTCGATCCCCAACCGGATGTACGGCGACGGCCTGCGCCGCCTCGGCTTCGGCGAGGACGTGACCGACTACTTCGACGAGCACGTCGAGGCGGACGCCGTGCACGAGCAGATCGCCAGCCGCGACCTCGCCGGCGCTCTCGCGGAGGACCGACCCGATCTGCTCCCCGACATCATGTTCGGCGCCGCCGCGTGCCTGGCCGGGGACGGCTGGATGGGCGCCCACCTGCTGGAGGCGTGGACCACCGGGGTCTCGTCGCTGCGGAAGGCCGACGCCCGTGGCTGAGCAGCGCCCGACCATCACCGCGTATCCCGATGGACCGCTGCTGCTGCGTGGCGACGTCGACCTGCGCACCGCTGACGGCGAGCCGATCCCCCGGCACCGTCGCACCGTGGCGCTGTGTCGCTGCGGGCTGTCGACGATCAAGCCGTTCTGCGACGGCACGCACAAGGCGGCCGGTTTCCGCACGGATGACTGAGCCGCCCGCGCCTCCGCAGCCGGCGCCCCCTCCTCGGATCGCCGCCGAGTACATCCTGCCGCTGCGCTGGAGCTCGGATGACGGGCTGGACGAGCTCACGGCGTATCTGCGACGGCTGCGCGAGTGGGTCGATGTGACCGTCGTCGACGGGTCCGACCCCGAGCGCTTCGCGGTGCATGCGCTCGCCTGGCAGGGACTCGTGCGGCACGCGCCGGTGGCGGTCGCCCGCGGGGCGAACGGCAAGGTGCGCGGCGTGCTCACGGGCATCACGATCGCTAGACACGAGGCGATCGTGATCGCCGATGACGACGTGCGCTACGAGCACGGGTCGCTGGCGGCGGTGGTGACCGCGTTGCAGCGGGCCGATCTCGTCAAGCCGCAGAACCACTTCCAGCCGCTGCCCTGGCACGCGCGCTGGGACACCGCGCGCACGCTGCTGAACCGCGGCCTGGGGTCGGACTATCCCGGCACGTACGGGGTGCGGCGCTCGACCGTCACGGCGACCGGCGGGTACGACGCCGACGTGCTCTTCGAGAATCTCGAGCTCGAGCGCACCGTGCGGGCCGCAGGCGGGGTGGTGAGCACTCGACCCGACATCCTGGTCGTCCGACGCCCGCCGTCCGCCCGTCACTTCGTGTCCCAGCGGGTGCGCCAGGCCTACGACAGCTTCGCCCAGCCCTGGCGGCTCGTGCTGGAAGCGTCCATCCTGCCCGTCCTCGTGTGCGCAGGGCGCCGCCCCGCAGCGCTGGTGGGCCTGCTCGCGGTGCTGATGGCGGTCGCCGAGCGAGGGCGGCGCCGGCACGGAGGACGAGCGGTGTTCCCCGCATCGAGCATCCTGTGGGTGCCGTTCTGGATCGCCGAGCGCGGCGTGGCCACCTGGATCGCGATCGGGCTGCGGCTGCGAGGCGGCGTGCGCTACAGCGGACGCCGCCTTGCGCGCGCCGCGCACCCCGTTCGCACGATACGCCGCCGCCTCACACAGGCCGGGATGTCACCGCCCGACCGCTCGCGATCGCGTTAGGGGCGCGTCTCGCCCCGGCTCACTCCGCCGGGTCGTTGCCCGTCTGCTCCACGCGCGCGGGATCCTCCTCGACCCAGATCGCCGGGGTGGGGCCGTCGGGCGGCGGCACGGGCCCTCCCCATGGCGCAGCGCCGGCATCCGTCACGCCCTGGGCGCGATACCCGGCGGGGAGCTCGTCGACGGTGCGGCCGTCCTGCGGCCCGCCCTCCAATACGTATGGCATGGCGCGACGATACGTCCGGAGTCCTCGTGACGGATAGGGGTTGCCGGGGCGCTTGCGCCGTGCAACGCGGATCGCTCGGCGGTACGATCGCGCCACATCGCGGCCGGCGAAGAGGTCGTCTCACCGCCGCGCACCAGGGAGCTCGGAGGCGCCGACTGTGAGTGCACCACCGCCCGTGACGCCCGACGAGCGCGCATCTTCGGCGCTGCGGACCCACCAGCACCTGCGACTGTCGCTCGTGCTCCTGATCGCGGTGCTCCTCCTCGCGGTGGCGATCCAGACGGTCGTCGTGTCGTGGCAGCCGTTGCGCCTGGGCTGGAATCTGCTCCCCTCGATCAGCCATTACTTCTACACGCCGGCCCGGTGGGTGTTCATCAGCGTGCTGGTCGGAGCCGCTCTGGCCCTTCTCGCGCTGTCCGGACGGCGGGGGCCGACCGTCGCGCTCGACATCGCCGCGATCTTCGCGCCGGTCATCGCGGTCGTGCCGCCCGGCGTCCTGCCGGGCACAGACGGCGGCAGCGACGGCATCACATGCGTCAGGGACGACTGCATCCCGACGGAGGTGCTGGCGGACGTCCGCGCGAGCGTCGCGACCTACGGCGTCGCGGTCATCCTCGTCGTCGTCGTGATGGGCCGCGTGCGGAGGCGGCAGACGGTGCGGGCCACGCGCGGGCACCTCATCGTGTCGGCCGTCGCGGTGGCGAGTGGGCTCGCACTGGCGCTGCTCGCATTCGCGCCCGGTGCGAGCCGCGGCTTCCCGTTCAACATCTGGCCGATCCCGTCCGTGCACTTCGCCGCTGTGCTGCTGTTCTTCGCCGCCTTCACTGCGGTGCCGCTGTTCTACGGCTGGCGTCCGGCCGAGCCCGACGAGACCCCGCCGACGCCCTGGCAGGCAGGGGTCTACCGGCTGGTGACCTGGCTGATGGCGGTCGACGTGCTCTTCCTCGCCGTCGCGCTCTTGGCGCTGGAGCATGGATGGACCGACTTCGCCGGTGCTCCCGTCGTGCTCATCGGGGAGGCGCTCGCGCTCATCCTGTTCGCCTGGTTCTGGTGGGAGCAGACGCTGCAGCGGTGGAACGACGAGGAGACGCCGTTCCTGATCCCGCCGGCCTGAGGCCGTGCACCGCGGGTTCCTTGTGGGCGACGGAGCGGAGGCCATAGCGTGACAGCGGGGAAGGGATCCACTGCTGGTTCTACTCAATGGGGAGTACGCATGCGCAGGATGAGATTCGCGGTTGCCGCCGTGGCGGCGGTCGCGCTCGCAGGGTCGGGGACGACCGCCGCCGCCGCCGAGAGGGGTGAGAGGGTCGTGCTCCGCGAGGAGGTGCGCGAGGCGTACGCCGACTTCGTCGCCTCCGAGCGGGGGCAGCTGATCGAGCAGCAGATCAAGATGGCATCGCCGAGCTTCTACCTCGCCGACGTCGCACGGGGCATCGACGAGACGAGCGCCGACCCGGCCGACTACTGGTACGTGCGCATCGGCCTTCACGACGACGGCATGTCGCTCGCGCCGCAGGCGACGCTGTACGCCAACCTGCAGCGGCTGAAGAAGGCCGGCGCGATCGAGGACGTCAACTCGGCTCTCGTGGCGAACCTCGGCCACACGGAGAATGTGAGCACGGCGGAGGCGATCTCGTGGATGGATGAGATCCTCGCGAGGGCCGGCTCGTCCGACCCGGTCGACGTGCAGCCGGCGAGCGGCTGGTGGGACGTCACGACCTACGCGGGCGGATCGATCGCGGAGGCCCCGAACGGCACGGTCACCTCGTCGACCGACACCGGATCGCGCACGCTGACCGTCACGCTCGACGGCGAGCCGTTCACCGTGACGCACTACTGGGGCTACTACGCCGAGAACCCCAACAGCCCGGCGCAGAAGATCAGCATCTACGTGCCGGAGAACGTGCGCGAGGACAGCCCGACGTACTTCCGCACGAACAACAGCGGATGGACCCAGAACCCGTTCCGCGGCACGCTCGTCGACGGCGGCGTATATGAGACCGGGAACCTCACGTACAACACCACGCAGGGGCCGAACGTGTACGCCGAGCTGCTGGATCGGGGCATGATCCTCGTGTCGTACGGCGCCCGGAGCCGAGCCGATGCACCGGTGGACGGCGTGTATCAGGGCCACTCCCCCGCCACGATGACCGACACCAAGGCAGCGCTGCGCTTCCTCGCCCACAACCAGGTGTACGGGAGCCTGCCGGGCGACCCCGAGCGCGTGATCATCACGGGCATGAGCGGCGGAGGCGCCCTCACGGCCGTCGTGGCCGCGAGCGGCAACAGCTCCGACTACCACGCGTCGCTTGCCGAGATCGGCGCGCTGGGCCTCACCGAGCGCGACGGAGGGTACGTCGACGACCCGCTCACGGGCGACGACGTGTTCGCCACCTTCTCGAGCGCTCCCATGATCGAGCAGGACATCGCCAGCGAGGCGCACGAGTGGATGTACTACCCGACGCGTCAGAAGGTCGCCGACGGCGAGTACGCCGATGCGGCAGGCATCACGAACGGTCGGAACAACCCCGATCGGCTCGCGGAGTGGCAGCTGCTCGCCTCCGCAGTGCTGTCGCAGGACGACGGCTACCCGGCGTACCTGGAGAGCCTGGGCCTGAAGCCGAAGGACATCCAGCGGACGATGCTCGACATGGTGGCCACCTCGCTCGAGCGTCTGCTGAACGAGGGCGTGACCTATCGTCCGGAGCTGTTCGACGTCGCGACGATCGAGAACCGGGCCGAAGCTGAGGAAGCGCTCAAGACCTACCTGCGGTACGCGATGAACAACCCGGTGCCCGGGTTCGAGGAGCTGCCGCTCGACTGGTTCAAGGTCGCAGGCAAGGCCGGGAAGTTCAAGGTCGTCATCACCCCGAACCAGTGGGAGACCGTGAACGAGTACATGTACTGGAGCGCCCAGTTCGTGAAGAACCCGCCCGCCACCGACCAGGACGGCCTGGTGAGCAACCTCGGCGGCGCTCCCGGCTACAGCGAGAGCAGCCTGTACGGCGGACCGGATGAGCCCTACAACCACGTCAGCGCCGTCGCATGGGCGCTCGACGTGAACAACTGGCCGGCGCTGGGCCTGACGCCCAGCACGAACCCCGACAGCGCCGCGCGCCAGGCCGAGAACGCGGCCATCGCGACGTCGCTGTTCGAGATCACCCGCTGATCGGCGCGAGGGGCCGGGACGCGCCATGCGCCCCGGCCCCTCGTCGTACGCGCGCATTCCGCCGGCGCCATACGTCTCTAGCGGGGAACCGCGGGCACGACAAGCCCGTTCTCATCGGCGGCCGACTCGGATAGCAATACGGAGTGCCTCTTCTCGATACCGCCCAGGACGTGCCGGCGCCCCGGACACCGCTCGATGCACCCTCGATCGTCCGCAGGGGCCCTCGCACCATCCGCGTCGCCTCCGTGCCCTCCGGCCACGTGTATGTCCGCCATCTGCAGCCCGAGGCCGACCTTCCCGGGCTCCCCCGTGTCGAGCGGCTGCGCGATCCGGATCCGGATGCCCCCTCCCGCTCGGCCCAGTCGCGGTGGTGGCCGCCGGCCATGCTCGAGCCGGAATGGGTGCGCGCAAACCCGGACTTCGACATCCTGCACCTGCAGTTCGGCTTCGACGCTCGCACGCCCGCGCAGCTGGAGGAGTGGACGGATGCCCTGCGGGAGACGGGCCGACCGCTCGTCTACACGGTGCACGACCTGCGCAATCCGCACCACCTCGACCGCACGCTGCATGACGCGCAGCTCGACGTGCTGGTGCCACGGGCGGACGCGCTGATCACGCTCACGGACGGTGCTGCGTCCGAAATCCGCGCGCGCTGGGGCCGGGAGGCCCTCGTGCTGCCCCATCCGCACGTCGTCGACTTCGAGACGATGTCTGCCGTAGCCGAGGCCGCCCTCGCACGCGAGTCGCGGACCACGGGCGCATTCCGTGTCGGCGTGCACGTGAAGAGCCTCCGCGCCAGCATGGATCCGCTGCCGGTGCTGCGCGCCCTCCGGGAGACCATCGCCCAGCTGCCCGGCGCGGTGCTGCAGGTGAACGGGCACTGCGACGTGCTGCAGGAGGACGGCGCGAAGTACGACCGCGAGCTCGCCGAGTTCGTGCGGGCGGGAGCCGACGCGGGCGACATCGACCTGCGCGTGCACGACTTCTTCGACGACGCAGCCCTGTGGGAGTACCTGTCGTCGCTCGATGTCTCCGTGCTGCCCTACCGCTTCGGCACCCATTCGGGATGGCTGGAGGCCTGCCGGGATCTCGGGACGCGGGTCATCGCGCCGAGCTGCGGCTACTACCGCGACCAGGGTCCCGTGCTCGAGTACCGCCACGACGAGACCGGGCTCGACGCCAACTCTCTGGACCGCGCGCTCCGCGCCGCGTACGACGCCGGTCCCGCCCAGCCGGAGACGATCGCCGCGCGAAGGGAGCAGCGCCGCGCGGTGGCGACGGCTCATGCGCGACTGTACGAGCAGCTCCTGGCATGAGGCCCCTTCGGATCTGCCTCATCGCGTCGAGCCGCTTCCCTGTGCGCGAGCCGTTCGCCGGCGGCCTGGAGGCGCACACGCATGCCCTCGCGACCGAGCTCGCGGCGCGCGGTCACGAGGTGAGCGTGTTCGCCGCACCCGGATCGGACGAGCAGCTTCGTCCGCATGCGCTCGAGGTCGAGCCGTTCCAGGCATCGGATGACGCGCGCGCCGACGTCGCCGCGCCACCCGAGATGTGGATGCAGGAGCATCATGCCTACCTGTCGCTGATGCTGTCGCTGTCGCGCGCGGGATCCGAGCAGTACGACGTGATCCACAACAACAGCCTGCATCACCTGCCCGTCGCCATGTCGTCGGCGGTCGAGGTCCCGATGCTGACGACGCTGCACACGCCGCCCACGCCGTGGCTGGAGTCGGCCTTGAGCTTCGCGGCGCCGAGCTCGCGGTTCGTCGCGGTGAGCGACTCGTCTGCCCGCCAGTGGCGCGCGGCGGTCGCGGCAGGGGTCATCCGCAACGGCGTCGACACCGACCGCTGGGCGCCCGGGCCCGGTGGAGACCGTGCGGTGTGGTTCGGGCGGATCGTGCCGGAGAAGGCGCCGCACCTGGCCCTCGACGCCGCCCGCATCGCCGGCATCCCGATCGATCTGGCCGGGCCCGTCTTCGACACTCGCTACTTCGCCGACGAGATCGAGCCGCGCCTCGGCCCCCACGCGCGCCACATCGGGCATCTCGACAGCGAGGGACTCGCTCAGCTCGTCGGACGCTCCGCCGTGGCGGTCGTGACGCCGGCGTGGGAGGAGCCGTACGGCCTCGTGGCGGCGGAGGCGATCTCGTGCGGCACCCCCGTGGCCGCCTTCGCACGCGGCGGCCTGCGCGAGATCGTCGGCGAGGGCAGCGGCTTCCTGTGCGCTCCCGACGACGTCCAGGCGCTCGCCCGCACCATCCGGCGCGCGAAGTCGCTGCCGCGCGCCGGCGTGCGCGCCTACGCACTCGCGCACCTGTCGCTCAACCGGATGGTGGACGAGTACGAGGACCTCCTGGCCGACATGGCGCACCGGACCCGCGCGGCATGATCGGCTACTACATCCATCACCACGGACGCGGGCACCTGTCGCGCGCGACCGCGATCGCCCGGGCGCTGGGCGAACCCGTCACGGCGCTCTCGTCTCTGCCCCGTCCCGACGACTGGCCCGGCTGCTGGATCGAGCTGCCGCTGGACCTGCCGCGCGACGCGCCGCTCGACGCGCTGCACCCGGACGCCGAGCCGCCGGACGACGCCCGCGCCCACGGACGCCTGCACTGGGTTCCGCTGGGCTCGCCGGGCCTGCGCGACCGCAGCGCCGCGATCTCCCGGTGGATCTCGGCGGCCCGCCCGCGCGCCTTCGTCGTGGACGTCTCCGTGGAGGTGGCGCTGCTGGCCCGGCTGCATGGGATCCCCACGGTCGTCTTCGCCCTGCCCGGCGACCGCGCCGACCCGGCTCATCGTCTCGGCTTCGACGTCGCCACCGGCATCCTCGCGGCGTGGCCGCCGGATGTCGCCGGGATGCTCACGGGTCTGTCGAACGACGCGCAGCGCAAGCTCGTACCGGTCGGAGCGATCGGCCGGCTCGCCCCGGCCGCCGACGCAGCCGGCGACGTCGCAACGCCGCAGGAGCGACGCGTGCTGGTGCTCGGGGGCGCCGGCGGAGACGACTTCACCGCCGCCGAGGTCGCCGCCGCGCGGCAGCAGACGCCCGGCTGGTCGTGGGAGCATCTCGGCGCCTCGGGCGAGTGGGTGCCCGATGTGTGGCCCCGCCTGCGGGCGGCGACGGTCGTGCTCACCCACGCGGGCCAGGGCGCGCTCGCCGACGTGTCCGCCGCGCGCCGCCCGGCGATCGTGGTTCCCCAGGACCGACCGCATCGGGAGCAGCGCACCACCGCGCGCGTGCTGGAGTCGGGCGACTGGCCGGCGCTCGTGCTGGATGGGTGGCCGCGCTCCGGCGCGGAGACGGGCTGGGCCTCCCTGCTCCAACGGGCTGCCGCGCTCGACGGCCGGGGCTGGGCGAGGTGGAACGACGGCGCCGGCGCGGACCGCGCGGCCGCAGAGATCCGTCGCATCGCGGGAGCCGCCTGATGCGCACGGCCCTCATCACCATCGCGCACGGGCGTCACGAGCACTGGAGGATGCAGCGGGCCGCCCTGGCGCGCCACGCGTCCACGGCCGACCGCCACGTGCTCGTCGCCATCGCGGACCCGCACCTCGAGGAGGACGCGGGCATTCCCGGGCTGCACGTCGTCCCCCTGAGCGGCGATCCCACCCGCCTGCCTCTCGCCCAGGCGCGCAACCGGGGCGCGGCCGCGGCGCTCGCCGACGGCGCCGAGCTGCTCGTCTTCCTCGACGTGGACTGTCTGCCCGGGCCCGAACTCGTCGACGGGTACCGGGCCGCGGCCGCGCAGTCGCGCGGGCACCTGCTGTGCGGGCCCGTCACCTACCTCGATCCGCCAGGCCCGGGGGGATACGACCTGGACGCGCTGCCCGACCTCGATCGCCCGCATGCCGCACGCCCGGCACCGGAGCCAGGCGAGGTCGTGGCGGGCGGCCCGCACGAGCTGTTCTGGTCGCTGTCGTTCGCTCTCGACGCCGACACGTGGCGACGCATCGGCGGCTTCGACGAGGCGTACGCGGGCTACGGCGGGGAGGACACCGACTTCGGGCAGCGCGCCCGCCGTGCGGGCGTCGACCTCGCCTGGGTGGGCAGCGCCCGCGCGTACCACCAGCATCACCCGGTCGAGAGCCCGCCCGTGCGGCACATCGACGACATCCTGCGCAACGGCCGGCTCTTCGCCGAGCGGTGGGGCTGGTGGCCGATGACCGGCTGGCTGGACGCGTTCACCGACCTCGGCCTCGTCGAGCGCGACCCGGTGCGGGGCTATCGTCGGGTGAGGAGAGAGCACGCATGACGAGACCGCTTCCCTTCGACGTCGCGCCCTGGAGCATCGGCCTGAGCGGGCCGGGGCTGTCGGCCCTGGCCCACCTCGAGTCTGTGTTCGCGCTCTCGAACGGGCATCTCGGCTGGCGTGGCAACCTCGATGAGGGCGAGCCGCACAGCACACCCGGCAGCTACCTCAACGGCTTCTACGAGCGGCACCCGATGCCGTACGCCGAGGGCGGGTACGGCTACCCCGACTCAGGCGAGAGTGTGATCAATGTGCCCGACGGCAAGATCATCCGGCTGCTGGTCGACGACGAGCCGTTCGACGTGCGACGCGGCCGCGTCATCCGTCACGAGCAGCGCCTGGACTTCCGGGCAGGCACGCTCCACCGGGAGGTCGAGTGGGCGTCGCCGGCCGGGCGAATGGTCCAGGTGACGTCGACCCGCCTGGTCTCGCTCACCCACCGCGCTGTCGCCGCGGTGCGGTACGAGGTGCGAGCGGTCGACGGACCGGTGACGCTGACCGTCCAGTCGGAGCTCGTCGCGAACGAGCCGCTGACCGAGGTGCACCACGACCCGCGTGTCAAGGACGCGCTCACCGATCCGCTGGACAGCCTGGGCCACTTCCAGCTCGGCACGGCCGCCACGCTGGTGCACGTGACGCGCGAGAGCGGACTCGGAGTGGCCGTCGCGATGAACCACGTCGTCGCCGGCGCGGGCTCGGAGGCGCCGACGGTGAGCACGGAGACCTCGCCCGATCTCGCCCGCACGACCATCCGGGCGCGGCTCGATCCGGGCGAGCGGCTCGAGGTCGTCAAGTTCGTGGGCCACGAGTGGTCGACGTCGCCGTCCGCGCCTGCGCTGCGGGACCGTGCCGAAGCGGCGGTCGCCGAGGCCCTCGAGGCCGGATGGGATGCGCTCGCCCAGGGGCAGCGCGAGCGCCTGGACGAGTACTGGGCGTGCGCTGACGTGGAGGTGGAGGGCGAGCCGCGCCTGCAGCAGGCCGTGCGCTTCGCCCTGTTCCACGTCTTCCAGGCCGCTGCGCGCGCGGAGGTGCGTTCGATCCCGGGAAAGGGCCTCACCGGCGCGGGGTACCAGGGTCACACGTTCTGGGACTCGGAGATGTTCGTGCTGCCGCTGCTCACCGTCACGGCACCCGAGTGTGCGGAGCAGGCGCTGCGCTGGCGGCATGCGACCCTCGACCATGCCCGCGAGCGCGCCGCGCAGCTGGGCCTGGAGGGCGCCGCCTTCTCGTGGCGCACGATCAGCGGACGGGAGAGCTCCGGCTACTGGCCGGCGAGCATGATCGCCTTCCACCTCAACGCCGACATCGCCGCCGCCGTCATGGGATACGTCCGGGCGACCGGCGACGAGGCCTTCGAACGCGAGGCGGGACTCGAGATCCTCGTCGAGACGGCGCGGCTGTGGGTGTCGCTCGGCCGCTGGGACGACGCGGGGCTGTTCCACATCGATGGCGTGACCGGTCCGGACGAGTACTCGGCGATGGTCGATGACAACGTCTACACGAACCTGATGGCGCGGGCGAACCTCGACGGTGCCGCCGCGGCGGCGCGCCGACATCGGGACGTCGCACACGCCCTCGGAGTGTCGGACGAGGAGATCGGCAGCTGGACCGTCACCGCCGCCGCCCTCGCCATCCCGTTCGACGCCGAGCGCGGGGTGCACCCGCAGTCTGCGGGATTCACCGAGCGCGAGCGCTGGAGCTTCGACTCGACGCGGCCGGAACAGTATCCCCTGCAATCGCACTTCCCCTACTTCGACCTCTATCGCAAGCAGGTGGTGAAGCAGGCCGATCTGGTGCTCGCGCTCTTCACCGCGCACGAGGCCTTCACCGCGGAGGAGAAGGCGCGCGCCTTGACGTACTACGAGCCGTTGACCGTGCGAGATTCGTCCCTGTCCGCCGGGGCCCAGGCCGTGATCGCCGCCGAGGTCGGGCACCTCGGCCTCGCCGCCGACTACCTGGCGGAGGCCGCCACGCTCGACCTCGACGATCTGCAGGGCGACACGGAGGACGGCCTGCATCTCGCCTCGCTCGCCAGCCTCTGGATGGCGCTGACGGCGGGTCTCGGCGGCATGCGCCATGGCGCGGCGGGGCTCCGGTTCGCCCCTCGTCTGCCGTCGCGGCTCACGCGCCTCCGGTTCGGTATCCGCGTCCAGGGCCGCACACTGCACCTCGACATCGCTCCGGACGCGACGGAGTACCGGCTCAGCGCCGGACCGCCCCTGACGGTGCACCACTTCGACGAAGAGATCGTGCTCGAGGCCGGCGTGCCGACGATCGCGCCCACACGGCCCGCGCCGGATCCCGGGCCTCGGCCGGCGCAGCCCCCGGGCCGCAGCCCCCGGGCCTTCGACGCGGCCTTCGCCGACTGACGCGGCGGCGGCCGCGTCTCTCCGGGATCAGGCGTCGTCCGAGGAATCGCCCTCCTTCTCGGCGGTCGACTGTGCGGAAGCGGCCGCCTCGCTGACCTCGTCGCTCACGACGGGGGTCGGTGCCGCGTCGTCGGGGCGCGCGTCGTCCGCGTGCCGCTCGTGGGGCTTCTCATCGCTCATGGAGAGCTCCTCTCGCTGGGATCCTCAGACTCCACGGTCGCGGCCTCCCAGCGCAGCCCCTTGACATGCAGTACGACGGTGTCAGGTCCCTGAAGCGAGAGTCCTGGCGCGCAGCGCCCCGCGGGGCCATGATGTCGGCATGACCGGCACCCACCGGCCCGTGATCCGCACCCCCGACCAGCGGATCCGGGTGTTCGTGAGCTCGACCCTGCGCGAGCTCGCCGAGGAGCGCCGCGCCGCGCGAGCCGCGATCGAGCGGATGCGGCTCGCGCCCGTGATGTTCGAGCTCGGCGCGCGGCCCCACCCGCCGCGTGCGCTCTACCGCTCGTATCTCGCGCAGAGCGACGTGTTCGTCGGCATCTACGCCGACAGCTACGGATGGGTCGCGCCCGGCGAGGAGGTCTCGGGCCTCGAGGACGAGTACGCGCTCGCACCGCCGGACATGCCGAAGCTCATCTACGTGCGCGCCTCCGAGCACCGGGAGCCGCGGCTCGAGGACCTCATCGCGCGCATCCGCTCGGACGACACCGCCGCCTACCTGCCGTTCGGGACGGCCGAGGAGCTCGAGGAGCTCGTGTCGAACGACCTCGCGACGCTGCTCGCCGAGCGCTTCGACGAGTCGCGACTGCACAACGGGGGCGGGCCGGAGGAGATCCCGCCGACCCCCCAGTCGCGCATCCCGGTGCCGCAGACGAGCACGATCGGCCGCGACCGCGAGATCGCCGAGGTGCGGTCGCTGTTCGAGCGCGGCACGAAGCTCGTGACCCTGGTCGGCCCGGGCGGCATCGGCAAGAGCAGGCTCGCAGTCGAGGTCGCGCAGGGAAGTGCGGACCTGTTCCCCGACGGGCGATACTTCCTCCCGCTCGAGGGGGTGTTCGAGCCGGGACTGCTGCTGCCGACGGTCGCATACGTGCTCGGCATCCGCGACACGGGCGAGGCGGCACTCGAGGAGCGGATCTCGCGAGCGCTCACGGGCCGGCGCGTGCTGCTGGTGCTCGACAACTTCGAGCAGATCGTGGAGGCGGCGCTCCTGCTCGTGCGGCTGTTCGACGCCGCGCCGTCGGTGTCGCTGCTCGTCACGAGCCGCACGGTGCTGCGGATCCGAGGGGAGCGCGTCTTCGAGGTGAAGGCGCTGGGAGTGCCCGAGGCCGTCGCCCACCCGAGCGTCGAGCGGATGCACCGCTCGCCCGCCGTCGCTCTTTTCGTCGACCGCGCGCAGGCCGTGAAGCCCGACTTCGCGCTCACGGCCGAGAACGCGCCGGCGGTCGCCGACATCTGCCGACGGCTCGAGGGGCTGCCGCTCGCGATCGAGCTCGCCGCCGCCAAGGTGCGGCTGCTCACGCCGCACGGCATCGCGCAGCGGCTCGAGGAGAGCCTGCCGCTCCTCACCGCCGCCGCAAGGGACCTGCCCGACCGTCACCGCACGATGCGCGCGACGATCGACTGGAGCGTGGGCCTGCTGCCGACCGAGCAGCGCGCGCTGCTCGAGGACCTCGGCGTCTTCGCCCGCCAGTTCACGCTGGAGGCGGTGGAGGCGCTCGGTACCGGCCGCGCGTGGGAGGGCCAGGCGATTGACGGCATCGCCGGCCTCATCGACGCCTCGCTCGTGCGGCAGACGGAGGTCGGTGGTCGGTCGGTGCTGTCGTTGCTCGCCGTCGTGCGGGAGTACGCGCTCGGTCGCCTCAAGGAGCACGGCGAGTCGGCGCGGATGCGCGCGGCCCACGCCGACTACTACAGCGACCTCGTCGCCGCGGTCGCGCCGGGCCTGCGCGGCGCCGGGCAGAGCGAGGCCGTCGTGCAGCTCGGCCTCGAGCTGCCGAACCTGCGCGCCGCCGTGCGACACCTCGTGCACATCGACCGGCTCGACGACGCGGGGGACTTCGCGTGGCGGCTTCTCGTCTACTGGTGGATCGCCGGATTCTTCGGCGAGGTGCGCGTCTGGATGCTCGAACTGCTCGGCAAGGACCAGCCGATCACGCCGCACACGCGCGCGGTGGCGTGGTTCTTCGCGCTGTGGAGCGAGATGTGGCAGCACCCGACGGAGGAGGTCGTGGCGGGGCTGGGCGAGTGCGTGCGGCTCTTCACCGAGAGCGGCGACGGCGACGCAGCCGCGATGGCGACCGCGGCGCGCGCCACCGCGCGGCTGCAGCTGCCGCTCCCCGACCTCGACACCGCCGAGCGGGAGCTCGCGGATGCGGTCCACCAGCTGCGGGATCTCGGCAATCCGTGGGCGGAGGCGATCACGGAGGTCTCGCGCGGCCGGCTCGCGTGGCTGCGTGGCCTCATCGACGAGGCGCAGGCGTGCTTCGACCGGGCGACGGAGGTCGCCGAGTCGGTCGGCGACCATTTCACCGTCTCGGTCGCGGGCAACCACCAGGCGAGGCTGCAGCTCGTGCGGGGCGACATCGACGCCGCGGAGGCGGGATGTGTCCGTACCCTGCTCGTCTCGGTGCGGCTGCACTTCGAGGAGGGGGTGGCCTACGCGCTCGAGGGGCTCTGCGCGGTCGCCGCGGCGCGCGGCGACGCGGAGCGGGCCGGGACGCTCTCGGCCGTCGCCCACGCCATCCGGCAGCGCATCGGCGTGTTCGACGCGGAGGCGTTCACGGTTCACATCCCGCAGCTCGACGGCATCCGCTCGGCGCAGCCGGAAGCGGTCGCGGCGGGCGAGCGGCGGGGCGCGGAGCTGACGGTGCCGGAGGCGATCACGCTCGCGCTTCCCGAGCACGAGCGCAGCCAGCTCGAGCCGGAGCTGGCCCGCTGGTGAGCGCGACCGGCGGCATCCGAACGGTCGATCGACGAGGGCAGCGAGTCAGCTGGAAGCGTCGGATTCGAGAAACAGAAAATCCCCGGCGAACCGGGGATTCTTGGTGGACCTGAGGGGACTCGAACCCCTGACCCCCTGCATGCCATGCAGGTGCGCTACCAGCTGCGCCACAGGCCCAGATGTTGTCCGGTAGAAGCCCCGGACAACTCCATCAGCTTACAACAGCTTCTGGGCGACGTGAAATCCGGTCAGTCGGCCGGGCGCGTCGCGACCTCGACGGGCAGCACGGGGCAGTCCTTCCAGAGGCGCTCGAGTGCATAGAACGCGCGCTCCTCCTGGTGGAACACGTGCACCACGAGGTCGCCGAAGTCCAGCAGCACCCACCGCGACTCGGCGCGCCCCTCGCGGCGCAGGCGCTTGTGCCCTGCCTCGTTGAGCTTGTCCTCGATCTCGTCGGCGATCGCGGCGACGTTGCGCTCACTGCGACCGGTGACGAGCAGGAACACGTCGACGAGCGGCAACGGCTCGGAGACGTCGAGGGCGACGAGATCCTCGCCGCCCTTCGCGTCGGCCGCCGCAGCGGCGATCTTCAGCATCTCGAGCGAATCAGCAGAGGCCATCAGCCCAGAACTCCTGTCGTGAATGCGGCGACCACCACGCCGATGAGAGCGATGCCCAGCACCCCCGCCGTGATGCCGAGGAGCAGGGTCAGGCGGTGCGTCTTCTCCGGTGCCGGCGGGCGGATCACCTCCGACGGGCTCTTCGAGGTGCTCACCGCATCACTGGCGGCGATGGGGGTGGGCGACGATGCGAGCGGCAGTTCGCCGTCGATCAGCACGACGTCCACGTCCTTGCCGTCGGTCGTGCCGGCGACGTGCCCGCGGGAGCCGAAGCCCTCGGGCAGAGCGTGCGTGCTCGTGACCAGGATCTCCCCGGTCGAGTCGATGGGCGCCGAGAGCGGGATGGTGCCCGGATCGGTCGCCAGGATGAGGGCGCTGCCCGCGGTCGCGCTGCCGCTCGAGTCCATCGAGTGCGACAGGATCTCCTCGAACGACGCCGACGACGTCGGGCGCGCGGGAGTCTTGAGCACCGTGGAGCCGAAGGCAGGGGCGACCGTGGGGCGGTCTTCCGGCTCCTCCTCGAGCGCGTCCTCGTCGAGCGCCTGCTCATCGAGCGCGGCGTCGTCGGGCACGTACACGGTCTGCACCGGCGCTGTCAGGAATTCCTGCTCGAAGCGCGGGGTGTGCTGCCCCGCCGGCTCAGCGGCGTCCGAGGGCTCCCCCGGCGCCTCACCGGCCTCCTCCGCGTCGGCGGGCTGCTCACCCTCGTCGTAGACGAGCTGCGCGACGGGCAGCGCGTCCTGGTCGGTGGGCTCGTCCTGCGCCTCTTCGGCGGCCTCGCCATGGTCGAAGGGCACCTCGACGACCTCGTAGAGCACCGAGGTCTCGTTCTCCCCGACGACGACGGTCTCGATCGCCGCAACGTTGGGCTCGCCCTCCGGTCGTGCCTCGTCCGGGATGTCCGCGTCCTCCGCGGCCTGCAGCCAGGGGTTCTCCTGCGCGGGCTCCGACACGGCGTCCTGCTCCGCGTCGATGATGGGCACCCCGTTGGTGCGCAGCCGTTCCTGCTCACGCACCTGGCGGCGTGTCAGGGGGCGCTGCTCCCCGAAGCCGAACGACGGCGCGGGGGCGCTCGACTCTTCCGCGGCCGATTCGAGTGCTTCGGCCTCCTCCGCCGGGGACGCCTCGGCGGAGGGCTCATCCTGTGCCGACTCGACGGGCTCGGCCTCGACGGCCTGGGCCTGCTCCTCGCGGACGGCGGCCTCCGCCTCCTCCGCTTCCCGGGCCGCCTTCGCCGCCTCGACCTCATCGGGGCCGATCACGGGGGTCTGGCCGGTCATCTTCAACTCGCGCAGCCTACGGCGAGTCAGCGGCTGCGAAGGCTGGTCCGGTGTGCTCATGCCTTGCTCCGATACAGATGATGCTTCGCGATGTACTGCACGACGCCGTCCGGCACGAGGTACCAGACGGGGAATCCGCGGCTCACGCGGTCACGGCAGTCGGTCGACGAGATCGCGAGCGCCGGGATCTCCAGCTGGCTGACGTCCGCGCTCGGAAGTCCTGCGACGTCGAGGATGTGACCGGGCCGGGAGACCGCGACGAAGTGGGCGAGATCCCACAGTTCATCGTGGTCCCTCCAGCTGAGAATCTGCGCCACGGCGTCCGCGCCGGAGATGAAGAACAGCTCCGCATCGGGACGCTCGGCCTTGAGATCGCGGAGGGTGTCGACCGTATAGGTCAGACCCCCGCGGTCGATGTCCACGCGGCTGACGGTGAAGCGCGGGTTGGACGCCGTGGCGATGACGGTCATCTCGTACCGCGCTTCGGCGGGCGAGACCTCCTCCTTCTGCCACGGGTGCCCGGTCGGCACGAAGACGACCTCGTCGAGATCGAACGACTGCGCGACCTCGCTGGCCGCCACCAGGTGGCCGTGGTGGATGGGATCGAACGTCCCGCCCATCACGCCGATTCGCGGCGGCCTCGGCTGCACCGTCACAGGGGCGACCTAGTGGCCGTGGCCCGTCTCGTGTTCGACATGCACCTCGGCAGGGTCGGCGTGGCGGTTCGACACGTTGCGGTACGACGCCGTGACCACGCCGAGCAGGATGAAGACGACCGCAGCGGTGATGCCGAACGGCAGGGTCGTCATCATCGGGTTGCCGTGGTGTTCCGTCTCAGCGGCGGCTGCGACAAGCGCTGCGGCGAGGTGCATTCGTGCTCCGTTCGTGTTGTGACACGGGTCGTGAAATCGTGTCTTCCAGCTTATCCGTCACAGCCGCACGTGACCGGCGCCACGACCGAGCCACTTGGTGCTCGTCAGCTCCGGCAGCCCCATGGGCCCCCGGGCGTGCAGCTTCTGCGTCGAGATGCCCACCTCGGCGCCGAATCCGAACTCGCCGCCGTCCGTGAAGCGCGTCGACGCGTTCGCGAGCACGACGGCCGAGTCGACCTCGGCCAGGAAGCGCTCGGCGTTGCGCACATCCGTGGTCACGATCGACTCCGTGTGTCCCGTCGAGTAGCGGCGGATGTGCTCGAGCGCGTCATCGAGCGAGTCGACCACGCGCATCGCGATGTCGAGGCTCAGGTACTCGGTGGCCCAGTCATCCTCGGTCGCGGGCACGACGCCCGAGGCCAGGGCACGCACGGTGTCATCGCCGTGCACGGTCACGCCCTGACGCTGCAGGGCCGACGCCACCGGGCCAACCAGCCGCTCGGCGGCGCCTCGCAGCACGAGCACGGTCTCCGCGGCGTTGCACACGCTCGGGCGCTGCACCTTCGCGTTGACCACGATGTCACGGGCCCAGTCATCGGGCGCGCTCTCGTCGAGCACGATGTGCACGTTGCCGGCGCCCGTCTCGATCACCGGCACCGTCGACTCGGTCACGACCGTCTCGATCAGCCCGGCGCTGCCGCGCGGGACGAGCACGTCGACGAATCCGCGCCCGTGCATCAGCGCCTTCGCACCCTCGCGACCGAAGGCGTCGACCGACTGGATGGCATCGGGCGCGACGCCCTGCGCGGCAAGCGCATCGCGCATGATGCCGACCAGCACGGTGTTCGACGACAGCGCGGCGCTGCCGCCGCGCAGCACGACCGCGTTGCCGGATCGGAGGGCGATCGCGGCGATGTCGACCGTGACATTGGGGCGCGCCTCGTAGATCGCCCCCACAACGCCGAACGGCACGCGCACCTGCTCGAGATTCACGCCGTTGGGCATGCGGTGCCCGCGCACGATCTGCCCCACCGGGTCGGGCAGCGCGGCGATCTCGCGCACGGCGTCGGCCAGTCCCCGCACGCGCCCGGCGTCGAGCCGCAGGCGGTCCAGCAGCCCCGCGCCGATGCCGTCGCGCTCGCCCCGGGCCAGATCGTCGGCGTTGGCGGCGATGATCTCGTCGGCGTGCGCGAGCAGAGCGTCGGCGATCGCGTGCAGCGCCGCCGCCTTCTCGCCGCTCGTCAGCCGCGCGGCGACACGGGCCGCGTCCTTCGCGAGCCGCAGGCGATCCTGCGGCGTGTCGACCGCGACGTCGGGGGTCTCGACGATGCTCGTCACGGCTGTCTCCTTCGCAAGATGGGTACCGCTCCTCCGCCCAGGCGGCGGATCACGCGGTCATTCGGAGAGTGTACCGACGGGCGCGCCGGCGGGTGACGGCTCGAACCACGTCCCGACGGCACCCCCGGCGAGGGCCTCGGCCACGAGGTCGGCGCTGGTGACGAGCACGCCGATCCCCGCAGAGGCCGCCAGGCGTGCGGCCGACACCTTTGTCGCCGCTCCCCCGGTGCCGACGCTGTTGACCACGGTCGACCCGAACTCGAGGTCGCTCAGGTCGGCGTCGTGTGGGATGACGTCGAGCGGCTCGGCGCCCGGCTCGCTCGGCGGGCGCGTGTACAGCGATGCGATGTCGCTCAGCAGCACGAGCGCATCCGCCGACACGAGGTGGGCCACCAGCGCGGCGAGTCGATCGTTGTCGCCGAACCGGATCTCGTGGGTCGCGACCGTGTCGTTCTCGTTCACGATGGGCAGGATGCGCAGCCCGAGCAGGCGCTCGATCGCGCGCTGCGCATTGCTGCGGTGCGTGTGGTTCTCGAGATCCCCCGCGGTCAGCAGCACCTGCCCCGCCACGATGCCGAACGGACGCAGCGCCTCCTGGTAGCGGAAGATCAGCACGTTCTGGCCCACCGCGGCCGCGGCCTGCTGCGTCGCGAGGTCGGTCGGGCGCGACTCGAGCTCGAGGAAGGGCATGCCCGTGGCGATGGCGCCCGAGGAGACGAGCAGCACCTCGGCGCCCCGCCGGTGCGCGTCGGCCAGGGCCTTCACCAGCATCGGGATGCGCCACGACGCCTCACCGCTGATCGATGACGACCCGACCTTGACGACGATGCGGCGCGCCGTGGCGAGGGCCGCCCGATCCCGCGCGGTCACGACAGGTCGCCCTCGGCGTCCGCCTCCACGGGCACATCGTCGCGGCGCGCGCGACGCAGCTCCTCGTCCGCCGCGCGCTGGGCAGCGCGCGCGTCCTGGCGCTCGTGATACTGCTCGCGGCGCTCCGAGCTGGTGCGCCGCCGGTTCTGCATCAGGCGCGGGTCGGTGCCTCGGGGCGCCTGGATGAGCTCGGCGGCCGAGCTGATCGACGGCTCCCAGTCGAACACGACCGCGTCGCCCTCGCCGATCACCACGGTCGAACCCGCAACCGCACCGGCACGGTAGAGCTCGTCCTCGACGCCCAGCTTGTCGAGACGATCGGCGAGGAAGCCCACGGCCTCCTCGTTCTGGAAGTCGGTCTGCTGCACCCAGCGCACCGGCTTCTCGCCCAGGATGCGGTACACGTTGCCGTAGGTGCCGCCTTCGACGCGCACCGTGAACTCCTTCTCGGAGCCCTTGGGGCGGATCACCACGCGCGGCTTGACCGGCTCGATGGGCGCCGCCTTGCGGTGCTCCTCGATGATCTCGGCGAGAGCGAACGTCAGCTCGCGCAGGCCCTTGCGCGCGACGGTCGAGATCTCGAACACGCGATAGCCCTGCGCCTCCAGGTCGGGCCGCACGAACGCGGCCAGCTCCTCCGCCTCGGGCACATCCGTCTTGTTCAGGACGACGACCTGCGGGCGCTCGAGCAGCGGGACCTGCCCCTCCGCCACCGGATAGGCGGCGAGCTCGGCCCGGATGACCTCGAGATCGGTGAGCGGGTCGCGCCCCGGCTCGAGCGTGGCGCAGTCGAGCACGTGCACGAGCGCGGTGCAGCGCTCGACGTGACGCAGGAACTCGAGCCCCAGGCCGCGGCCCTCGCTCGCGCCCTCGATCAGGCCCGGCACATCCGCGACCGTGTAGCGCACGTCGCCCGCCTGCACGACGCCCAGGTTGGGGTGCAGCGTCGTGAAGGGGTAGTCGGCGATCTTCGGGCGAGCCGCCGAGATCGCGGCGATGAGGCTCGACTTGCCGGCCGACGGGAAGCCCACCAGGGCGATGTCGGCGACCGTCTTCAGCTCGAGGACGACGTCGCCCTCCCACCCCGGCGTGCCGAGCAGGGCGAAGCCCGGCGCCTTGCGCTTCGGGGACGCCAGGGCCGCGTTGCCCAGGCCGCCCTTGCCGCCCGGAGCGACGACGAAGCGCATGCCCGGCTCGATCATGTCGACGAGCACTTCGCCCGACGGATCCTTCACGACCGTGCCGACGGGCACGGGAAGCTCGAGGTCCTCGCCCTGGGCGCCGGAGCGCATGTCGCCCATGCCGAACCCGCCGTTGCCCGCCGCGCGGTGCGGCGAGTGGTGGTAGCTGAGCAGCGTCGTGGTCTGCGGGTCGGCGACCAGGATGATGTCACCGCCGTCGCCGCCGTTGGCGCCGTCCGGGCCGCCGAGCGGCTTGAACTTCTCGCGGCGCACCGACACGCAGCCATTGCCGCCCTTGCCGGCGCGCAGGTGAAGCGTCACCTCATCGACGAACGTGACCATGAATCGATACTCCCGGGATAGATAGAAGAACGGGACGAGCCGAAGCCCGCCCCGTTCAACAGGTTATTGATCGTTCGAGGGGATTACTCGCCCGCGACGATGTTGACGACCTTGCGGCCGCCCTTGTTGCCGAACTCGACCGCACCAGCGGCGAGGGCGAACAGCGTGTCGTCGCCACCGCGGCCGACGTTGGCGCCGGGGTGGAAGTGGGTGCCACGCTGACGGACGAGGATCTCGCCCGCGTTGACGACCTGGCCGCCGAAGCGCTTCACGCCCAGTCGCTGGGCGTTGGAGTCGCGACCGTTGCGAGTGGAGCTCGCGCCCTTCTTATGTGCCATTGCTCAGCCTCTTCTTCTCTGGCGTCTTACTTGATGCCGGTGATCTTGACGCGCGTGAGGTCCTGACGGTGGCCCTGGCGCTTCTTGTAGCCGGTCTTGTTCTTGAACTTCTGGATGACGATCTTCGGGCCGCGCAGGTTGCCGATGACCTCAGCGGTGACCTTGACCTTCGCGAGCTTCTCAGCGTCGGTCGTCACGTTGTCGCCGTCGACGAAGAGGACGGCGGGCAGCTCGATCGTCTCACCCGCGGCAGCCTGCACACGGTCGAGCTGAACGATGGTGCCGACCTCGACCTTCTCCTGCCGGCCGCCGGCGCGCACAACTGCGTAAACCACTTCACACCTGTTTTTCATTGGGGAGCCTCGTCCGGCTCCGGTATCTCACGGTAAGACTTCGCTTGCTCTCGCTGGCCGCGAGGGGCGTCTGCAAGACTTCCGCCGCGCCGCTGTCCACAGCGCGCGACACAGGGGACGCACCAAAGGAATACTCTACCCGATCGAACCTGAATCCGGCAAAAGGAGCCGACCGGCGCGTCGCCGCGCCCCGCCTCGTTACGATCGTGCGATGGCGATCCTCGTGGACGATCCGATCTGGCCCGCGCACGGACGCCTGTGGGCGCACCTGGTGAGCGATGCCGACCTCTCCGAGCTGCATGCGTTCGCCGCCGCGCATGGCGTGCCCGCGCGTTCGTTCGACCGCGACCACTACGACGTGCCGCAGGATGTCGTCCCTCGCCTGATCGCCGGCGGCGCCCGTCACGTCACGGGCAAGGAGCTCGTACGCGCCCTGATTGCCTCGGGCCTGCGCGTCACCGCCCGCGAGCGCCGCTCGTAGCGACGGCCCGCGGGCGGCGTGGGCGTCAGTCCTCGGATGTGACGGCGACCGGCGTCACCGCGACGGCCGTTCCGGTGAGCGCGGCGGTCGTCACGCGACGGCTGCGGCCGCGACCCTGCCCGGGCGCCTTCGGCTCCGGGAGCGCGTTGAGCACCGAGTCGAGCAGCTGCTCGGTCTCGGTCTTCGGAGCCGGCTGATCGGCCCCCGCACGCTTCTTGCGCGCCTTCTTCGGACGATCCTGTGCCGGGGCGCTCGGGGTGCCCTCGCTCTTGGCCGGCGTGCGCGGTCCCTCGGGCAGCTCGATGTGGATCTCGGGCTGGCCCTCCGGCTTGTCGGCCGGGTGCGACAGCGTCGAGGCGGCGATCTGCGCCAGCGCCGACTTCACGCCCTCCGTGATGACGTGCGTGCCGCCGGTGCTCGACGCGGTGTTCGCCCCGCCGTTGCCGTTGCCGCCGTTGCCGCCGGACGGGCCGCCCGACGATCCGCCGCGCGAGCGGCGTCCCGAGCCGTTGCCGTTGCCGTTCGCGGCCGGCCGCTGCTTGACGACCGGGTCGTGGTGCACGATGACGCCGCGGCCCGCGCAGACCTCGCAGGCCTCGCTGAACGTCTCGAGCAGGCCGAGACCGAGCTTCTTGCGGGTCATCTGCACCAGTCCGAGCGAGGTGACCTCGGCCACCTGGTGCTTCGTCCGGTCGCGGCTCAGGCACTCCACCAGGCGGCGCAGCACGAGATCGCGGTTGGACTCGAGCACCATGTCGATGAAGTCGACCACGATGATGCCGCCGATGTCGCGCAGGCGCAGCTGCCGGACGATCTCCTCAGCCGCCTCGAGGTTGTTCTTGGTGACGGTCTCCTCGAGGTTGCCGCCGGAGCCCACGAACTTGCCGGTGTTGACGTCCACCACCGTCATCGCCTCGGTGCGGTCGATCACGAGCGAGCCGCCCGAGGGCAGCCACACCTTGCGGTCGAGCGCCTTCTCGATCTGCTCCGTGATGCGGAACGCGTCGAACGGATCCTGCTCGCCGTCGTACTTCTCGATGCGGTCGAGAAGATCCGGCGCCACGCCCTCCAGGTAGCTGGTGATGGTGCGCTGCGCCTCTTCGCCCTGGATGAGCATCTTCGTGAAGTCCTCGTTGAAGACGTCGCGCACGATCTTCACCAGCAGGTCGGGCTCGGAGTGCAGCAGGCTCGGGGCGTTGCCCTTTTCGACGAGCGCGTTGATGTGAGCCCACTGCGACGTGAGCCGGTTGACGTCACGCGTCAGCTGCTCCTCCGTCGCCCCCTCGGCGGCGGTGCGGACGATGACGCCCGACGACTCGGGCAGCACCTCCTTGAGGATCTTCTTCAGGCGCGAGCGCTCGGTGTCGGGCAGCTTGCGCGAGATCCCGTTCATGGCGCCGCCCGGCACGTACACCAGGTAGCGACCCGGCAGCGAGATCTGGCTCGTCAGGCGAGCGCCCTTGTGACCCACCGGGTCCTTCGTGACCTGCACGAGCACCTTGTCGCCGGGCTTGAGTGCGAGCTCGATGCGGCGCGGCTGGTTGCCCGTCTCGACCGAGTCCCAGTCGACCTCGCCCGAATACAGCACGGCGTTGCGCCCGCGCCCGATGTCGACGAACGCGGCCTCCATGCTGGGCAGCACGTTCTGCACGCGGCCGAGGTAGACGTTGCCGATCAGCGAGGCGTCCTGGCTGCGCGCGACGTAGTGCTCGACGAGCACGTTGTCCTCGAGCACCGCGATCTGCACGCGCCCGCTCTTCGAGCGCACGACCATCTGACGGTCGACGGCCTCCCGACGCGCGAGGAACTCGGCCTCGGTGACCACGGGGCGACGCCGCCCCGCCTCGCGGCCGTCGCGGCGGCGCTGCTTCTTGGCTTCGAGACGCGTCGAGCCCTTGATGCGCTGCGGCTCGGTGATGACCTCGACCACGCGCTGCCGGCGGCGGCCGCCTTCCTCCTGCTGCTGCGGAGCCGACGCGTCGTCGCCGCCCTCCGAACCGCCACGGCGACGGCGGCGGCGCGACGAACGGCCACCGGCCGGCTCCTCGGGCGCCGGCAGCGCGGGCAGCGGCTGCACGTCGGGCGCGTAGAAGTGAAGGGCGGTCGAGACCTGCGACACGAAGTTCTCGGGCAGCAGGCCCAGGCTCACGGCCGTGGGACGCGCGGGCTCATCGGCCTCCGGCTCGCCGGCCGCTTCGGGCTCGCCGGCTGCCTCGGACTCGGCGGCCGCCACAGGCTCGCCAGCCGCCTCGGACTCGACCGCCTCGGGCTCGGCGACCGCCTCGTCCGAGTCGACCGTGCCCTGCGGCGCGGCGGGAGCGGACTCCTCCGCCGCCGCCTCGGCCGTCTCGACCGGCGCCACATCGCTCGCCTCGGCGTCGTGCACCGGCGGCTCGGGGTCCTCCGTCGACGCGTCGGTGTCGGGCGCCGCATCGGCGGGAGCCTCGAACTCGCCCGGGGCCGTGTCGGCGAGCTGGTCGGTGGGGGCCGCGACCTGCTCGCCCTGGTCGGACGCTACGGCATCCGCGGGCTCGTCGAAGGTGCGCTCGTCGTGCTCATTGTTGTGTTCAGCCATCGCTGGCGTGCTCCCTGCGGGCGGACATCCGCGCGTCGCCCGGAAATCTCGTGCGGCGCCGCTGTCGGCGACTCCGCGAACTCACTCGGCCTGCGACCGGCTCTCGGCTCTGGTCGCGCGGGGCATCCTTTGCCCCGAAGTCTTCATTCGACGCGGGTCGCGGCGCGGCCGCGATGTGCGTCACGTGTCATTATCGCACCCCGGGCGCAAATCGCGCACGCACGCGCGTGCGGCCGCGCGTGTGTCGCGTCGGACGCCACGGGCGGGGAGAGAATGGGGCGCGTGACCGAATCGCGAAACCGCCCTGTCGCCCTGGCTGTCTGGCTCGTGCTCGCGGGGGCGGTCGGCTGGTGGGCCGCCTACTCGCTCACCATGGAGCGGTTCCACCTGCTGATGAACCCCGGCACGGCTGCGGCCTGCGACTTCAACTTCCTGGTGCAGTGCGGGGCGAACCTCACCTCGCCCCAGGGGTCGGTCTTCGGGTTCCCCAATCCGATCCTCGGACTGACCGGGTGGGTCGCTCCGATCGTCGTGGGAGCGGCGATCCTCGCCGGCGCGCGCTTCGCCCGGTGGTTCTGGGCGCTGTTCCTGCTCGGCATGGCGTTCGCGTTCGGCCTCGTGGTGTGGCTGATCGCTCAGAGCATCTACGTGCTCGGCACGCTCTGCCCCTGGTGCATGGTGACCTGGGTGGTCACGATTCCGTCGTTCTACGCGGTGCTGCTGCACGCGCTGCGGGTGGGCGCCCTGCCGGCCCCTGCCTCGATCCGGCGCGGTGCCGACAAGCTCATGGGGTGGCTGCCGCTGCTCGCCGTGGCGAGCTACGCCGTGATCGCGGTGCTCGCCCAGATCCGGCTCGACGTGCTCCGCGTGCTCTTCTGAGACGCAACGCCGGCGGGAAGGGCAGCGGCGACCCGGCCCGGAGGCCGGATCGCCGCGGGTCGTCTGCGCCGCTCAGGCGAACCAGATGGCCAGCTCACGGGCGGCCGACTCTGCGCTGTCCGAGCCGTGCACGAGGTTCTGCTGCACGGCGACTCCCCAGTCGCGTCCGAAGTCGCCGCGGATCGTGCCGGGCGCGGCCGTGGTCGGGTCGGTCGTGCCCGCAAGCGAGCGGAAGCCCTCGATGACGCGGTTGCCGGCGAGGCGGATCGCGACGACGGGGCCAGACATCATGAACTCGAGCAGCGGCTCGTAGAACGGCTTGCCCTCGTGCTCGGCATAGTGCTGCGCGAGCAGGTCGCGGCTGGGCTCGACGAGGCGGATGTCGACGAGCGAGTATCCCTTCGCCTCGATGCGGGCGAGGATCGCTCCGGTCAGCCCGCGGGCGACGCCGTCGGGCTTGATGAGGACGAGGGTCTCTTCGGTGGCCATGTGCGTGTCTGCACCTCTCTGATTCTCTCCGCCGGACCCGGTTCGATCCGGGCGGGTCTGATGGGCTCCGCCGGGTTCAGCGGCCCCTCGATCTGGGGGCGTCGGTCAGTTCGAGTCGCCCTGTGCAGCGCGCTGCTGCGCGATGCGCCGCTCGATCCGTCCTCCTCCGATGGTCGCATACGCCCACATGCCGCCGAAGACGAGCACCACGAGCAGGATGGCCGGCACGAGGACGGCGCCGAGCGCCACGACGCCCTGCAGCGCCCAGCCGACCGCGAAACCCCAACGACGGCGCAGCAGGCCGCTCGTGGCGAACATGGCGAGCGCGACGACCGCGCCGCCCACGATCCCCCACCAGGGCTCGATGCCCGCCGGCAGCGCGCGCAGGCCGTACACCGCCAGGCCCGCGAGGAAGACGATGATCGCCTCGAAGCCGAGCACCACCTGCCCGAGCTTCTCGGGCAGCGACCGGTAACGCGGCGCGCGGGGCGCGTCGCCCGTCAGCTCTGCCATCCGGACTTCCAGTCCTCGGCCTCTGCGAGGCTCAGCGCCTCGCCGGCCAGCACGACGGAGCCCGCGATGGCGACCGCACGGCGCGCGGATCCCGCGGCCCACTCGCGCGCGGCTTCGGCAGCCTCGCCCAGGTCGCGGTGCACGGTCACCCGCAGACCGGCGCTCTCGGCCAGGTCGGCCAGCGCATCCGGATCCGTCGCGCGCTCCGAGTCGGGCGCTGTCACGAAGAGGTGCGCGGCCATCGGCCCGAGCTCGCGCAGGATGCCGATCGCGTCCTTGTCGCCCAGGACCCCGAGCACGAGACCCCACTCGTCGAAGTCGAACGCCTCGCGCAGAGCCGTCGCCAGCGCCGCGGCGCCGTGCGGATTGTGGGCGGCGTCCACGATCACGGTGGGCTCGATGCCCACCAGCTGCAGGCGACCGGGCGATGTCGCCTCGGCGAGTCCCTCGGTCAGCACCGCGCCGGCGATCGGCCGGGCCGCATCGCCGATCAGCGACTCGACGGCGGCGATCGCGAGCGCCGCGTTCGCGCCCTGGTGGCGGCCGTACAGCGGCAGGTACTCCTCGTCGTACGAGCCCGCGAGGCCGCGCACGGTGATGAGCTGCCCGCCGACGGCGAGCTTGTCCTCCGCGAGAGCGAACTCCGCGCCCTCGAACGCGATCTGAGCGCCCTTCTCGTCCGCCGTCGCGCGCAGCACGGCCTCCGCCTCCGGGCGCTGCCGCGCCGACACGACCCGCGCGCCGTCCTTGATGATCCCGGCCTTCACCGCTGCGATCTCCTCGATCGTCCCTCCCAGGCGATCGGCGTGGTCCATGTCGATCGGCGCGAACACCGCGACGTCGCCGTCCGCCGTGTTCGTCGAGTCCCAGGCCCCGCCCATGCCCACCTCGAGCACGAGCACGTCCACCGGCGCATCCGCGCAGGCCACGAAGGCGAGCACGGTGAGCAGCTCGAAGAACGTCAGGGGCTCCTCGCCGGCGGCCTCGAGCTCGGCGTCGACGATCCCGACGAACGGCTCGATCTCATCCCACGCGTCGGCGAAGGCCGCGTCGGCGATCGGGCGGCCGTCGATCAGGATGCGCTCGGTGAAGCGCTCGAGATGCGGGCTCGTGAACAGCCCCGTGCGCAGCCCGTGCGCGCGCACCAGGCTCTCGATGATCCGGCTGGTCGACGTCTTGCCGTTCGTCCCGGTCACGTGCACCACGCGGTAGGTGCGCTGCGGGTCGTCGAGCAGCTCGAGAACACGCGCCGTGCGCTCCTTGCGGGGCTGCACCCAGCGCTCGCCCGCCCGGCTCAGCAGCGTCTGGTACACCGCATCGGCGCGCGCGCGGTCCCGCGGCGTGCCCTCGATGATGTCGTCGTCGCTCACGCCGCTGCTCCGATCCGGCTCACGGCGACCGTGAAGTCGCCCCTGTTGGCATACGTGCCGGCCTTGATGACCGCCGCGTGCTCGAACTCCGTCTCCACCTGCGCGTCGTCCGCGCCGCCGACGCGGTGCTCGAGCGCGAGGGTCTCCCCCGCCACATCCGCCACGTCGAATGCGCTGCGCACGGCGGCGGCGTCGGCCTCATCCGAGAACGCGAGTGAGAGCCGGATGCGGTCGCTGACGTCGAAGCCGGCGCCCTTGCGGGTGTCCTGCACCGCACGGATGACGTCGCGGGCCAAGCCCTCCGCCTCGAGCTCGGGTGTCGTGCGCGTGTCGAGCAGCACGAAGCCGCCCGTGGGCAGCAGCGCGAGGGCCTCGCCCTCCGGACGCCCCGTGGTCTCGAGCACGAGCTCGTACTCCCCCGGCTCGAGCGCCAGACCGCCCGCCGTCACGACGCCGTCCCGCTCCGACCAGTCGCCCTCCTTCGCGGCGCGGATGGCCTGCTGCACCTGCTTGCCGAGGCGCGGACCCGCCGCTCGGGCGTTGACCGTCAGGCGGTGCGAGATGCCGTACTCGGCGGCCGTGTCCTCGCCCAGCGCGACGAGCTCGACGCTCTTGACGTTGAGCTCATCGCGCAGGATGTCCTCGAACTGTCCGAGCCCCGCGTGGCCGGTCACGACCGTGAGCTTGGCCAGCGGCAGACGCACGCGCAGCCCCTCCTTCTTGCGCAGCGCGTTTGCCACGCTCGAGGCCTCGCGCACGGCGTCCATGGACTCGCGGATGTCGGCCGCGTCGGCGAACTGCGCGGCATCCGGCCAATCGGTCAGGTGCACGCTGCGCCCACCCGTGAGCCCCTGCCACACGCGCTCGGCCACGAGCGGGATGAGCGGCGCGGCGACCCGGGTCAGGGTCTCGAGCACCGTGTACAGGGTGTCGAAGGCCTCGCGCGTCTTCGGGTCATCCGTGACGCCCGTCCAGAAGCGGTCGCGAGAACGACGGATGTACCAGTTGGTCAGCACCTCGGCGAAGTCGCGCAGGCGCGCGGCCGCCGTGGTCGAGTCGAGCCTGTCGAGATCGTCGGCGACGTCGCGGACGAGGTCGCCCGTGAGCGCCAGGATGTACCGGTCCAGCACGTCCGTCGAGTCGGTGCGCCAGGTCGCCTCGTATCCGCTGTCTTCCGGCCCTCCGGACGCGTTGGCATACGTCGCGAAGAAGTACCAGGAGTTCCACAGCGGCAGCAGGAACTCGCGCACCCCGGCGCGGATGCCGTCCTCCGTGACGATGAGGTTGCCGCCCCGCAGCACGCTCGACGACATCAGGAACCAGCGCATGGCGTCGGAGCCGTCGCGGTCGAACACCTCGGAGACGTCCGGGTAGTTGCGCAGCGACTTCGACATCTTCTGGCCGTCGGAGCCGAGCACGATGCCGTGGCACGAGACGCCGGAGAAGGCCGGCCGGTCGAACAGCGCGGTCGACAGCACGTGCATCACGTAGAACCAGCCGCGCGTCTGGCCGATGTACTCCACGATGAAGTCCGCGGGCGCGTGCGTGTCGAACCACTCCGCGTTCTCGAACGGGTAGTGCACCTGCGCGAACGGCATCGACCCCGAGTCGAACCACACGTCGAACACGTCCTCGATGCGACGCATCGTGCTCTGGCCGGTCGGATCGTCCGGATTCGGGCGCGTCAGCTCGTCGATGTACGGGCGGTGCAGGTCGACCTCGCCCTGCTCATTGCGCGGCAGCGTGCCGAAGTCGCGCTCGATCTCCTCGAGCGAGCCGTACACGTCGACACGCGGATGGTTCGGGTCGTCCGACTTCCACACCGGGATCGGCGACCCCCAGAAGCGGTTGCGGCTGATCGACCAGTCGCGAGCGCCCTCCAGCCATTTGCCGAACTGGCCGTGCTTGACGTTCTCGGGCGCCCACGTGATCTGCTCGTTGAGCTCGAGCAGGCGGTCCTTGAACTCGGTCACGCGCACGAACCAGCTCGAGACGGCCTTGTAGATCAGAGGGTTCCGGCAACGCCAGCAGTGCGGGTACGAGTGCTCGTACGACTGCAGGCGGAGGAGCCGGCCGTTCTGGCGCAGCAGGCGCACGATGGGCGTGTTGGCGTCCATCCACAGCTCGCCCGCCACATCCGACACCATGCCGAGGAAGCGGCCGTCGTCGCCCAGCGACACGATGGTCGGGATGCCGGCGGCGTCATTGAGGCGCTTGTCGTCCTCGCCGTACGCGGGGGCCTGGTGCACGATGCCCGTGCCATCGCCGGTCGTGACGTAGTCGTCGACCAGGATGCGCCACGCGTTCTGCGTGCCCCACTTCTCGGTGTCCGCGAAGTAGTCGAAGAGCCGCTCGAACGTGACATCCGCGAGGTCGGCGCCGCGCACGCGCGCGCGCACGGCCGCCTTCGCTTCCTCGGCCGACTCGTAGCCGAGGTCCTTCGCGTACCCGCCGAGGAGGTCCTCGGCGAGCAGGAACTCGTCGCCCGTCGCCCCCTCCTTGGCGCCGTTCGGGCCGGCGGGCAGCACGGCGTAGGAGATCGACGGACCGACGGCCAGAGACATGTTGGTGGGAAGCGTCCACGGGGTCGTGGTCCACGCGAGGGCACGGACGCCCTCGATGCCGAGCGACGCCGCCTTCGGGCCCGTGAGCGGGAACGTCACGGTCACCGACGGATCCTGCCGGTTCTTGTAGACGTCGTCGTCCATGCGCAGCTCGTGGTTGGACAGCGGCGTCTGGTCGCGCCAGCAGTACGGCAGCACGCGGTAGCCCTCGTACGCGAGGCCCTTGTCGAAGAGCTGCTTGAAGGCCCACAGCACGCTCTCCATGAACGTGGTGTCCAGCGTCTTGTAGCCGCGCTCGAAGTCCACCCAGCGCGCCATCCGCGTGACGTAGTCCTGCCACTCACGCGTGTATGCCAGCACCGACTCGCGCGCCTTCGCATTGAAGGCGTCGATGCCCATCTGCTCGATCTCGCTCTTCTCGGTGATCCCGAGCTGCTTCATGGCCTCCAGCTCGGCCGGGAGGCCGTGCGTGTCCCAGCCGAAGACGCGGTCGACCTTCTTGCCGCGCATGGTCTGGAAGCGCGGGAAGAGGTCCTTGGCGTAGCCGGTCAGCAGGTGGCCGTAGTGAGGCAGGCCGTTCGCGAACGGCGGGCCGTCGTAGAAGACCCACTCGTCGGAGCCGTCGCGCTGCGCGATCGAGGCGCGGAAGGTGTCGTCCCGCTCCCAGAAGGAGAGCACGTCGCGCTCCATGTCGGGGAAGCGCGGGCTCGGCTGCACCGGCTGCGCGGCGTCGGCGGCGGGTCCGAATGAGGACTTCGGGTAGGTCATGTCACTCCAGCAGTTCCGTAGGGACTGCGAGGACGACCATCCGGCCGCGGTACCACCCCGCGTTGCGTCGTCCGGGGACGGCGCCGCTCTCACTGCGGCTGTGACGGGCCTGCCCCGCGCGGTTCTACTGAGGCGTGCGCCGGTTCTTCCGCGAGCTCCCCGGTGATGGCCGGATCGATGCTGTTCCCTCGATTCTACGGGCACGTCGGAGGTCGCGGCTACCGTGTCGGCATGGCCAGATCCGTCGTCCGTCCCGCCCCTCCGCGCGTCTCGGCACCCGACCTGCCACGCCACCTCGAGGAGGGCACGCCCCGGCGTGGCATGGATGCGCACCGGCTGCGGCTCACGGCGCTGAGCGACGCCGTCGATCTCGCACACGCCGCCCTCGAGGAATGCGCGCTCGAGGACGCCGCGGTCGACGCTCTCGATCTGGCCGGCGCCACGCTGATCGACGTCTCCATCTCGGGCCTGCGGGCCGCATCGGTGTCCGCCCGGGACGCGTCGCTGCGGCGGGTGCGGATCGCCGGGGGCCGCATCGGCACGCTCGACCTCACGGGTGCGCGGATCGCCGAGCTCGAGCTGCAGGAGGTGCGCATCGACTACCTGACGCTCGCCGGTGCCCGCGGCGAGGACATCCGCGTCTCGGGATGCACCATCCGCTCGCTCGACCTGCCGCACGCCACGCTCTCGCGCCTCGCGTTCGCCGACAGCCGCGCCGCCGAAGTCGATCCCCGCGGGCTGCGCGCGGCCGACGTCGATCTTCGCGGTCTGGACGTGGACCGGTTCCTCGACGTCGCGAGCCTGCGCGGAGTCACGCTCACGTCGTTCCAGGTCGAGCGCCTCGCGCCAGCGTTCGCCGTGGCCGCCGGCGTCGACGTGCGCGACTGACCGCGGTCAGTCCCCGCCACGCGGCTCAGAAGACGAGGCCGTAGACCGCCACGTCGTGCCGCTCGCCGCCGACCGGCAGAGCGCTGCGGAGCACTCCCTCCTCCACGAACCCCAGCCGCCGCGCGACATTCCGGCTGCGGACATTGCCGACGGCCGCCCGGATCTCCACGCGCGCCACCCCCGCGTCGGCGAGGGACCGGATGACGGCATCGCACGCACGCGTGACGAGCCCGCGGCCCTCTGCCGCGGCATCGATCCAGTAGCCGAGCGACGCAGAGCCGCCGACATCGTCGATCGTCGCTCCCAGCGAGCCGACGATCGCATCCCCGTCGCAGATGAGAACGGGCCATGCGGCGCCTCGCGCGAAGGATTCCAGCTGCAGCCGCGTCCACGCCGCCGCGCCGTCCCGGGTCTGCTCGCGATGTGCCCACGACTCCCACCGGCGGAGGCGGTCGAGATTGGCGACCGTGAGCGCGTGGACCTCATCGACCGTATCGAGCGTTCGCAACGCGAGCGATGCTCCACCGCCCAGGTCGTGCCGGAACCTCATCAGTCCTCGCGGTGGTAGCCGTGCAGATCGTCCTGCACCCCGTTGATCCAGATCTCCTCGCCGCCGTCCGGGTCTGGGATGCGGATCGTCCGCCCGTACGCCTCGTCGATGACACCCGCGTCGAAGCCGGCCGCGCGGGCTCGCTCGGCGAGGGCGTCGAGGCCCCCGCCCGCCAGGAAGGAGAGCCCGATCGAGGGCGACGAGACCGTGTCTGCCGTGTCCAGGCGATGCAGGCCGACGCTCCCGCCACACGAAGCGACGAGGTCGACCCAGCCGCCCGCGTCGCCGACGATCCTCGCCCCGAGGCCGAGCGCCGCGAGGATCCGGCGCGGCTCGTGGAGGTCGTGCGCGAACCAGATCGGCTGCACCGAGAGATCGCCGCGCGGGTCGCGCGTGCCTGCCGACACGGTGATCGAGACGCCGTCGGCCGTCACCCGCACGGTCTCGCCCACGCCGATCATGTGCTCTCGCGCGACGTCGAACGGCGCCAGCGCTGCCGCGGCGGCCTCGAGCTCGGCGACGAGCAGGTGCAGATCCACCGTGCCCGCCGGATGATCGGGCGTCGCGCGATGGACAGCGAGCACGCCGTCTCCCACGAACTCGCCCCACTGCGACGAGGGCGGGTACGGCGCGACCAGCCCGAGCGCCCGGGCCAGGGCATGCCACCTCTCGGGATGATCCGTGTAGCGGATCTGCTGAACCGTCGTCACTCTCCGATCCTTTCGATCTCAGCCCGCAGCACGCGCTCGACCAGCGCGGACAGGCTCGTCCCGTCATCGATCGCACGGTGCTTGACCGCGCGCACCAGATCCCTGGGCAGATACACGTTGAACTGCACCTTCGCGTCGCCCGCTGCTTGCATGCTAGTAAAATAGCTCATGCCGAAAGACAGGACCGAAGCGAGTGCGTGCATCCTCGAATTCGGTCACTGTCCTTCGTTTCAGCGCGCCGAAGGCGCGGGGGCGAGGTGAAGCCGCTGCGCGATCGCGAGCACGATGCGCTCATGCACCGCCGGCCAGTCGTCGAAGACCTGGTGGTAGCTCACCCGGATGACGTGGTAGCCCATCAGTTTGAGTTGCGCATCGTGCGCATTGTCGGCATCGCGCTGTGCACCGACGTGATGTCCGCCGTCGATCTGCAGGACGAGACGGTCGCCGATGAGGAGATCCACGGGCCGACCGGCGATGACGACCTGGCGGCGGAGCGGCAGGTTCAGCCAGCGCAGACGCGGCACGACGACCGTCTCCACTCCGGAATCCGCATGCGGCCGAGCGGCTTCGAGCACCCGCCGCGTCCGCTCACTCAGGGGCAGCCGACGCATCGATTCGAGCTGGATCAGACCCACCCGGAGAGCCGACTCCCACACCACGAGCGCCGCTTCGAACGGCTGACACTCCGCGATCAGAACCAGCGTGTTCTCTATACCGTCCTCGAGCAGGCCCGGGGGCCGCGGCACGACGGGGCGCGCCCAGTGGACATGCGCCGTGGTCTCCCGCGGGAGCGAATGGTGGCGGGGCGCAGCCACGTGAACCCGATCGCTCCCGAAAGTCCACAGCCCGGCCCGCTCCGCCCGCGTGACGCATGTGACGACCACGCCGAGCTCCGCCGCGGCGCGGAGCATCGGATCTGCGCCCGGCGTCGCGACCCAGCCGTTGCGAGGACGCATCAGCCGTCCATCGCGTTTGGCGCGCTTGATCGCTGCCGACGAGACACCCGCGTCCAGCAGCTCGCGGATGCGCACGACGCCGCCGCGCGCGGCGACGATCGCGACCGGATCCATGCCTCCACCTTCGCGGAGCAGAGAGGCCTCCGCGCGGCCGACGACCACCACATCGAACATGTCACCCGATCACCTCTCTGTGGACGGCAGACGGGCGGACCGGAACCACGGACAGAAGCCGATTCTCAGGACCTCCACGAAGGGATGCGTCCTGCATTCCGGCTTCCTGCCGATGTCCCGGTTCCGGGCGCGGGGACCCCGGTAGACTCGACGCACAACCCCACACTCAGGCACGCAGACACCGTGCCGCATATAGCGAGGAGATCCTCTATGGCAGCCATTCCCGACAAGCCCGCACTCGAGGGTCTCGAAGACAAGTGGGGTGCCGTGTGGGAAGAGCAGGGCACGTACCTGTTCGACCGCGACGCCGCGAAGGCCGTCGGCCGCCCCGGCGTCTACTCGGTCGACACTCCGCCGCCGACGGCGTCGGGATCGCTGCACATCGGCCACGTGTTCTCGTACACCCACACCGATGTCAAGGCGCGATTCGAGCGCATGCGCGGCAAGACCGTGTTCTACCCGATCGGCTGGGACGACAACGGCCTGCCCACCGAGCGCCGCGTGCAGAACTACTACGGCGTGCGCTGCGACCCGTCGCTGCCGTACGACCCCGACTTCACGCCGCCCTTCGAGGGCAACGCGAAGAGCCTGAAGGCCGCCGATCAGGTGCCCGTCAGCCGCCGCAACTTCATCGAGCTGTGTGAGAAGCTCACGGTCGAGGATGAGAAGACCTTCGAGGAGCTGTGGCGCAAGCTCGGCCTCTCAGTCGACTGGACGCAGACCTACCGCACGATCTCGGACGACACCATCCGCACCAGCCAGCTGGCGTTCCTCCGCTCGGCCGACCGAGGCGAGGCGTATCGGGCGCTGGCCCCCACCCTGTGGGACGTCGATTTCCGCAGCGCGATCGCTCAGGCCGAGCTCGAGGACCGCGAGCAGCAGGCCTCGTATCACCGGCTCGCGTTCGCCAAGACCGACGGCTCGGGCGACATCGAGATCATGACCACGCGTCCCGAGCTGCTCGCCGCCTGCGTCGCACTCGTCGCTCACCCGGATGACGAGCGCTATCAGCCGTACTTCGGCAAGACGGTCACGACGCCGGTCTTCGGCGTCGAGGTGCCCGTGCTTCCCCACCCCCTCGCCCAGCAGGACAAGGGCTCGGGCATCGCGATGGTCTGCACGTTCGGCGACGTCACCGACATGATCTGGTGGCGCGAGCTCGACCTGCCGATCCGCACCATCATCGGTCTCGACGGCCGCGTCGTGGCGGATGCCCCGGACGCGATCACGACCGACGAGGGCAAGGCGGCGTATGCCGAGCTCGTCGGCCTGACGGTCTTCAGCGCCAAGAAGAAGATGGTCGAGCTTCTCGAGGCCTCCGGCCGCCTCCTCGAAGTCGGCAAACCCTTCATGCACCCCGTGAAGTTCTTCGAGAAGGGCGACCGCCCGCTCGAGATCGTCTCGACCAAGCAGTGGTATCTCACCAACGGCGCCCGCGACGAGAAGCTCAAGGAGCGCCTCCTTGAGCTCGGCCGGGAGATCGACTGGCACCCCGAGTTCATGCGCGTGCGCTACGAGAACTGGGTCAACGGCCTCTCGGGCGACTGGCTGGTCTCTCGGCAGCGCTTCTTCGGCGTGCCGATCCCCGTCTGGTACCGGATCGACGAGAACGGCGAGCAGGGCGACGTCCTGTACGCGACGACCGACCAGCTGCCCGTCGACCCCTCGACCGACGTGCCGGACGGGTTCACCGAGGACCAGCGCGGCGTGCCGGGGGGCTTCGTCGGCGAGACGGACGTGCTGGACACGTGGGCGACCTCGTCGCTCACCCCCCAGATCGTGGGCGGCTGGCAGCGCGACGAGGAGCTGTGGAACCTCGTGGCGCCGTTCGACGTGCGCCCGCAGGGGCAGGACATCATCCGCACGTGGCTCTTCTCGACGCTCCTGCGCAGCGCGCTGGAGGACGACCGCACGCCGTGGGCGAACGCGTCCATCTCCGGCTTCATCGTCGATCCCGACCGCAAGAAGATGTCGAAGTCGAAGGGCAATGTCGTCACGCCCGCCGACATCCTGGATCAGCACGGATCGGATGCCGTCCGCTACTGGGCGGCGTCCAGCCGCCTGGGAACCGACGCCGCGTTCGACCCGCAGAACCCCACGCAGATCAAGATCGGACGTCGACTGGCGATCAAGCTGCTCAACGCCGCCAAGTTCGTACTCGGGTTCCCACTGCCGGCGGGCGCCGAGATCACCGAGCCGCTCGACCGCTCGATGCTCGCCACGCTCGACGGCGTGCTGGCCGACGCCACCAAGGCGCTGGAGTCGTACGACCACGCGCGGGCGCTCGAACTGACCGAGTCGTTCTTCTGGACCTTCTGCGACGACTACCTCGAGTTGGTGAAGGAGCGCGCCTACAACCCGGAGCACCCCGGTCAGGCATCGGCGGCTCTGGCGCTGCGCACCGCACTGGAGACGCTCATCCGCCTCTTCGCCCCCGTCCTCGCGTTCGCCGCGGAGGAGACGTGGTCGTGGTTCCGCGAGGGATCCGTGCACACAGCCGCGTGGCCCACCGCGACGGGTGTCGAGGGGGACCGGCGCGTGCTCACGGCCGCGAGCGAGGCCCTCATCGGCGTGCGCCGGGCGAAGACCGAGGCCAAGGCCTCGCAGAAGACGCCGGTCGCATCCGCTGCCATCACCGCTCCGGCTGAGACCGCGACGGCGCTGCGCCTCGCGGCCGACGACCTCAAGGCCGTGGGCCGGATCGCCGACCTCGAGATCACCGACGGCGAGGCATTCGCGGTGACGCGGATCGACCTCGCGGAGCAGGAGGACTGATGCAGCTCGGAACCCGCTGGAACGCAGGATCACAGCCCCCGGCCTCGGTGCCGGCGGAGCTGCGCGAGACGATCGCGCAGGTGGAGCAGCACCTCACCGCGGCAGCGGTGCAGGGCGGCGCGATGCCCGGTTGGACGCTCACCTGGCTCGAGGGTCGCCCCATCGCCGAACTCGACACCGGGGTCACCGTGTCCCTCGGCGCGGACGGCCGAGCCGTCGTCGGGCACATCGACGGCATGGACGACGAGGAGCGCTGACCCGCGCTCGTGACGATGGCGCTCGGCGCGCGGCTCAGATGTGCTGCGGACCGAGCGCCATCTCGCGTGTCGCGGCGTGCAGCTGGCCGCGATGGTGGCGCTCGCGATCGCGCGACGCCTCCCAACCGGCGATGCGGCGTGCGACACGACGATGGATGGCGCCGGCGAGCGCCACGGCGGCGCTCAGGGCCAGGCGCTCCGGCCAGGTGGTGCGCACCGCGGGGACCCGGGGTACGCGACGATGATGCGCGGTGAGCGCGGTCATGATGTGGCTCCCGGTGCTTTGAGGGGAAACAGATCGGCGCGCAGCGTCACGGGCCGCACATCGTCGCCCTCCTGGTGGCGGTAGCGACGGATCGTCTCGGTGATGAGCTCGTCGATCTTGCGCGACACCTCCTCCAGCTGCGCGGCGGTCATGCGCGTGGAGGCGGTGATCGAGGTGCTCGCCCGCTGCCACTCCTCCGGCTCCCGCTCCGCACGCTGGAGCAGGAACTCGGTCAGCTCCTCGTAACGCAGCCGGTGCGTCTCGGCAACGGCCACCTGCAGCGCGGCGCGGCCGGCCGGAGTGTGCGCGATCTCGGCGCCGTCCATGGTGACACCGCCCGGCGGGCGCTCCCACCAGCGCTCGCGACCGCTGCTGCGCTCGGGGATCTCGCGGATGAGGTTCTGCCGCGCGAGGATGCGCAGGTGATAGCTCGTGGATCCCGACGACTCCCCCATCAGCTCCGCGAGCGTGCTCGATGTCTGCGGCCCGTACTGGCTGAGCAGGTCGAAGATGCGCGCGCGAAGCGGATGACCGAGCGCTCGCAGGGCGGCGACGCCGAGTACACGATTCTGCTCGGTCGTCGCCTGATCCTTCTTCGGGTGCATGGACCCATGGTAGCTCTGCAAAGATTTCTTTGCAAGAGTTCCTTTGCAGGCAGATCTTTGCAAATGGATGGCTGCACCCCTCGCTAGGCTGAGCGCATGACAGAGGTCCCCGCGTTCAACCCGCTCCTCGCCCCGTCGCCCCTCCCATACGGCCTGCCCGACTACGCCGCGATCGAGCCGGAGCACTACCTCCCGGCGTTCGAGGCGGCATTCGCCGAGCACCGCGCCGAGGTCGAGGCCATCGCGTCGACCCCCGACGAGCCGACGTTCGACAACACCATGCTGGCTCTCGAGCGCGCGGGCGAGCTGCTGGAGCGGGTCGGCCAGGCCTTCTACACCGTGAGCTCCGCGGATGCGTCGCCGGAGATCCAGGAGATCGATGAGCGCCTCGCCCCTCTCATGGCGGCCCACTCCGACGCCATCCAGCTCGATGCCCGGCTGTACGCCCGCATCCGTGCGCTCTTCGAGCGGATCGACGAGCTGGGGCTCGATCCCGAGCAGCGCCGGCTCGTCGAGCGCCGCTATCGCGAGATGACGCACGCCGGCGCCGCGCTCGACGACAGTGCGAAGGAGCGCCTGCGGGCCGTGAACCGCCGCTTGTCGGAGCTGACGACGCAGTTCGAGAAGAACCTGCTGGCCGACACCAACGACCTCGCGGTGGTCTTCGACGACCCGGCCGAACTCGACGGGCTGACTGCGGGCGAGCTGTCGGCGGCCGCCGAAGCGGCGCGAGGCCGCGGCCTCGACGGCAAGCTGCTCGTGACGCTCACCCTGTTCTCGGGCCACCCGTATCTGGCGCAGCTGACGAACCGGTCGACGCGTGAGCGGATCATGGCGGCATCGCGCGCGCGCGGTTCGCGAGGCAACGCGCATGACAACCGCACCGTGCTGCGGGAGATCACGCGGCTGCGCGCCGAGCGAGCCGAGCTTCTGGGCTACCCCTCGCACAGCGCCTACGTGACGGCTGACCAGACCGCCGGCAGCCCGGAGGCCGTCCACAGCCTGCTCCGCGAGCTTGCGGGTCCCGCGGCGCGCAATGCGGCCTCCGAGGCCGCCTCGTTGCAACGGCTCGTCGATGCCACGGCGGAGCGCCCCTACCCGCTCGCGGCGCACGACTGGGCGTACTGGACCGAGAAGGTTCGCGCGGCCGAGTACGACATCGACACCGCCGCGCTGCGCCCGTGGTTCGAGGCCGAGCGCGTGCTCGTGGACGGCGTGTTCCGCGCCGCCGCGCTGCTGTACGGCCTATCGTTCCGCGAGCGCGCGGACATCCCCGCCTACCACCCGGACGCACGCACGTTCGAGGTGTTCAACGAGGACGGCTCAGCACTTGGCCTGTATGTGCTCGATCTCTACACGCGAGACACGAAGCGCGGTGGCGCATGGATGAACTCGATCGTGAAGCAGTCGCGCCTGCGCGGAACGCAGCCCGTCGTGGTGAACAACCTCAACGTGCCCAAGCCGGCGCCCGGCGAGCCCACGCTGCTCACGCTCGACCAGGTGACCACGCTCTTCCACGAGTTCGGACACGCCCTGCACGGACTGTTCGCCACAGCGACGTTCCCCCACTTCGCCGCCACGGCGGTGCACCGCGACTTCGTGGAGTTCCCCAGCCAGGTCAACGAGATGTGGATCCTGTGGCCTGAGGTGCTCGCGTCATACGCGGTGCATCACGAGACCGGGGAGCCCCTCCCGGCGGACGTCGTCGACCGGTTGCGCGCCAGCGAGGCGTTCAACCAGGGCTTCGCCACCAGCGAGTACCTCGCGGCGGCCTGGCTCGACCAGGCATGGCATTCACTGTCGAGCGCCGAGGCCGCGGCGGTCAGCGACGTCGCGGAGTTCGAAGCGGCGGCACTCGCCGATATCGGTCTCGCGTCCCCCGTCATCCCCCCGCGCTACTCGTCGACCTACTTCGCGCACGTCTTCTCGGGCGGGTACAGCGCAGGCTACTACTCGTACATCTGGGCGGAGGTCCTCGACGCCGACACCGTCGAGTGGTTCCGCGAGAACGGTGGCCTCACGCGCGCGAACGGCGACCGCTTCCGCGCGCGCCTGCTGGGCGTCGGCGGCACCAAGGATCCCCTCGAGGCGTATCGCGACTTCCGCGGCCGCGACGCGGAGATCGCGCCGCTGCTGAAGCGGCGCGGGCTCGACGGCTGACCTGTCGCCCAGACCGCCGCGGGTCTACGCTTCGCGCAGGAGACCCGCGGCGAGAGGACGGGAGCATGTACCTCGAGACTGTCTCGGAGGAGGAGGCACGCGGCGACATCGCGGATGTCTACGCAGCCGAGCGCGGCGACATGGGCGCCGTCATGAACGCGACACGGAGCCTCTCGGCACGGCCCGACCTGCTCGTGCCCGTGGATCGGCTCCTCAACCAGTTGCGCGACGGATTCTCGCTCGGCCTGGAGGCGTTCCGCATGATCACGCTGGTCGTCGCGAAGCACGTGCCGTCGAGCTACTGCAGCCACGTGTACTTCCGAGGGCTGTCGCGATTCGTGGGACGCGAGCAGGCCCTGGCGATCCAGAGGGACCATCACACGGCGGGCCTGACCGACCGGGAGGTGGCGATGCTCGACTATGCGCAGCAGATCGCGATCGATGCGTCGCGTATCGCGCCGGCCGACATCGAACGGCTCCGCGCCCTCGGATTCAGCGACCTCAACATCGCGGACATCGCATACGCCGCCGCCTACCGCTGCTTCCTGAGCCGCTATTTCGACGCCGTCGGCGCCGAGGCCGAGCCCGGGTTCCTGGACGATGACCCGGCCGTGCGGGCACAGCTCGCAGTGGGCAAGAGCTGACCGCCGGCCGCCGCGAGTGGCGTCAGGCCGACTTCTTCTTCTGCGCCAGCACCAGGGTCGGATCGGCCCCCTCTTCGACCGCGGCACGGGTCACGATCACCTTCGCGACGTCTTCCGACGAGGGGATCTCGAACATGATGGGACCCAGCACGTCCTCCAGGATCGCGCGCAGGCCGCGCGCGCCGGTCTTGCGCTCGACCGCCAGGTCCGCGATCGCGCGCAGCGCGTCCTCCTCGAACTCGAGCTGCACGCCGTCGAGCTCGAACATCCGCTGGTACTGCTTGACCAGCGCGTTGCGCGGCACCGTCAGGATCTCCATGAGCGCATCCTGATCCAGCGGCTGCACCGAGGCCACCACGGGCAGGCGACCGATGAACTCGGGGATCAGCCCGAACTTGTGCAGGTCCTCGGGCAGCACCTCGCTGAACAGCGCGCTGTCGTCGTTCTTGTCGTGCAGAGGCGCCCCGAAGCCGACGCCGTGCTTGCCGACGCGCGCCGAGATGATGTCCTCCAGGCCGGCGAAGGCGCCCGCCACGATGAACAGCACGTTCGTCGTGTCGATCTGGATGAACTCCTGATGCGGGTGCTTGCGCCCGCCCTGGGGCGGCACCGACGCGACCGTGCCCTCGAGGATCTTCAGCAGCGCCTGCTGCACGCCCTCGCCGGAGACGTCGCGCGTGATCGACGGGTTCTCGGCCTTGCGGGCGATCTTGTCGACCTCGTCGATGTAGATGATGCCCGTCTCGGCGCGCTTGACGTCGAAGTCGGCCGCCTGCAGCAGCTTGAGCAGGATGTTCTCGACGTCCTCGCCCACGTAACCGGCTTCGGTCAACGCCGTGGCGTCGGCCACCGCGAACGGCACGTTGAGGCGCTTTGCCAGCGTCTGAGCCAGGTAGGTCTTGCCGCAGCCCGTCGGCCCGAGCATCAGGATGTTGCTCTTGGCGACCTCGATGTCCTCGGCCTTCTGGTCGGCCGGCTTCAGCTCGCCGCGGGCACGCACGCGCTTGTAGTGGTTGTACACCGCGACCGCGAGCGCGCGCTTCGCGGGCTCCTGGCCCACGACGTACTCCTCGAGGAACTGGAAGATCTCTCGCGGCTTGGGCAGATCGAACTCGGCCACCTCACCCGAGCCGGCCGACTCGGCCATCCGCTCTTCGATGATCTCGTTGCACAGCTCGACGCACTCGTCGCAGATGTACACGCCGGGACCGGCGATCAGCTGCTGCACCTGCTTCTGGCTCTTGCCGCAGAAGGAGCACTTGAACAGGTCGGCGCTCTCACCGATGCGAGCCATGCGTGTCCTCCTCGGGCCTTTCCGTTCGAGTCTCCACGAGCCTAACCGCTGCCACCGACACGGGGCCCGCGGCGCGCGCCGCAAACGGTGACAGTCCGGTCACGGGCGATCAGCCGCCCGCACGCGCGCGCTCGGCCTTCTGACGGCGCGCGGCGATCTCCGACAGCAGGATGGCCTCGGTCTCCGGCCCGGCCTTGATGCCGCCGGGCAGTCGCGATGCGAACACGATGCCGACGATCATCCATGCCGCGAAGATCGCGTACGACTGCCAGGCCAGCGTGATGCTGATCGGCGTCAGGCCCGGGATGTACAGCAGGAAGAGGATCACGCACAGCACCGACGCGGCGATCCCGACCGCCATGCCTGTCGTGCGGCCGCTGCCGACGCGGAACGGCCGCTCCATGCCCGGGTCCTTGACGCGCAGCAGGCAGAACGAGATGGCCACCAGCGCGTAGGCGAGCACGATCATCGGCGAGCCGCCGTCCACGGCCCATCCGAGAACGGCGGTGCCGCCGAAGGGGGCGATCACGGAGAGCGCGCCGATGAACAGGATCGCGTTCGACGGCGTCTTGTAACGCGGGTGGATGTGACCGAACCAGGCGGGGATCATGCCGGAGGTCGACATGGCCCACAGCAGGCGCGACGCGCCCAGCAGGAAGCCGATCCAGGAGGTCAGGATGCCGGCGAGGCCGCCGGCGATCACGATGCGACCCCAGACCTCGGATCCGAGCATCACGGTCAGGGCGTCGGCCGTCGCGAGGTCGAATGCGGCGAGCTCCGAGGCGGGCCGTGCGAGCGACGTGACGTAGATCACGACCAGGTAGAAGGCCACCGCCATCGCGACCGACAGGATCAGCACGCGGCCGATGCGCCGGGGCGGGAGGTCGATCTCCTCGGCGGCCTGCGGGATGACGTCGAAGCCGACGAAGAGGAACGGCACGGCGCCCAGCACGATCGCGAAGCCCGCCGCTCCGCCGGCGAAGGCCGGCTCGGTGTTGGCGACGTCCCCGCCGACGGCGCCGCCGAAGACCAGCACCGCCGCCACGAGCAGAAGGAAGGAGACCACGAACGTCTGCACGAGCGACGTGATCTTCACCCCGCGGATGTTGATCCACGTCACGACGACGGCGGCCACGACGCCGACCAGGGCCCACGGCAGCCCCACCTGGAACCCGGCGACCTCGTACATCGGCATCAGCGACGCGAGGCCCGGGAAGAGATAGTCGAACGTGCGCGGTGTCGCCACGGCCTCGAACATGATCACCGTGATGTACCCGCCCGTGATCGCCCACGATCCCACGAGCGACCAGCGCGGGCCCATTCCGCGCATGAGGTAGTTGTGCTCCCCGCCCGCGCGCGGCATCGCCGAGACCAGCTCGGAGTAGACGAGGCCGACGAGCATCATGATCGCGCCGCCGACGACGAACGCGAGGATCGCTCCCCACGTGCCGGCGGAGGAGAGCCAGCCGCCCGTGAGGGTGATCCAGCCGAAGCCGATCATCGCGCCGAAGCCGACGAACAGCGCGTCGACCGTTCCCATCGCCTTGACGAACACCCCTTCGCGGTGGTGCCCCGTCGCCGTTCGCTCGCTCGTCATCTCATCGCCTCTCGTTCCACAGCCGTGACGCCATCCTGTCGCGACGCGGTTTCACGGATATTACAGGCGACGACGAGGCGCCCCGGACCTCTCCGGTCCGGGGCGCCTCAGGGCTGCTCACGCGATGGCGCTCACGGCGAGCGCTGCGCTCACTTCGAGATCGCCGGCTGGCGCTTCCGCGTCGTGAGGACCTGGTCCACCAGGCCGTACTCGACCGCCTCGGCTCCGCCCAGGATCTTGTCGCGGTCGATGTCCTTGTGGACCTCCTCGACCGACTTGTTCGAGTGCTTCGCCAGAGTCTCCTCGAGCCACGTGCGCATGCGCAGGATCTCGGCGGCCTGGATCTCGATGTCCGACGCCTGACCGTGGCCGGCCTCGCCGACGGCGGGCTGGTGGATCAGGATGCGCGCGTTCGGCAGGGCCAGTCGCTTTCCGGGCGCGCCGGCCGCCAGCAGCACGGCTGCCGCCGACGCGGCCTGCCCCAGCACCACCGTCTGGATCTGGGGCGAGATGTACTGCATCGTGTCGTAGATCGCCGTCATGGCCGTGAACGAACCGCCGGGCGAGTTGATGTACATGATGATGTCGCGGTCGGGATCCTGGCTCTCGAGCACGAGCAGCTGCGCCATCACGTCATCGGCCGACGCGTCGTCGACCTGCACGCCGAGGAAGATCACGCGGTCCTCGAACAGCTTGTTGTACGGGTCCTGACGCTTGTAGCCGTAGGCCGTGCGCTCCTCGAACTGGGGCAGGATGTAGCGGCTGCCGGGCAGCTGCAGGCCCTGCGGCGAAGTCTGGCCGGTGTAGGGGGTGTGCATCTTCGTACGTCCTTCTCTGGGCTCAGTTCGCGTCGCGGTCGGTGCCGCCGGCGCCGGTCACGTCGACGGCGTGCTCGCGGATGTGGTCCACGAAGCCGTACTCGAGGGCCTCCTCAGCAGAGAACCAGCGGTCGCGGTCGCCGTCCTCGTTGATCTGCTCGACGGACTTGCCGGTCTGAGCGGCCGTGATCTCCGCCAGTCGACGCTTCATGTCGAGGATGAGCTGCGCCTGCGTCTGGATGTCGCTCGCGGTGCCGCCGAAGCCGCCGTGCGGCTGGTGCAGCAGCACACGCGCGTTCGGCGTGATGTAGCGCTTGCCCTTGGTGCCGCTGGTGAGCAGCAGCTGCCCCATCGAGGCGGCCATGCCGATGCCGACCGTGACGATGTCGTTGGGCACGAACTGCATCGTGTCGTAGATCGCCATGCCGGCCGTGATCGATCCGCCGGGCGAGTTGATGTAGAGGTAGATGTCCTTCTGCGAGTCCTCGGCGGCGAGCAGCAGGATCTTCGCGCAGATCTCGTTCGCGTTCTCGTCGCGCACCTCCGAGCCAAGCCAGATGATGCGGTCCTTCAGCAGCCGGTCGAAGACACTCTGTGCCATCAGCGGTTCGGGCATTCTCACTCCATTCAGTGGTGCGTCGATATGACCCTACCCGTGGGGTATCGGGGCCTCGCGCGTGTTCGCCGTGGGCATACGCTCCCCATCCAGCGGCGCTCGCGATAACCCCTCGCGGCACCGGTGGCAAGCCCTTTCTCGCCCTCCCGCGCGCGCAATAGCGTCGAGTTCCCAAGCCGCCCCACCTCAAGAGATCGGCAGGTCCCCATGGAGACGTGGCCCGGACGTCCCTACCCGCTCGGCGCGACATATGACGGAGACGGCACGAACTTCGCGCTGTTCAGCGAGGTCGCCACGAAGGTCGAGCTGTGCCTGTTCGACGACGACGGCACCGAGACACGTGTGAACGTCATCGAGGTGGACGGCAACGTCTGGCACGCGTACCTTCCGGACGTCGGTCCGGGCCAGCAGTACGGGTACCGGGTGCACGGTCCGTTCGAGCCGTCCGCGGGCCACCGGTGCGACCCGAGCAAGCTGCTCGTCGATCCGTACGCCAAGGCGCTCTCGGGCGCGATCGACTGGGACCCGTCGCTCTTCGACCACCGCTTCGACGACCCGGATGAGCGCAACGAGGACGACTCGGCGTCCCACAACGTGCGCGCGGTCGTCATCAACCCGTACTTCGACTGGCGCGGTGACCGCCGACCGGGCACGCCCTACAGCAGCACGCTGATCTACGAGGCGCACGTGAAGGGCCTCACCCAGCTGCATCCCGACGTCCCCGAACAGCTGCGCGGCACGTACGCCGGTGTCGCGCATCCGGCCGTCGTAGCGCACCTGCAGCGGCTCGGGGTGACCGCGATCGAGCTGATGCCCGTGCACCAGTTCGTGCACGACTCGGTGCTCCTCGAGAAGGGCCTGCGCAACTACTGGGGCTACAACACCCTCGGATTCTTCGCCCCGCACAGCGAGTACTCCTCGAGCGGCGACCGCGGCGAGCAGGTGCAGGAGTTCAAGGGAATGGTGCGCGCGCTGCACGCCGCCGGCATCGAGGTCATCCTCGACGTCGTCTACAACCACACCGCCGAGGGCAACCATCTCGGTCCGACCCTGTCGTTCAAGGGCATCGACAACGCCGCCTACTACCGGCTGGTCGAGGACGACCCGCAGTACTACATGGACTACACCGGCACGGGCAACACCTTGAACGTGCGCAATCCGCACTCTCTGCAGCTCATCCTGGATTCGCTGCGTTACTGGGTGACCGAGATGCACGTGGACGGCTTCCGCTTCGACCTGGCCGCGACGCTCGCGCGGGAGTTCTACGAGGTCGATCGCCTGTCGAGCTTCTTCGACCTGGTTCAGCAGGATCCGGTGGTGTCGCAGGTCAAGCTGATCGCGGAGCCGTGGGACGTCGGACCCGGTGGCTACCAGGTCGGCAACTTCCCGCCGCAGTGGACGGAGTGGAACGGCAAGTTCCGCGACACGGTGCGCGACTTCTGGCGCGGAGAGCCCGCGACCCTGGGCGAGTTCGCGTCGCGGTTCACCGGCTCCGCCGACCTGTACGAGGGCACGGCACGTCGCCCCTTCGCGTCGATCAACTTCGTCACCGCTCACGACGGGTTCACGCTGCGCGACCTGGTCTCGTACAACGAGAAGCACAACGAGGCGAACGGCGAGGACGGACGCGACGGCGAGTCCCACAACCGCTCCTACAACCTCGGCGTCGAGGGGCCCACCGACGACCCGCAGATCCTCGAGCTGCGCGCGCGTCAGCAGCGCAACCTGCTGGCCACGCTGCTGCTGTCGCAGGGCGTGCCGATGCTGCTGCATGGCGACGAGCTCGGCCGCACCCAGGACGGCAACAACAACGGCTACGCCCAGGACAACCCGCTCACGTGGGTGCACTGGGATCAGGCGGACGAGCCGCTCATCGAGTTCACGGCGCTCGTCTCGCGCCTGCGCCGCGAGCATCCGACCTTCCGGCGCTGGCGGTTCTTCGACGGGCGTCCCGTGCGGCGCGGCGAGGGCGATCCCCTGCCCGACATCGTGTGGCTGACGCCCGACGGCTCCGACATGGACGAAGCCGACTGGGGCACGAGCTACGCACGTTCGCTGGGTGTGTTCCTGAACGGGGAGGGCATCCGGGAGCGGGGGCCGCGCGGCGAGCGGATCGTCGACCGTCACTTCCTGGTGTGCTTCAACGCGCACGACGAGCCGGTCGACTTCACCCTGCCCGCCGAGGAGTACTGCACGGCGTGGGACGTGGTGCTGAACACCGCCGACGGGCGCGACCCGAACCCGCATGAGGCCGGATCGACGCTGGCCGTCGAGGCGCGCTCGATCGTGGTGCTGCGCGAGTGGCGCGAGCCGGAACCCGAGGCCGTCTGGTCGCCCGCGGAGTCGGTGCGTCACGCGCTCGGCGCCCGTCAGGAGGAGTCATGAGCCGCGTGCCGCGCACGACGTATCGCCTGCAGGTCCGACGCGAGTTCGATCTCGACGCGGCTGCGGGGGTCGTCGACTACCTGGCCGCACTGGGCGTCGACACGGTCTACCTGTCGCCGCTGCTCGCGAGCGAGCCCGGATCCAATCACGGCTATGACGTGATCGACCATACGCGCGTGGATCCCGACCGTGGTGGTCCCGACGGACTGGCGCGGTTCTCGGCCGCGGCCCGGAAGGCGGGGCTCGGAGTGCTGATCGACATCGTGCCCAACCACGTGGGCATCGCCACGCCCTCGGGCAATCCCTGGTGGTGGGATGTGCTGACGCACGGGCGCGCGTCGCAGTACGCCGACGCTTTCGACATCGACTGGGAGGCGGGCGCGGGGCGCGTCCGGGTACCGGTGCTCGGCGACGAAGACGCCGCGCTGCCGGATCTCGGGCTCAGCATCGAGGACGGGACGCTGCGGTACTACGAGCACCGGTTCCCGCTCGCGCCCGGCAGCGCCGACGACGGCGCGTCGCCGGGCGTCGTGCACGCGCGCCAGCACTACGAGCTGGTCAGCTGGAGGCGAGGCGACGACGAGCTCAACTACCGGCGCTTCTTCGCCGTGTCGACGCTCGCCGCCGTGCGCGTGGAGGACCCGCGGATCTTCGACGCGTCCCACACCGAGATCCTGCGCTGGATGCGCGAGGGCCTCGCCGACGGGCTGCGCATCGATCACCCGGATGGTCTGACCGACCCGGCCGGCTATCTCGCGCGGCTCGCCGAGAAGACCGACGGCGCGTATGTGCTCGTCGAGAAGATCCTCGAGCCCGGCGAGCCCCTGCCGTCGCACTGGGCCACCGCGGGGACCACCGGATACGACGCGCTGGGTGACGTCGACCGCGTGCTCGTCGACCCCGCGGCCCAGACCGTGCTCGACGAGCTGGAGGCGGAGCTGAGCGGCGGCCCCGTCGACTGGACGCGCCTGGTGCACGACGGCAAGCGCGGGATCGCCGACGGGCTGCTGCAGGCCGAGGTGCGCCGACTCGCGCGCCTGGTGCCCTCGGTCGAAGGCGCCGAGGACGCGCTCGCGGAGCTGCTCGCGTGCTTCCCCGTGTACCGCTCCTACCTGCCTGCGGGGATCGAGCACCTGCACGAGGCGGCCGACATGGCGCGCCGGCTGCGCCCGGATCTGACGGGCGCCATCGGTCGGCTGCTGCCGCTGCTGTCGGACCCGGGCCATCCCGCCGCCGTGCGCTTCCAGCAGACCTCCGGAGCCGTGATGGCCAAGGGCGTGGAGGACACCGCGTTCTACCGCTACGGGCGGCTGGTCTCGCTGAACGAGGTGGGTGGGGACCCGTCGGAGTTCGCGATCGACGTCGCCGAGTTCCACCGCCGCCAGGCGGCCAGGCAGGCGTCCTGGCCCCTCTCGATGACGACGCTCTCGACACACGACACGAAGCGCGGGGAGGACACGCGGGCGCGGATCGACGCGCTCTCGGAGGACCCGAAGCTGTGGCGTCGGACGCTGCGGACGCTGCGGTCGCGTGCCCCGCTGGGGGACGGTCCGCTCGAGGCGCTGCTGTGGGAATCGCTGATCGGCGCCTGGCCGCTGTCACGGGAGCGCGCGCACGCCTACGCCGAGAAGGCGGCCCGCGAGGCGGCCACGGGCACGACGTGGACCGAGCCGGATGCCGAATACGAGCGCAAGCTGCACGCCCTGGTGGACGCGGCCTACGACGACGACATCGTGCGCGGCGCGATCGAGGAGCTCCTCAAGGTGGTGCGCGCCGCCGGATGGTCGAACTCGCTGTCCGCGAAGCTGCTGCAGCTCGCGTCCCCCGGCGTGCCCGACGTGTACCAGGGCTCGGAGCTGTGGAACCGCTCGCTGGTCGACCCCGACAACCGCCTGCCCGTCGATTTCGACGAGCGCCGTGAGGTGCTCGCACGGATCGAGGCGGGCGACCTGCCGCCGGTGGACGAGACCGCGGCGGCGAAGCTGCTCGTCACGGCCCGGGTGCTCCACGCGCGTCGGGACCGCCCAGAGCTGTTCACGCGCTATGCGGGGCTCGAGGTCGTCGGAGACGCCGCGCGGCATGCCGTCGCCTTCGACCGCGGCGGTGCGGTCGCGGTCGCCACCCGGCTGCCCCTTGGACTCGAGCGCGCGGGCGGCTGGCGCGATACGCGGGTGCTCGTGCCCCCGGGGCGCTACACCGACGCCATCGCCGGCACGACGGTCGAGGGCGACGCCGTGGCGCTGGCCGATCTGCTGTCGCGCTATCCCGTCGCGCTGCTGCTGCGAGAGGAGACATCGTGAGCTTCGAGGTATGGGCGCCGCTCCCGGAAACCGTGCGGCTGGTGCTCGACGGCGAGACGCACGACATGACACGCGACGACGCCGGATGGTGGCGTGCCGACGTGCCGTCACGGCCCGGGCAGGACTACGGCTACCTGCTGGACGAGCGCGACACGCCGATCCCCGACCCGCGATCGCTGCGCCAGCCCCGCGGGGTGCACGAGCTGAGCCGCGTGCACGACCTGACGTCGTTCGGATGGACCGATGAGCGCTGGACCGGTCGCCAGCTGGCAGGGGCGGTGATCTACGAGATGCACCTCGGGACGTTCACCCCCGGCGGCGGGGGCTCGCCCGGCGGCACATTGGACTCCGCGATCGAGCGGCTGCCGCATCTGGTCGACCTCGGCGTCGACTTCGTCGAGCTGCTGCCGGTGAACTCCTTCAACGGCACCTGGAACTGGGGCTACGACGGGGTGCTCTGGTACGCCGTGTCGGAGAGCTACGGCGGCCCGGAGGCGTATCAGCGCTTCGTCGACGCCTGTCACGCGGCGGGCCTCGGCGTCATCCAGGACGTGGTCTACAACCATCTGGGCCCCAGCGGGAACTACCTGCCCCTGCTCGCGCCCTACCTGCGTCAGGACAGTGCGAACACCTGGGGCTCGTCGCTCGACCTCTCCCGGCCGGAGGTGCGGGAATTCATCCTCGACAACGCGCTGATGTGGCTGCGTGACTTCCATGTCGACGGGCTGCGCCTGGACGCCGTGCACGCTCTGGTCGACGACTCCCCCACGCACCTGCTGCAGGAGATGGCCGAACGCGTCGACGCGCTCAGCGCCCACCTGCGGCGTCCGCTCACCCTGATCGCCGAGTCGGACATGAACGATCCGAAGCTCATCACGCCGCGCGAGGCCGGCGGCTACGGCCTGCACGCGCAGTGGAGCGACGACTACCACCACGCCGTGCACGTGGCCGTGACGGGTGAGACCACGGGCTACTACGCCGACTTCGAGCCCATCGAGGCGCTCGCGAAGGCCGCGACGCGCGGCTTCTTCCACGACGGCACGTGGTCGTCCTTCCGGGAGCGCGCGCACGGGCATCCGATCCCGCCTCAGACCCCGACGTGGCGGCTCGTCGCCTACGCGCAGGATCACGACCAGATCGGCAATCGCGCGACCGGCGACCGCCTCTCTCAGACGCTCGACGACGACCTCCTCGCCGTGGCGGCGCTGCTGGCGCTCGCCGCCCCCTTCACGCCCATGCTGTTCATGGGCGAGGAGTGGGCGGCCTCGACGCCGTGGCAGTTCTTCACGTCCCACCCCGAGGCCGACCTGGGCGAGGCCACCGCGAAGGGGCGCATCGCGGAGTTCGAGAAGATGGGCTGGGATCCGGCTGTCGTGCCCGACCCGCAGGACCCCGCCACGTTCGAGCGCTCGAAGCTCGACTGGGACGAGCCCTATCCGGCCGGTGGTGGCGAGACCCGCCACACGCGTCTGCTCGCGCTGCACAGGGAGCTCATCGCGTTGCGGCGCCGCGAGCCCGACCTCACCGATCCGCGGTTCGATCGGCTCTCGGCCGAGTGGAGCGAGGATCCGAAGTGGATCCGGATCCGCCGTGGCGCACTCGAGATCGTGGTGAACCTGGACGACGTGCCGCTGGCGATCGATCCGCCGCGCGAGGTGCTGTTCGCGACGCGGCCGCTGGGCGCCGAGGCCGACGGCATCCCCGCCCGCTCGGGCGCGATCATCCGGCCCTGACGGTCAATCGGACGCCAGTTCGGCCGCGTATCCCATGACAGAGCGCGTGTAGAACGTCAGGTGCGGTGCGAGGGCGGTGAGCGCCACCGACACCGCTCGAACCGGGTCGCCCGCCGACGCCAGCGTGAGCGCCGTGAAGGCGGCCAGCTCGTCGCGCAGCTCGGCGCCGCTGCGCTGACGCTCGGCATCGAGCAGGGCGAGGGCGTCGTCGGTCTCGCCGAGGTTGCGCAGGGTGCTGGCCAGCTGGATCGTCGCCCGCGCACGGCGACGGTCGTCGAGTCCTCGCTCGATCGCCCGGCGGTACAGCGGCTCGGCCTCGGACTCGCGGCCGGCGCTGTCGCGTGCCCCGGCGCGCTCGAACAGCGACACAGGATGGTCGTCGCCCAGCTCGGTCGCCAGCGCGTCGATCCGCGCGATCCGCTCGTCGGCGCTGAGCGCGCGATCCTGCCAGACCGCGTCGACGCGCGCCTGCCACTGGTCGAAGTCGGTGACGGCCATGGAGCCTCCTGATCGGGATGCTGCAGAAGCAGAAGGGGGACGGATGCCCGCGGGCATCCATCCCCCTTCGAGAGACAGTCGAAGACTACTCGGGTGCGACGTCGCGGATCACTCCGCGGCGGGCTCCTCGGTCTTCTTCTTGCGCGTCGTCTTCTTGGGCTTCTCCTCGACCGGGGCCGCCTCGACCGCGGCCTCGTCGGCCCCCGGCTCCTCAGCGGCGACCTCGTCGGTCGTCTCGGCGGGGGCCTCGGCGTCCGCGGCCTCGTCCTCCTCGACCGCGGCGAAGCCCGACAGGTCCACCGGCTTGCCGTTGGTGTCGACGACCTCGACCTTGCCCAGGACGATCGCGAGCGCCTTGTTGCGGGCGACATCGCCGATCACGGCCTGCAGCTGGTTGCCCTGCTGCAGCGCCTCGATGAACTGCTGGGGCGCCATGCCGTACTGACCCGACATCTGGATCAGGTACTGCGTGAACTCGTCCTGCGAGACCTGCACCTCGAGCTTCTCGGCGATCGCGTCGAGCAGCATCTGCGTGCGGAACTGCTTCTCGCTGGCCTCCTTGACCTCGGCGCGGTGCTCGTCGTCCTCGAGACGGTTCTCCTGCTCGAGGTGGCTGTGCACCTCGTCCTCGACGAGCTGCTCGGGAACCGCGATCTCGACCTTCTCGAGCAGCGTCTCGATGAGCTTGTCGCGGGCCGCCGAGCCCTGCGAGAAGGCACTGCGCGACGCGACCTGCTCGCGGAGGCTGTCACGCAGCTCGGCGATCGTGTCGAACTCGCTCGCCATCTGGGCGAAGTCGTCGTCGGCCTCGGGCAGCTCGCGCTCCTTGACGGCCTTGACGCTCACGGAGACCTCGGCCTCCTCGCCGGCGTGGTCGCCGCCGACCAGCGTGGAGCGGAACGTGGTGTCCTCGCCCGCCGTCAGCGACTCGATGGCCTCGTCGATGCCCTCGAGCAGCTCGCCCGAGCCGACCTCGTACGACACGCCCTCGGCGCGGTCGATCTCGGCGCCGTCGATCGTGGCGACCATGTCGAGCTCGACGAAGTCTCCCTTGGCGGCGGGACGGTCGACGGGGATCAGGGTGCCGAAGCGGGCGCGCAGGCGGTCGAGCTCCTCATCGAGCTTCGCGTCGTCGACCTCGGCCGCGTCGACCGTGATCGTGAGGCTCTCGTAGTCGGGCAGCTCGAACTCGGGGCGCACGTCGACCTCGACGTCGACCACGAGGTCGCCCGAGAAGTCCTTCTCGCTGGGCCACTCGACGATGTCGGCCGAGGGACGGCCCAGCATCTTGATGTCGTTCTCGGCGACGGCGGCACGGAAGAAGCCGTCGAGGCCCTCGTTCACGGCGTGCTCGATGACGGCGCCGCGGCCGACGCGCTGGTCGATGATCGGAGCCGGAACCTTCCCCTTGCGGAAGCCGGGGACCTGCACGTCGCGCGCGATGTGCTCGTACGCGTGCTGGATGCTCGGCTTGAGCTCGTCGGGGGTGACCGTGATGTGCAGCTTGACCCGGGTGGGGCTGAGCTTCTCGACGGTGCTGGTGACCATAGGGGTTCGTTCTCCTCGTGACTCCTCCCGCGCGCAGGTCGCGCGACGGGATCGTAGGTCTGGGTGGGCCGATTGTCGGGGCGACAGGATTTGAACCTGCGGCCTCCCGCTCCCAAAGCGGGCGCTCTACCAAGCTGAGCTACGCCCCGGGGAGTCCCCGCACGGGAACACGAAACGGCCCCGTGAAGTCTAGCCGACGAAGTCGGCGACGCCTTCACGGGGCCGTGAGCGGAGGGGATGACGGGAATCGAACCCGCGTAGCCAGTTTGGAAGACTGGGGCTCTACCATTGAGCTACATCCCCGCGATGCGGTCCGAGAACCGCACAGCGCCTTCGAGTCTAGCCGACTCCGCAGGCGGTTCCGGACAGCCGCCCGGATCACCCTCCCGCAAGCGCCGCAGCGTGGCGCTCCCCATTCGAGAGGTAACGCTCGGCATTGCGGCGCAGCCCCGCGACCTCCTCGTCCGAGAGCTCCCGCCGCACCTTGGCCGGCACCCCCGCCACCAGAGATCGCGACGGGATCGCCGTGCCCTCGAGAACGACTGCTCCGGCGGCGACGAGCGAACCGGCTCCGATGACCGCGCCCGACAGCACCACGCTCCCCATGCCGATGAGCGCCCCGTCGCCGATCACGCAGCCATGCACCACGGCGTTGTGCCCGACCGAGACGAACTCGCCGATCTCCACGGGGTGCGCCGCGTCGACGTGCACCGACACGTTGTCCTGGATGTTGCTGTTGGCGCCGATCGAGATCGCCTCGACGTCCCCACGGACCACGGCGTTGTACCAGACGCTCGCACGCTCGCCGATCCGGACGGAGCCGATGATCCGGGCGCCGTCCGCGACGAACGCGTCAGGGTGCACGGCGGGGACGTCGTCGTCGAGAGGCAGGATCGAGGCATGCGGCGACACGGACATGACGCCGACTCTAGGCGCTGTCAAGCCCCCGCGCGCCCGGAGACTTTGGATAGCCTCACTTTCCCCAGATGAGGGCATATTTAGCCCAGCCTTGTCTTGCTTGCGGAATGCGCCGCGGTGAGTAGCGTTGTGGGTACAGAAGGCAGTCATGCCATCGACCTTCGGAGGGAACGTCATGAGCAAGAACCAGACCATCTCGACCACCGCAGCCGACCCGACCGTCGCCGCCGCCGCGGCCCAGTTCCTCTCCCCTGTCGCTCTGGGCCTGCAGGCGCTCACCGTCAACGGCAAGCAGGCGCACTGGAACGTCCGCGGCGCCAACTTCATCGGCGTGCACGAGTTCCTCGACACACTGGTCGAGCACACCGGCGCCTGGGCCGACGAGGCCGCAGAGCGCATCGTCGCCCTGGGCCTGCCCATCGACGCGCGCCTCGAGACCGTCGCCCAGAAGGCCGCGGGGACGACCGTCGCCGCCGGGTTCTCGCAGTCGGCCGACACGATCCGCGCGATCGTCGCCGACATCGACAAGGTGATCGCCGACCTCGATGCCGCGATCGAGGGACTCGACGAGATCGACCTGACGAGCCAGGATGTCGCCATCGGCATCAAGGGCGGTCTCGAGAAGGACCGCTGGTTCCTCGTCGCGCACATCGCCGAGTGACCAACGGCCGGATGACCGGCCATACCCGCGAAGGCCCCGGACCACGTCCGGGGCCTTCGCGCGCATCGGGACATGTTTCGACGTCGAGACACTCCGCGCACCACCACTACTAAGGCGCCCCTAACTTAGGCTAGGCTCACCGCAACCGATATCCCGGATGCACCAGACCCCGCCAGCGCACGGCGCTCATACGCCGCTCGCACGAGAGGACGCCCATGCCCCAGCCCGATTCACGCGCCGTGCCGCGCGTGCGACCGCCGCGTCCCTCACGGCCGCGTTGCTCCTGACCGGCTGTTCGAGCCGGACCGGCGCGGATGACCCCCATCCCACCCCGGGCGACGACGGTTTCGAGCCGATCGTGTTCACGGACCAGCGCGGGGTCGAGCACACGTTCGACGAGCCCATCACACGCGTCGCCACCACCGTCATCCCCGCTCCGTCGATGATCACGGCGATCGACCAGAGCTACGACCGGATCGTGGGTGTGAACCAGGCCACGATCGGTCGCGACAAGGGATCGGCGTTCGCGACGATGTTCCCGCAGTCGCTCCAGAACACCGTTATCGCGGGCCCCGACTTCGTCCCGAACGTCGAGAAGATCCTCGCGCTGGACCCGGATGTCGTGGTCCAGTGGGGCGACCGCGACGACGACGCGACGTTCATCACACCGATCGAGGACGCCGGCATCCCGGTCGTGGGCTTGAGGTACGGGACCCAAGCCGACCTGGAGACGTGGATCGACATGTTCGGCACGATGCTGCAGCAGGAGGATCGCGCGGCCGAGCTGATCGACATCATGCACTCCTCGATCGATGAGGTCGAGGCGTACGCGGCGGAGCAAGGCGACTCGCCCCGCGCGATGTTCCTCCGCGGCGACGGCACAGGGGCCTACAACGCGGGCATGAACTCGACCGAGGCCTACATGAGCACGTGGATGACCGCCGGTGGCGCCACGAACGTGGCACCCGACGTCGAGTACTCGCAGGCCACCACCGTGAGCCCGGAGCAGATCCTCGCATGGAACCCCGAGGTGATCTTCGTGTCGGGCATGACGCCGCTCACGGTCGAGCAGGTGTACGCCGACCAGGCACTGGCGGGTGTGGAGGCCGTCAAGAACAAGCGGGTGTACGCCGTGCCGTCGGGCGGCTTCTGGTGGGACCCGCCCTCCGCCGAGTCGAACCTGATGTTCCAGTGGGCCGCTGAGGTGCTGCGCCCCGATGACCAGGCCTTCGACGTGCGCACCGCCATGAAGGAGCACTACGCCTTCCTGTACGACCACCAGCTCAGCGACACCGAGATCGACCGGATCCTGAAGCTCGACCAGAACGCGGCCGGGGCCGGCTATGCGGATGCCTTCGCCGGCTGACGCCGACGCGCTCGAGGCGCCGTCAGCATCGCCGACGCCGGCCGTCCGACCGGCCCGCCACCATGACTCCACGCGTCGCGCCCGGTGGGTCGCGCTGCCGGCCATCACTGTCGCGGCGCTCTTCGTCGTCATCGTGGCCACCGCGGCCGGGAAGTACTTCGTGCCGCCTGAGGAGGTCGTGCGGCTGCTGGCCGGGCAGATCCTCCCGATCGAACGCACCTGGTACGACCGGGAGCAGAGCGTCGTCCTCGACGTGCGCCTGCCGCGCGTGCTGCTGTCGTTCCTCGTCGGCGCCGGCCTGGCCGTGTCGGGCGCCGTGCTGCAGGCGGTGTTCCGCAACCCCCTCGTGAGCCCGCAGTTCATCGGCGTCTCCACGGGTGCATCCTTCGGCGGCGTGCTGGCCATCCTGTTCGGGCTCGGCACCGTGCACGTGGTCGGCGGCGCGTTCGTGTGCGGCATCGTCGCACTGGCGCTGGTGCTCTCGATCGGCCGGATGGGCTCCACCTCGCCGCTGCTCATGATCGTGCTCGGCGGTGTGGTGGTCAGCGCGTTCTTCAGCGCGCTGGTTTCGTTCGTCGCGTACATCGCCGATCCCTACACGACCTTGCCCACCATCACGTTCTGGCTCATGGGGTCGCTCGCGGGCGCCTCGTACGCGAAGGCGGTGACCGTGCTGATCCCCCTGGCGATCGGCGGCGTCCTGATCTTCGCCCTGCGCTGGCGTCTCAACGTGCTCTCACTCGGCGACGAGGACGCCCGCGCGCTCGGCGTCTCGCCGAGCGCGACCCGCAGCGTGCTGCTCGTCGCGGTGGCCCTCGTGACCGCCGGGTCGGTCGCGGTGTCGGGCGTCATCGGCTGGGTCGGCCTGATCGTGCCCCACATCGCGCGCCTCCTCGTCGGCAGCGACAGCCGCGTGCTCCTGCCCGCGTCGTTCCTGGTCGGCGGCGGGTATCTCACGCTCATCGACACACTGTCCCGGACGATCGCCGATACGGAGCTGCCCGTCGGCATCCTGACGGCCGTGATCGGTGCGCCGTTCTTCGTGATCCTGCTCGCCCGATTCCGGAAGAAGGTGTGGATCGGTGACTGACGTGCTGACCATCGCGGCCCGAGCGGCCAGCAGCGGAATGCAAGGGTCGTCCAAGGGGACGCCGATGATCGAGGCGCGCGGGATCTCGTACCGCTATGACCGTGCGCGATGGATCGTCCGCGACGTATCCGTCGACGTGCGCGCAGGCGAAGTGCTCGCCGTGCTCGGACCGAACGGGCGCGGCAAGACCACCATGATCAAGGTGCTCGCCGGCCTCGTGGCGCCGAGCGAGGGGGCGGTGGAGCACGGCGGGGGCGTGGGCTATGTGCCCCAGACGCTCGCGACCGCGTCGGCGTTCCCCGTGTTCGACATGGTGCTGATGGGGCGCAGCCGATTCGTGCGCGCCTTCGCGACCCCGTCGTCTCACGACAGGGACGCCGCCGCGGCCGCGCTCGAGCGCGTCGGCATCGCGCACCTCGCGCACCGCGAGTTCCGTGCACTGTCGGGCGGCGAGCGGCAGCTCGTGCTGATCGCACGCGCCCTCGCTTCGGGCTGCGACATCCTGGTGCTCGACGAACCCGCCTCGGCACTCGACCTGCGCAACCAGGCGCGCGTGCTCACCGTGCTGGAAGCGCTCGCCGACGAAGGCATGGCCGTCGTCATGACCACCCACCACGCCGACCACGCGTTACGCATCGCGGCGCGCACGATGCTCGTCGTCGGCCCGGAGGACGTCCGCACCGGCGACACACACGACCTGCTGGTCGGCAGCACGCTCAGCGAGCTGTACGCGCTGCCGATCTCGACGCCCGACATCACACTCGACGGCCGGGAGCACCGGCTCGTCGTACCCCACTACGGAGTGCGCTCCCGCGCTCCGCGCATCGCGCCCGGCTCGGCCGCGGCGCCCGTCACGAACGGAGACGCCTGACATGAGCGACACTCAGACCCTGGAACCCGCCCCGCCACCCGCCCCGTCCCCCGGCCGACTGCTGCACGTGATCGTCGACCCCAGTCGCGGTGGCACGGGGATGAGCCCCGTCCCGCTGCCCGCGGGCCTTGAGATCGTCGACATCTACGATCTGTTCGCGCACGACCTGGACACGGTTGCCGGGATCAACCTGGCCACCCAGTGCGACCAGGTATTCCTGTCGCGCCACCGCGATCGGCTCGACGCGTTCGTCGCACGCGGTGGGCGCATCCTCGTCAACGGCCACGTGGTCGAGCCGTTCGTCACGGGCCTGGCCAAGTGGCGCAAGCTCGCGTACAGCCAGCCGGCCGACCTGGCGGTGACACAGCTCGCCGCGCATCCGGTGTGGCAGGGCGTCGATCCACGCGATCTGCTCTTCCGCACAGGTGTGCCCGGACAGCACACGCACGCAGAGCTCGCGCGTATCGGCGTTGCCGGCTTCTACGGCCGCGGGTACCACGTGCGGCTCCCCGAGGGTGCCACCCCGATCAACGGTCTGGGCGAACTGGGCGCAGTAGTGGACTACGAGTTCGCGCTCGGCGCGGGACGCGTGCTCGTGCACGGCGGACTGGACCTGCTCGCCATGCGCGACCCGCGCCGCACCACCGCCGCTTTCGGCGAGAACATCGTCCGCTGGCTGTCCGGCGGCATGACCCCGGAGAACGCCCAATGACCGCTCCCGTCCTCGCCTATCTGCACAACGGCACGTTCTCGCAGCTGACGACATTCCGCGATCCGGCGCTTGCTCCGTACCGCATCCGAGAGGTCTACCTTCCCGACATGCAGCCGGGCGATCTCGATGACGTCGATGGTCTCATCGTCGCCGACCGCATCCACAGTGGCTTGCTGCGCCGCCATGCCGAAGACATCCTGAGGGTCGCGCATCGAGGTGGAGTGCTCGTGGTGTTCGGCGAGAACTGGGTGCACACCTGGATGCCGGACGTGGTGTGGGAGCCGGGAGTCACCAACTTCTGGTGGTGGCGCACAGGCGAGGACCACGGCATGCGCCCGCGCAACCTCCAGGACCCGGCATGGGAGTTCTTCAGCGAGGGCTCTCTGATCTGGCACCACCACGGCACGCTCACCCCGCCGGCCGGCGCGGTGCCGCTGGTCGCCGTCGAGGAGGACGGCGTCGACATCGGCTGCATCGCCTACGTCGACCGCGTGTCGACAGCCGGCGAGATCCTGGTCACGACGCCCGATCCCTGCTTCCACCATGGCGCCGCCTTCATGAAGGGCGCGACGCAGCTGCTGTACTCGGCGGTGCGCTGGGTCGATCACCGCACCCGCGCGCTCGCGGCTGTGCAGGCCTGAGCCGAGCACGAAGGGACCGAACCGTCGGTCCGGGCCCTTCGTCTGTGTCCAGGTGCTCAGGCGAGATGGGTGAGGCGCCCGGCGAGCAGCGTCGCGTGCACCGCCATGCCGCGCAGCTCCGCCTCCGACGCGGTGAGCGGATCGATCGCGACCAGCGCGAGGTCGGCGAGCTCCCCCGGCTCGACGCGGGCGCCGTGCAGAGAGCCGCCGGCCGTGGATGCCGCCAATGCGGTGGCGGGGTCGATCCGCTCCTCCGGACGCCACGGCTCGCGGCCGTCGCGGGTGCGGAACACGGCTGCCGCCATGGTGATCCACGGATCCAGGGGCGCGACGGGGGCGTCCGATCCGAAGAGCAGGTTGGCTCCCGCGTCTCGCAGCGACCGCAGCGGGTAGGGCAGCGCCGTCTGCTCGCCCCACAGCTCGTCGCTCAGCTCTCGGTCGTCCACCGCGTGCTCGGGCTGCACGCTCGCGCCCACCCCCAGGCGCGCGAACCGCGCCAGGTCGGCGTGGCGCACGAGCTGTGCGTGCTCGATGCGCCCGACCGCTCCCGTCGCGGCGAACGCGTCGAGCGCGAGGGTGTTGGCACGGTCGCCGATGGCGTGGATGGCGCACCCGATGCCGGCCGCGGTCGCCGACGTCATCAGCTCGGTCAGGTCGCCCGGCGAGACGTTGAGAACCCCGAGGTTGCGGGGGTCGTCTGCGTAGCCGTGCGTGCACGCGGCGGTGCGCGTGCCGAGGGATCCGTCGGTGATCACCTTGAGCGGTCCGACGCGCACCAGATCGGTCTCGGCGTCGCGTAGAGGATCACCAGACCGGAGGCCGAGGGCGATCGCGCGGTCGAGGTGCTGCGGATAGATGCCGAAGTCCACACGCAGCGCGTCGAAGCCCGCCGCCACGCGCCGGTGCCACGCATCCTCGTTCCAGGTCATGTCGAGGTCGACGTAGCCGACGAGGCCGCGCGCCGCGGCGGCGGACGCGGCTCGCGCGACCGCCGCGTCGCCGTCGGCGTCGGGCACGTCGTTCAGCACGCGTGTGATCGCGAACGCGGCCTCCTCCCGGACGAGTCCCGTGCCGTCGGGTTCGACGCCCTCGCGGCGCAGCGCCGCCGTGTTCATCCAGAGCGAATGGAGGTCGAGGTTCAGCACGTACGTCGGGGTGTCGCCGGTCGCCTCGTCGATGGCCGCCAGCGACGCCGGCTCCGGCCAAAGGGCGTCGCGCATCTCCACGGCGATACGGCGGCCGTCCGACCGTACGGGCGCGCCGGCCGCCAGCGCCGCCGCCTCGGCGGCCGACGCGGCGTCGCGCAGCGACACGCGCTCGACGCCCAGCGCCCACTGCAGCACGTGCACGTGATGGTCCCACAGCCCCGGGATCAGCCAGGCGCCTCCCGCGTCGAGCACGGTCCCACGGCGCGGCAGCGCCCCCGCCGGAGCGATGTCGACGATGAGGCCGTCGGCGAGGTGCACGTCGTACAGCGCCGCCGCATCCACCATCGCGAGCGGCATGAGCTCTCGGCCCTCGCCCGCGATCCGCGCGTCCGCGATCACGTCGACGCGCGCCCCGGGCTCCAGCGTCATCGGGCATCCTCCATCGCGATCCGTGCCGCCGCACGGGCATCCTGCGAACGGCGCATCTCGGCGGCGAGGGCGGCGTTGGCGTGCGGCCCCTCGCCCGAGAGCCCGGCGATGATCGTCTCGACGACGTCATCGGGCCGGTTCTGGCTGAGCTTGCGCTTGGCCGTGACGCGGGTGGGCGTGAGGCGGAACCCCACCGTGCCGCGCTCGAGCTTCTCGATGAACGCCGCGTCATTGGGCCGCTCCCACATCATGCGGGGTGCGGGCATCGGCGCCTCGAAACGCGCGACGAGCCGGTCAAGCACGGCGAGATTCTCCTCGGGCGTGAGGATATCGGGTACACCCGCAAGGTGAGCGGACACGAAGTTCCAGGTGGGCACCGACGGCACGTCGCCGTACCAGCCGGGAGAGATGTAGCCGTGCGGCCCCTGCACGACCACCAGCAGCTCCCGCTCCCCCAGACCATGGATCGCGTCATCCGGACGCCCGACGTGGCCGACGATGGTCAGGTCGTCGCGGCCGTCGTCGAGCAGCACCGCGTAGTGGGAGGCGACGAGTCCGTCATCCGTGTCGCTCACGAGCGTGACCCACGGATTGAGGTCGATGAGACGGCGCAGCTCGGCGACGTCGGTGAGCGCGAAGCTCGGGTTCTGGCGCATGGATCCGATCGTACGGGCGTCAGGATCGCAGGACCGCCAGGTGCGCGGGCGTCACCTCGCGGTCGGCGTAGACGAGCCGGATGGCGGCCGCATCGGGGTTGCCCTCGTCCGCCCCGCGCCAGACCAGGCGCAGCCGCAGCCGCTCGGCCACGGCCTTCGACGCGAGGTTGTGCTCCAGGAGGATCGCCGAGATCGGCAGCTCCGGCCGGACGCGAGCGGCGTGCGCCATTCCCGCCCGCGCGACCTGCGTGGCGTATCCGCGGCCGTGGTAGGCGGGATCCAGCCGGTAGTAGATGTTCCACGCGACGCCGTCGCGCACCCGGCAGCCCCCGATGCCGACGTAGTCGCCCGTCTTGCCCGCCCGAAGGGTCCAGTAGCCGAGCCCCTCGCGCCAGTCGGCCAGGTAGTGCTCCATCATGTCGCGCGTGCGCTCGAGGGTCGTGTGCCGGCCAGAGGGCAGATGCCGCCAGACGGCGGGATCCGCATGGAGCCGGTGGATCTCGGGGAGGTCCTCCGGCACGATGCGCGTGAGCACCAGCTCGCCGGTCTCGATCCGCTCGTTCATCGCTGGCAGTTGGGGCACCAGTACAGCTTGCGCGCCTGCATCTCCTCCAGCACGATCTCCGTGCCGCAGACGCGGCACGGCAGACCCGCGCGGTGGTAGACCCAGTGACGGTCGTCACGATGCGCCATGGCCTTGCGCCAGGCCTCGCCCTCGAGCCCGTCCATCGTCATCATCTGGCCGGTCTCCACGCCGACGCGCAGCAGCTCGACCCAGTCGCGCCACAGCCCGCGCACGATCTCCTCGGGGATCGCCTTGCCGGGCGTGTGCGGGTCGAGGTTCGCGCGGAACAGCATCTCGGCGCGGTAGACGTTGCCGATGCCGCTCACGATCGACTGATCCATCAGGAGCTGGCCGATCGCGACGTTCTTGCGACGGACGGACGCGACGAACCGCTCCTCGTTCTCGGCCGGATCCCCCACCAGCGGGTCGGGACCGAGCCGCGCGATCACGGCGGCGATCTGCTCGGGCGTCTCGACGACGCACGCTGTCGGACCCCGCAGATCGGCGCACGTCACGTCGGTCATCAGCCGCAGCCGCACCTGACCCACCACCGGAGGCGGCCACTCGGCATCGGCGGCCTCCAGACCGTCGGGCTCGTCGAGCCCCTTCGTCTGCTCGGACATCCGCACATGCACCCGGGTCTTCCGCGGCGCGCCGATCGAGGTCAGCGAGTTCTCGCCCGCGTCGTCGAACACGGGAGCGTCATCCGGCGTCGCCAGGTCGGTGCCGCGCTGGTTGGTCTGCCCCATCCGGCCGTTCGCCGAGGCGATCGTGGAGTCGACCAGGATCTCCCCCGCGAAGTCCCATGCGCCATAGAGGCCGAGGTGCACGCGCAGCCACGCGTCGCCCTCGAACTCGAGGAACATCTGCTTGCCGACCGCCTGCGCGCGCAGCGGAGTGCGCCCGTCGAGCTGCGCAGCGCCGGCCGCGAACCGGCCCTGCGGGCTGGAGGCCGACACGGGCCTGCCGACGAAGTTGCGCGCGAACTGCCTGGCGATGCGATGGACGGAATGCCCCTCGGGCATCAGGCGCGCGGGTCCGGCAGCAGCGAGCCGTCGGCCTCGTAGGCCGCGATCTGCGCGATGCGCCGGGCGTGGCGCTCGTCGCCCGAGAACGGCGTCTCGATGAACCGGTCGATGAAGCCCACGACGTCGTCGAACGAGTGCTGCCGGGCGCCGATCGCGATCACGTTGGCGTCGTTGTGCTCGCGCGCCAGCTCGGCCGTGGCGATGCTCCACACGAGCGCCGCGCGCACCCCCGCGACCTTGTTCGCCGCGATCTGCTCGCCGTTGCCCGAGCCGCCGAACACGACTCCGAGCGCTTCGACGCCGGCCGCCTGATCGGCCACCACCGCCTGAGCCGCGCGAATGCAGAACGCGGGATAGTCGTCGACCGGGTCGTACTCGATGGGCCCGTGGTCGACGACCTCGTGCCCGCGCTCTGCGAGGTGATGCTGCAGCTGCGTGGAGAACTCGAGGCCGGCGTGGTCGGTCGCGATGTGGATGCGCATGATGACGATCCTATTTCCGTCGGGAGACGCCGGTCAGGGCAGGATGCCCGCGGCGGCCGGCTTGAAACCGGCCCGGACGTTCTCGCAGCAGCCGGGGCGGCAGATGTCGAACCAGGGCCCCAGCGACGTGCGGTGGGGGCGCTCGGACGCCGGGGTGCCCTGCAGCCGCTCCTCGATCAGATCGACCAGGCCCGACACGTAGTGGGGGTCCACGCCCGGGGTGGGCGTGCGCACCGCGCGGATCCCCGCCTCCCGCGCCGACTCCATCGCCTCGTTGTCGAGGTCCCACATGACCTCCATGTGGTCGCTGACGAAGCCGAGCGGCACGATGGCCACGGCCTCGATCCCGGCGTCCGGGAGCTCGGCGATGACGTCGTTGATGTCGGGCTCCAGCCACGGCTGCGACGCGGGGCCGGAGCGCGACTGGTAGACGAGCTTCCACGACACCTGCGCGGCCTCGGGAAGGCGCGTGGCGATGTCGGCCATCACGGCGTCCGCCACGGCGAGGTGCTGCGCCGCATACGCGCCGCCCTCGCCCCAGTCGACGTCCCGCGGACCCGAGCGCTGCGCATCCTGCAGGGGCACGCTGTGCGTCGAGAACAGGATGTCGATCCGCGCCGGGTCGATCCCGTCGTCGAGGTAGCCGCGGATCGCCGCCTCCACTCCGTCGATGAAGGGCTGGACGAACCCGGGGTGGTCGAAGAACTGACGCACCTTGTCGATGCTGACGCGCTCACCGAGGCCGGTCTCGGTCAGTACACGGGCGAAGTCCTCGCGGTACTGGCGGCAGCTCGAGAAGGAGCTGTACGCGCTGGTCGCGATCGCCAGCAGCTTCCGATGCCCGGCCGCGTCAGCCTCGGTGACGGCCTCGTCCAGGAACGGCGCCCAGTTGCGATTGCCCCAGTACACGGGCAGGTTCAGACCGCGCCGGGCGATCTCGGCCTCCAGAGCGGCCTTCAGCTCGCGGTTCTGGGCGTTGATGGGGCTCACCCCACCGAAGTGCCGGTAGTGGGTGGCGACCTCCTCGAGGCGCTCATCGGGGATGCCGCGGCCCCGGGTCACGTTGCGCAGGAACGGGATGACGTCGTCCTGCCCCTCCGGACCGCCGAAGCTCGCCAGCAGGATCGCGTCGTACGCCACGGGGGTCTCGATCACGGGTGCACCCGTCGACGCCTCCGGGGAGGCGAACAGGGGTCCCTCGCAGGTGCTGGTGCCGCCGGTGGTCTGAGTCTCGTCGCGCTGCTCGTTCACGCATCCATTTTCGCACCTCTGTAGAAGTGGATGCGCCAGTCGCGGCCCGCGCGGTGGCGACGTCGAGCCACGGCATGACGCGCTTCCGGGAGCGCGGGCCCCGGACGACGTAGTCTTATCCAGTTGCCGCCGGCGTCACATCCGCCCGGCACACCCCCGATCCTCACCCCCACGGGAGCTCAGCAGTGCCTGGAGAGAACCTCACCCGCATCGAAGCGCACGAGCGCCGCGCCGTCATCGACACCCGCTCGTACGAGGTCTCGCTCGACCTCACGAAGGGCGCGGAGGTGTTCGGCTCGCGCAGCGTGGTGCGCTTCACGGCGACGCCCGGTGCCGCCACGTTCATCGATCTGATCGCGCGAGACGTGCGCGAGATCACGCTCAACGGCCAGGAGCTCGACCCCGCGGCCGTCTTCCATGACTCGCGCATCCAGCTCGAGGGCCTCCAGGAGGAGAACGAGCTCGTCGTCGACGCCGACTGCCTGTACACGAACACCGGCGAGGGCCTGCATCGCTTCGTCGACCCCGTCGACGGCGAGGTGTACCTCTACTCCCAGTTCGAGGTGCCCGACTCGCGCCGCGTGTTCGCGGTCTTCGAGCAGCCCGACCTCAAGGCGACGTTCCAGTTCACCGTCACCGCTCCCGCGGGATGGAAGGTCGTGTCGAACGCCCCGACGCCCGAGCCCATCGCGCACGACGACGGCCAGAACGCGACGTGGGGCTTCGCGCCGACGCAGCGGATCTCGTCGTACATCACGGCGCTCATCGCGGGACCGTACGAGGAGGTCCGCTCGGAGCTGACCAACTCGGAGGGGCGTGTCATCCCGCTCGGGGTGTTCGCACGCAGGAGCCTGTGGCAGCACATGGACGCCGACTACATCTTCGACAAGACCCGCCAGGGGTTCGCGTACTTCGAGGAGAAGTTCGGCTACCCGTACCCGTTCGAGAAGTACGACCAGCTCTTCGTGCCCGAGTTCAACGCGGGCGCGATGGAGAACGCCGGAGCGGTGACGTTCACCGAGACCTACGTCTTCCGCAGCAAGGTGACCGACGCCGTCAAGGAGCGTCGCGTCGTGACCATCCTGCATGAGCTCGCCCACATGTGGTTCGGCGACCTCGTGACGATGAAGTGGTGGAACGACCTGTGGCTGAACGAGTCGTTCGCCGAATGGGCCTCGACCATCGCCACGGCCGAGGCCACCGAGTGGACCGAGGCCTGGACCACGTTCAACGCCATGGAGAAGACCTGGGCGTACCGGCAGGACCAGCTGCCCTCGACCCATCCCGTGGTCGCCGAGATCAACGATCTCGAGGACGTGCAGGTCAACTTCGACGGCATCACCTACGCCAAGGGCGGCTCGGTGCTCAAGCAGCTGGCCGCGTGGGTCGGCATCGACGCGTTCTTCTCGGGCGTCGGAGCCTACTTCCGCAAGCACGCGTTCTCGAACACCGAGCTGAGCGACCTGCTGGTCGAGCTCGAGCGCACGAGCGGTCGCGACCTGTCGGGCTGGTCGAAGAAGTGGCTCGAGACGGCGGGCGTGAACACCCTCTCGCCGGTGATCGACGAGGCCGGCGACGGCACGATCTCGCGCTTCGCGATCACGCAGACGGCGCCCGCCGACTACCCCACGATCCGCCCGCACCGGCTGGGGATCGGGTTCTACGACCTGAAGGACGGCGCCCTCGTGTGCACGCACCACGTCGAGCTCGACGTGGACGGCGACCTCACCGAGGTGCCGCAGCTCAAGGGCCTGCGGCGTCCCGACCTGGTTCTGCTGAACGACCACGACCTGGCGTACGCCAAGATCCGCCTCGACGACCGCTCGCTCGCCACGGCGATCGACCACCTCGCCGACATCTCCGACCCCCTGGCGCGCTCGCTGGTCTGGGGCGCCGCCTGGGACCAGACGCGCGATGCCGAGTCGGCAGCGAGCGACTACGTCGACCTGGTGCTGCGCAACATCGGCCGAGAGACCGAGTCGACCACGATCCGCACGACCCTCGCGCAGCTGCAGCTCGCCGCCAACGCGTACGTCGCGCCGGAGCGCCGGGAAGCCACGCGCGCCAATGTCGCCGATGGCCTGTGGCGCCTCGCCCAGCAGGCCGAGCCCGGCAGCGACGCGCAGCTGCAGTTCGCGATGGCCTTCGCATCCGCCGCTTCCACGCCCGCGCAGTGGGACACCGTGCGCCGGCTCCGCGACGGCGAGCTCGCGCTCGACGGCCTGGCGATTGACACCGACCTGTCGTGGCAGCTGCTCGTGTCGCTCGCGGCGGGCGGTGTGGTCGATGCGACGGCGATCGACGAGGCGCTCGCCGTCGACAACACCGCCAAGGGCGGCGAGTTCGCCGCACAGGCGCGCGCGGCCCTCCCGACCGCCGAGGCGAAGGCCGCGGCGTGGGCGTCGCTCGTCGAGCAGGACACCCTGCCCAACACGCTCGTGCGCATGGCGGCGATGGGCTTCGTGCACCCGGCGTCGCGCCACCTCCTGCGCGATTACATCGGCCGCTACTTCGACATGCTGCTGCCCATCTGGGAGTCGCGCACGTACAAGATCGCCGAGTACCTGTGCGAGCTGCTCTACCCGGCTGCGTTGGCGAACGCGGAGCTGCTGGACGCGACCCGCGGCTGGCTGTCGGCTCACCCGGACGCGCCGGCGGCTCTGCGCCGCATCGTGCTCGAGAACCTGGCGGGCGTCGAGCGCGCCCTGGCCGCCCAGTCGCGCGACGCGGAGTGATCGCCGCGATCTGAGCGAGCACTGCGAGCCCCGGATGCGCACAGCGCGCGTCCGGGGCTCCGGCATACCCTGGAGGGGATGACTCCCCTGAATACGGACGACACGGCCGAGAAGGTGCTCACGTTCTCGGAGCAGGCGCTTCAGGCGCTGATCGCGGTCGGCTGGAAGCTGCTGCATATCGCCGCGATCATCGTGATCTGCGCGCTCATCGCGTGGATCCTGCGCTCCCTCGTGCGCCGCGTGGTCGACCGCATCGTGCGCGGCGCCAAGAGCAAGGCGAAGGTCGACGACACCAGGGCGCTCGAACGCTCGCCGCTCGCCAATGTGCGGCTCGTGCAGCGCACGCGCACGCTCGGCTCGATCCTGACGAACATCATCAACGTCGCGATCGTGATCGTGGCGATCATCCTGATCGTCGGCGCGATCGACGAGGGCATCCTCGGCTCCTTCGCGCTGATCAGCGCCGCCATCGGCGCCGGCCTGGGCTTCGGCGCCCAGAACATCGTCAAGGACGTGCTCAACGGCATCCTGATCGTCGCGGAGGATCAGGTCGGCATCGGCGACGTGGTCGACCTGGGGCTGGCGACGGGCGTCGTCGAGTTCGTGAGCGTGCGGATCACCCATGTGCGCGACGTCAACGGCACGCTCTGGTACGTGCGCAACGGCGAGATCACGCGCATCGGCAACCTCTCCCAGGGCTGGTCTCGCGTCGTGATCGACGTCGGCCTGCCCGCCGATGTCGACGTCACCGAGGTCGAGGCCGCGCTGCTCGGCACCGCCGAGGAGCTCGCGAAGGACGCGCGCTGGCGTTCGCGCATCATCGACACCCCCGAGGTGTGGGGCCTGGAGTCCGTCTCGGGCGACACCCTCAGCATCCGGCTCGTGCTGCGCGCCAAGCCGAGCGCGAAGGACGACGTCGCCCACGAGCTGCGTATGCGCCTGCGCGACGCGGTGCACGGCCTGGGTCTCGACCTGCCGTCGCTCGAGACCGTCACGCTGGAGGGAGCCGCCGGCGCGCTGCGCGTGCGCGGCGCGAACCCGCCGCGCACCGAGCCGCAGCCGCTGCCGGAGCGCCCGTCCTGGCGTCCCCGCATCCGCCGCAGGACCACGGTGGATGACGCCGCCCCGCTGACCACTCCCCCCGCGGACGACCAGGCCGACGAGGCGGTCGCCGACGGCGACCTGGACCCCGCCGCACCCAGTTCGGATGCGCCATCCGTCGCGCCGGATGGCGCGCACGACGACGACCCGCACAACGGAAGGGACCGCGCGCTATGACGATGGGCATCCGACCCGAGGGGCACGGCGCGTCGCCGTCCGTCACCTTCTATGAGGCCGTGGGAGGCCACGAGACGTTCGTGCGGCTCGTCGACGGGTTCTACCGCGGCGTCGCCAACGATCCGGTGCTGAAGCCCATGTATCCGGAGGAGGATCTCGGACCCGCCAAGGAGCGGCTCACGCTCTTCCTGGAGCAGTACTGGGGCGGACCGACGACGTACAGCGAGAACCGCGGGCATCCGCGCCTGCGGATGCGGCACATGCCCTTCCACGTGAACCCCGACGCGCGCGATCGCTGGCTGCGGCACATGCGCACGGCCGTCGACGAGCTGGGGCTCTCGCCGCTGCACGAGGAGACGCTGTGGGACTACCTGCAGCGCGCGGCTCACGCGATGGTGAACACGTTCGACCCGACGCCCGGTTCGGCCGCACCGGGCGCCGCCGCCGATTCCCCGCGATCGGGGCTGCCGCTCGCCTGAGGCGGCCGCGCGGGGCTCAGGCCGAGCCGGTGCGCCGGACGGCCGTCAGACCCGTGGCGGCCGGACCGCGCGTCAGGATGTGACCGCGTTGCAGCGTGACGCGCGTCCACCGCCCGGATGCGGTGACCCGTGCCTCCTCCTCGCCGCCGATGAACCCGAGCGAGAACGCAGCGAAGGCGACCCCGAGCGGCAGGCCCAGAAGAGCGTCGTCCGGCGCGCCCCACACGTCCCCTCGCACGGCTCGCACCACGTCCTCCCCCGCGTCCGTCGGCACGCGCTCGGCCACCGCCGCGATGCCCCATTGCGCCCGCGACGCCAGCGTGGCCGCGGCGATCGTGCCGACCCCGCTCCATCCCCCGCGCGGCGGCGCGACGCCCGCCCAGGCGGGTGCCAGTGCCCTCTCCGGCAGACCCAGGGCCCTGTCGTCCTCGGTCTCGGACAGCTCCGCGACCACGAGATCGCACTGCAGCTCAGGGTCGGCCGCGAGCACGCGCATGCCCAGCACCGTCGGGGTGCGGTCCAGCAGCCCGCGGGGTGCCAGCGCCGCAGTGGACATCGCCAGCACCCCGCCCGCGGCCTGCAGTCGCACGCCCTCGTCTCCGAGGCGCGCCGCACGGCGCGCGAACGTCAGGGCATCCTGGGCGGAGGGGGCATCGGCGAGCACGAGGCGGACGGTCACTGGACCAAGCCTAGGTCGGCGCGCGGAGCGCGGGTGCCGACCGCGCGGCGCGGCAAATCTAGACTGGGCGGATGACCGACGCCGCGAACGCCGACCCGATCGACGTGCTGCTCGACGTGCTCGCCCTCGGCGAGACCGGCGCCCGCACCAACGAGGACATCTTCACCGCCTCCTCGCACCCCATGCCGGGCGGACGCGTCTTCGGCGGACAGGTGCTCGGTCAGTCCGTCGTGGCCGCCGCGCGAACCCTCCCGCCCGACCGCGCGCCGCACTCGCTGCACGGCTACTTCCTGCGCCCCGGCGACGTGCGCAAGCCCCTCACGTTCTCGGTCGACCGCATCCACGACGGGCGCTCGTTCTCGCGCCGCCGCATCCAGGCCTTCCAGGATGGGGAGCCGATCTTCTCGGGGATCGCGTCGTTCCAGGACGAGGACCCAGGGCTCGAGCATCAGCTGCCGATGCCGGACGTCCCGGGACCCGAGGCCCTGACAGGACCGTCGAGCCTCGTCACGGATCGCCCCGAAGCGTCGCTGCTCATCCGCGCCAACCCCATCGAGGTCCGGCACGTCGAGTCCGACATCTACCTGGCGGTGGACGAGAAGGCGCCGCGTCAGGCAGTGTGGACCCGCCTGCGTCGCCCGATCGGCGACGACCCGGTGCTGCACCGCGCCGCGCTGGCGTACCTGACCGACTTCACCATCCAGGAGTCGGTGCTGCGCGCCCATGGCGTGCCGTGGCGGACGCCGGGCATCCGGACCGCCAGCCTGGACCACGCCATCTGGTGGCACCGCTTCGGGCGCGCCGACGAGTGGATGCTCTATGTGCAGGAGTCGCCGAGCTCGCGTGGCGGACGGGGCCTCGCGCAGGGCCACCTGTACTCACGCGACGGTGCGCTTCTCGCCACGGTCGCCCAGGAGATCATGCTGCGCGTGCCCGAACAGGGCTGACGAACCGATGACGTCCGTCCTCCGTGACGCGGTCGACGCGGGACGCGGAGCGGCCGTCCTCGACGCGCTCCGGAACGGGCGCGCAACGCAGGTCGTCGAGCTGCTCGAACGGTTCCCTCCGGAGCAACGCAGCGCGATCCGCGGGGGCGTCACGGGCACAGCGAGCGCGATCCTCTCCGCGCCCTCCGGTTCGACGCATCCCGATCGTCTGTGGCGCGGTCCGCTCCGCAGCGGCCATTGGCACGCAGCGCAGACGGCGCTGCTCGCCACTGCCACTGTCCCCCAGGCGCTGCGGCTGCGCACGTTCGACGGGCCCGTCGCCACGGAGCACATCCCCCGCCTCTTCCCGGGAGATCTGCCCGCTTTCGTCGACGCGTTCTCGACGCGCTACCTCTCGAACCCGAAGGCATGGGATGGCAACCGCGGTATCGAGGCGATGTTCGATTGGGCGGAGCGCGGGCTCATCGAGGCGCCCACGCAACAGGGCGCCGTGCTGATCCTGATCTGCTGGGCTCCCCGGCCGTCGCTGTGGAGCTTCCTCCAGAGGCATCCGAGGGCGATCCGCACCACGCTCCCCCGTGTGTTCGAGGTGCCGGGCATCAAGGGCGCTTCCGCGGCGCAACGCGATGAAGCGGGCCCTGCGCCGCGGCTCGACCGCTACGTCATCCCGCGCCTCATCCGCGAGGGGCACTGGACGCGCGACGAGGTCCTCTCGTGGTGCGCGACCGCCCTCGACATGCCGCGCAGCGAGTACGAGCACCGGTGGTTCCGAGCCCTGCAGGACCGGATCAGCGCGATGAAGCGGCCTGATTGAGGCAGGCCTCCAGGGCCACCCATCCGAGCATCGCGCACTTCACCCGCATGACGTACTTCGCGACGCCCTGGAACGCTGCAGCGTCCTCCAGCGACTCGGGCGGCTCTCCTGTGCCGCGCGAGCGCAGCATGGTGCGGAACTCCTCGATGCGTGCCCGCGCGTCGTCGCTGCCGGCGCCCGAGAGCAGATCGGCCATCACCGAGGCCGACGCCATCGAGATGCTGCATCCCTGCCCGTCCCAGACGAGGTGCGAGATCCGGCCGCCCTCCACCGTGACGCCCATCGTGATCTCGTCGCCACACGACGGGTTCAGCTCGTGATGCGTATGCGCCGCCGTCGCGGGGTCGCCCTTGCCGACGGGGGTGCGTGAGTGATCCAGGATCACCTCACGGTAGAGCGCCTCCAGCTCGGCGCTCATCGGTCCGCCCCGAAGAACGCGCGCACCTCGGCGAGGGCGCTGCCGAACGCCGCGACATCGTCAGCGCTCGTGTAGACGTAGGCGCTCGCCCGCGTGGTGGCGGCGACGCCGAGCCTGCGATGCAGCGGCTGCGCGCAGTGATGCCCGGTGCGCACGGTGATGCCCCGGTCGTCCAGGAACTGGCCCACGTCGTGCGCGTGCACGCCGTCGACCACGAAGCTCACCAGTCCCGCACGCTCGGCCCCGGCTCGCGGGCCGATCATCCGCACCCCGGGGACGGCTTCCACGGCTTCGACCAGCAGTCCCGCCATCTCGGCCTCGTGGCGACGTACGCGATCCATGCCAATGCCGGACAGGTACTCGGCCGCGGCTCCGAAGCCCACGGCCTGGGTGACGGGCTGCGTGCCCGCCTCGAAGCGCTGCGGGGCGGGCAGGAACTGGGCATCGTCGATGGTGACCGTGCTGATGGTGGAGCCGCCGGTGCGCGCGGGCGGCAGGAGGTCGAGCAGTTCCGCGCGCCCGTAGAGGGCGCCGATGCCCGTGGGCCCCAGCATCTTGTGGGACGAGAACGCGGCGAAGTCCACCCCGAGCGCTCGCAGATCGAGCGGCAGATGCGGCGCGGACTGGCACGCGTCGAGCACCGTGAGAGCGTTCACGCCGCGAGCGACCTGCACGACGTCGGCGACAGGCGCGATCGCGCCCGTGACGTTGGAGACGTGGGCGAACGCGACGAGCCGTGTGCGCGCCCCGACGACCCCGGCGAGATCGTCCACCGACCACAGGCCGTGCTCGTCCACCGGGACCGCTCGCAGCACCGCGCCGGTGCGACGGGCGAGACGCTGCCAGGGGATGAGGTTCGCGTGGTGCTCGGCCTCGGTCACGACGATCTCGTCCCCCGGGCGCAACGCGAGCTCATCGCCGCCGAGCCCCGCCGAGGCGTCCGAGAGCCCGAGCGCGATGACGTTGAGCGCGTCCGTCGCGTTCTCGGTGAACACGATCTCGCCCTCGCCGGCCCCGACGAATCGGGCGATGCGCTCGCGCGCCCCTTCGAACCCCCACGTCGCCTCGCCGGTCGCCATGCTCGATCCCCGATGCACCGCCGCGTACTCCGTGCGCGCGAAGGCGCTCTCGGCGTCCAGCACCGCGTCCGGGCGCTGCGATGTCGCAGCCGAGTCCAGATAGACCCGCTCGGCGTTGTGCCGCAGGTAGGGATAGCGCTCGCGCCGGAACGCGTCGGACATGTCGACGGTGGTCATAGATCTCCTGGTCGGACGGATCCCGCCCGCCGATGCCGCTCCGACGGATGTCGTGAACGCGTCGCGGGAAGGCCGTCCTCCAGTCTCCCCCATCCCGACCAGCAGCAGGCCCGGATGACGCGACGCTCAGCGACGACCGAAGCGGATGGGCTCCTCGACGTAGGGCTCCCATGCCTCGCGCACGGAGGCGGGCAGACGGGCCGGCCGCCCGGTGGTGGTGTCGACGAGCACGACCACCGCCGATGCGCGGGCGTAGAGCACCTGCGGCTCGCCGCCCAGGGGACTGTAGACCTCGTAGCAGACCTCGGCACTGGAGCCGCCGATGCGCCCGATCCACAGCTGCACGTCGAGGGGCTTGTGCTGGTACGGCACCGGAGCGAGATATTCGATCTCCTGCCGTGCGATCAGCGTGGCGACGGGACCGCCGCCCTCCAGCACGCCACCCTCGAACACCGCCGTGGGAGCCTGGTCGGCGGGATCCTCCGACTTCCAGAACGCGCGCAGACGCGCTTCCTCCAACAGCTTCAGCATCGACGTGTTGTTCACGTGGCCGAGCGCGTCGAGATCGCCCCAGCGGCGGTGAATCGGAACGTGCACGCGGGTCATCGAGGCTCCTGACAGGTCGGCGGTACGGGCTCCTCGAGTCTCTCACCCGCGCGGTCGTCACGATCGCATAACGAAGGAGCACGCCGAATGCGGCGGGCCAGCACCCCGAAAAACCGCGGAATCATGCGCCTGGAGCGATATTTCAGGCGGTCGATGACCGCCCGAGAGGGCTCCGGTCCCGTTGCTAGCCTGGCCAAGGCCTCCCGGTCAGCGACCGTTCGGGGGCCGACCGAGCCGCCGGCGACGCGTCCGACACGACCGCGCGACTCACTACCCGATGAGGGCCGCGCGTGCCACCGAAGGCATTCGTATGGCCGACGAACGCTGCCGCCCGACGGCTGTGCGCGAGACACCGCGCCCTGGATTCGTCTGCCCGGACCGCTACCGATCACCGATCGAGCCGACGTTCGTCGTGCGCTCGATCGGCAGAGGAGAACGTGACCGAGAACGCGAACACCCCCGCTCTGCGCGCCGAGAACCTGTTCAAGGTCTTCGGCCGGCGAACCGATGAGGCTGTCCGGAGACTGCGAGACGGCACCCCCCGGGAGCGGCTCGGCTCCGGCGTCACCGCCGCCGTGATCGACGCGTCCTTCGAGGTGCGCCGCGGCGAGATCTTCGTGGTGATGGGCCTGTCCGGCTCGGGCAAGTCCACCCTCATCCGCATGCTGAACGGCCTGCACGGCGCGACCTCCGGCTCGATCACGGTGCACGGGGAGGCGCTGACCGGTGTCGCGCCCAACCGGCTGCGTGAGCTGCGGCGCGAGCGCATCTCGATGGTGTTCCAGCACTTTGCGCTGCTCCCCCACCGCAGTGTGGCGGCGAACGTCGCCTATCCGCTCGAGCTGCGCGGCGTGGGGCGCGCCGAGCGCCTCGCCAAGGCCGAGGAGATCCTGGGCCTCGTGGGGCTGGCGGGCTGGGGCGACAAGCTGCCGTCTGAGCTGTCCGGCGGAATGCAACAGCGCGTCGGCATCGCCCGGGCGCTCGCGGCCGACACGGACATCCTCCTCATGGACGAGGCCTTCAGCGCCCTCGACCCCCTCATCCGGCGCGAGATGCAGGAGCAGCTCCTCGAGCTGCAGGCGCGCTTCCAGAAGACCATCATCTTCATCACGCACGATCTCAACGAGGCGATGTTCCTCGGCGATCGCATCGCCGTGATGCGCGACGGACGCATCGTCCAGATCGGAACCCCGGAGGACATCCTCACCGACCCGGCGAACGACTACGTCGAGCAGTTCGTGCAGGACGTCGACCGCGCGCGCGTGCTGACCGCCGGCGCCGTGATGGAGCGGCCTCGCCCGGTGATCGCCGACAGCGCAGGGCCTCGCACCGCCCTGCGCACCATGCGCGACGCCTACTCCGCCGCGGCCTACGTGGTCGACCGTGACCGCCGGCTGGTCGGCACCGTCGACGACCGCGACGCTCTCAAGCTCGTCCGCCGCGGCGAGCGCACGATCCAGAGTGCGATCAGAAAGGACGCGGCGACCGTGAGCGCGGAGGCGGTGCTCATGGACCTGTTCGTCCCCGCGGTCGAGTCGAAGCTCCCGGTCGCCGTCGTCGACGACGCCGGCCGGCTCGTGGGGGTCATCCCGCGCGTCACCCTTCTCGCGGCCCTCGGTCCCGGCCCCAGCGCCACCGAGGAGATCCCGCTGCCGGTGCAGCCCATCCCGACGACCGTCATCGACCAGATCCTCGCTGACGGAGAGGATGACGCCGTCGACCGGACGGCCCGCGAGAACGAGGAGGCCCGCTCATGATCGACGGATTCCGCATTCCGGTCGGCGAATGGGCCGCGACCGCCGTGGACTGGGTCCGCGACAACCTCGAGGCGCTCCTCGACGTGATCTCGATGGTCGTGCGGTTCCTCGTGGACGGCCTCACGGATCTCCTCGTCGCGACCCCCATCCCGATCGCCGTCCTGGCCGCAGCGCTCATCAGCTGGCTGCTGCGGTCGTGGCAGCTGGCCGTCGGCACGGTGATCATGTTCACGGTGATCGTCGGCATGCAGATGTGGGTCTCGGCCATGCAGACGCTCGCGCTCGTGCTGGTGGCCGCCCTCGTAGCCATCGCGATCTCGATCCCGCTCGGCATCTGGTCGGCCCGCAACGCGACGGTGCGTGCGGTGGTCAAGCCCGTGCTCGACTTCATGCAGACGATGCCGGCCTTCGTCTACCTGATCCCCGCGATCGTGTTCTTTAGCATCGGCGTCGTTCCCGGCGTCGTCGCCACCGTCATCTTCTCGGTGCCCCCGGGCGTGCGGATGACCGAGCTCGGCATCCGCGGGGTCGACCCGGAGACCGTCGAAGCGGGTCATGCGTTCGGAGCCACGCCCCGGCAGATCCTGCGCGGCGTCCAGCTGCCCCTGGCGCTTCCGACCATCATGGCCGGTGTCAACCAGGTCATCATGCTCGCCCTGTCGATGGCGGTCATCGCCGGCATGGCGGGTGCCGACGGCCTCGGCAAGAAGGTGGTCGAGGCGATCTCGACCATCAACACGGCGCAGGGCGTCGAGGCCGGACTCGGCGTGGTCTTCCTGGCGGTGTTCCTCGACCGCGTGACAGCCGCCCTGGGCAACCCCTCCGAGTACCGCGGCTCGCTGCTCGGAGCGCTGCGGCGTCGCCGCGGCAAGCGCCGGGCCGACGCCGACGCGATCCACGCCGTCCCGGAGCGCGTGCCGACCCCCGTCGGCGCCTGACCGGTCGCGCGCAGATCCGGTCGCGCGCAGATCCGGTCGCGCGCAGATCGGGTCTCGCGCAGACCCCCCTCGAACGCCCCGGCGTTCTCCTCCACGGGCCACCGCGCGTCCGGGAGTCCCCCATACCCGCGGCACCGCCCGCGGGAGGAAAGGAATCAACAGCATGATGAAGAAGCGTCACCTCACCGGGGCTCTCGCCCTCAGCGCCATGGCGAGCCTGGCTCTCGCGGGCTGCGCCTCCGGCGGCGCCGGCTCCTCCGACGCCGACGACTCCGGGGACAGCCTCGGGACGATCACGCTCGGCTACCTGCCCTCCTGGACCGACGGGCTGAGCACCGCCTACCTGCTCGCCGACCAGCTCGAGAAGATCGGCTACACGGTCGAGATGCAGACCCTCACCGAGGCTGGGCCGCTCTACACCGGTCTCGCCCAGGGCGACATCGACATCTATCCCTCGGCCTGGCCGGAGCTCACCCACAAGAAGTACATGGACGAGTACGGCGACGACATCGAGGATCTGGGCGCCTACTACGACAACGCCAAGCTGACGATCGCCGTGCCCTCGTACACCGACATCGACTCGATCGAGGATCTCAAGGGTAAGGCCGACCAGTTCGACGGCAAGATCATCGGCATCGAGCCCGGGGCCGGTCTGACGGGCGTGACCCAGGACTCGATGATGCCCGAGTACGGGCTCGAGGGCGAGTACGAGCTGGTCACGTCGTCGACGCCCGCGATGCTCACGCAGCTCGACACGGCGATCGACGACCAGGAGGACATCGTCGTCACGCTGTGGCGTCCTTTCTGGGCGAACGACGCCTATGACATCAAGGACCTCGAGGACCCGCGCGGGGCGATGGGCGAGGCCGAGGCCCTCCACTTCCTCGGCACGAAGGGCTTCGCCGAGGAGTTCCCCGAGGCCGCCGAGCTCATCGCCGGGATCAAGCTCGACGACGCCGAGTACGGATCGCTCGAGGATCTCGTGGTGAACGAGTACGGCGAGGGCAAGGAGGCCGACGCGGTGGACGCGTGGCTCGAGGAGCACCCCGACGCCTTCGAGACCGTCGCGGCGGAGTGATCCGCGCGGCGTCTCGCCTGTGAAGAGGCCGGTCCCTCCAGACCGGCCTCTTCGCACATCCGGCTCCCTGGCGCACGCCGGGGAGCGCCATCCGCGGCACGGCCGCACCCATCCCGACAGGAAGCACACCGCACACGATGACGCACCGACACCGTCGCACCGCACTCGCCCTGATCGCCGCCGCGGGGGTCTCTCTCGCCGGCTGCTCGAGCACGTCCACGCCCGACTCGGCGCAGGCGCCGCAGAAGGACACGATCACGATCGGATACCTGCCGGCGTGGACCGACGGGCTCACGAGCGCGTACATGCTGGAGGACCAGCTGACGAAGCTCGGCTACGACGTGGAGTTCCAGACGCTGAGCGAGGCGGGCCCCATCTACGCCGGCCTGTCGCAGGGCGATATCGACATCTTCTCGTCGGGATCGCCGGAGCAGACCCACCGGTCGTACTGGGAGGAATACGGCGACGACCTCGAGGATCTCGGCACCTACTACGACAGCATGCAGAACTTCCTGGCGGTGCCTGCGTACACCGACGTCGACACGATCGACGACCTGATCGGCCAGGGCGACCGGTTCCGGGGAGAGATCATCGGGATCGAGCCCGGGGCCGGCAACACCGCGCTGTCGCAGGCGACCGTCGGCGCGTACGGGCTGGATGCGGAATACGACCTGATCACGTCGTCGACCCCCGCGATGCTCACCGAGCTGAGCGATGCGCTCGAGCGGCACGAGGACATCGTCGTGACGCTGTGGAGCCCGTTCTGGGCGAACGCCGTCTACGACGTCAAGCCGCTCACCGATCCCAAAGGGTCGATGGGGGGCAGCGAAGGCATGCACGTGCTCGCCACCAAGGGCTTCACCGCGGCGCACCCCGACGCCGCCGAGCTGATCGCGGGATTCCATCTCGACGACGACGAGTACGGCACGCTCGAGAACACGATCGTCAACGACTTCGAGGAGGGCCAGGAGCGCGAAGCGGTCGATCAGTGGATCGCCGAGAATCCGGAGGCGTTCGACACGCTTCTCACCCAGTGACGAGCAGCTGACGCGCAGACCACGCGAAGAACGGCTGGGGCCGCCCGGATCATCCGGGCGGCCCCAGCCGTTCGCGTCGCCGCGCGCGTCAGTCGCGCGTGAGCTTGCGGTGAGTGGTGCGGTGCGGACGCGCGGCCTCGGGGCCGAGGCGCTCGACCTTGTTGGCCTCGTACGACTCGAAGTTGCCCTCGAACCAGTACCACTGCGCCGGGTTCTCATCGGTGCCCTCGTACGCCAGGATGTGCGTCGCGATGCGGTCCAGGAACCAGCGGTCGTGCGTGATGACCACCGCGCAGCCCGGGAAATCGAGCAGGGCGTTCTCGAGCGAGCTCAGCGTCTCGACGTCGAGGTCGTTGGTCGGCTCGTCGAGCAGCAGAAGATTGCCGCCTTCCTTCAGCGTGAGCGCCAGGTTCAGGCGGTTGCGCTCACCGCCCGACAGCACGCCGGCCTTCTTCTGCTGATCCGGTCCCTTGAAGCCGAACTTCGACACGTACGCGCGCGACGGGATCTCGGTCTTGCCGACAGTGATGATGTCGAGCCCGTCCGAGACCACCTCCCACAGCGTCTTGTTGGGATCGATGTTCGCGCGGGTCTGATCCACGTAGCTGATCTTGACGGTCTCGCCGATCTTCAGGTCGCCGCCGTCGAGCGGCTCGATGCCGACGATCGTCTTGAACAGCGTGGTCTTGCCGACGCCGTTCGGACCGATGATGCCCACGATGCCGTTGGGCGGAAGGTTGAAGCTGAGACCGTCGATCAGGGTGCGCCCGTCGAAGCCCTTCTGCAGGTTCTTCGCGTCGATCACGATGTTACCCAGGCGCGGCCCCGGCGGGATCTGGATCTCCTCGAAGTCCAGCTTCCGCGTGCGATCCGCCTCCGCCGCCATCTCCTCGTACCGGGCCAGGCGCGCCTTCGACTTCGCCTGGCGGCCCTTGGCGCTGCTGCGCACCCACTCGAGCTCTTCCTTCAGGCGCTTCTGCAGCTTGGCGTCCTTCTTGCCCTGGACGTCGAGACGCTCGGCCTTCTTCTCGAGGTACGTCGAGTAGTTGCCCTCGTAGGGGTAGAGACGCCCGCGGTCGACCTCGGCGATCCACTCCGCGACATGGTCGAGGAAGTACCGGTCGTGGGTGACCGCGATGACGGCGCCCTTGTAGGCCTGCAGGTGCTGCTCGAGCCACAGCACGCTCTCGGCGTCGAGGTGGTTGGTCGGCTCGTCGAGGAGCAGCAGGTCGGGCTTCTGCAGCAGCAGCTTCGCCAGCGCCACGCGGCGCTTCTCACCGCCGGAGAGTGGCGCGATCGCGGCGTCGGCGGGCGGAGTGCGCAGTGCGTCCATCGCCTGCTCGAGCTGGGAGTCGAGGTCCCAGCCGTCGGCGGCGTCGATCTCCTCCTGCAGAGTGCCCATCTCGGCGAGCAGCGCGTCGAAGTCGGCGTCCGGCTCGGCCATCAGCGCCGAGATCTCGTTGAAGCGGTCGACCTTCGCCTTGATCGCGATGCCGTCCTGGATGTTCTCCAGCACGGTCTTCGACTCGTCGAGCTCGGGCTCCTGCATGAGGATTCCCACGCTGAAGCCGGGCGTCAGCTTGGCCTCGCCGTTCGACGGGGTGTCGAGCCCCGCCATGATCTTGAGGATCGTCGACTTTCCGGCACCGTTGGGGCCGACCATGCCGATCTTGGCCCCCGGCAGGAACGCCATCGTGACGTCGTCGAGGATCAGCTTGTCGCCCACCTTCTTGCGGGCACGGACCATCGAGTAGATATATTCAGCCATTTGGGTCCCAGTCTAGGGCGCGACGGCTGGATTGCAGGGGTCGCTGCGGGCCCGGATGCCGACGAGACGCGATCCGGTCGGCAGGATCTCAGTCCTTGCGACTCACCAGTCGATCGGCCGGGTGTCTCCCAGCAGGCACACGCTGCCGTCCTGCAGCGCCGGCAGCACGCGCGTGACGGCCTCGCCGATGTCGGGCCCGACCTGGCCGACCAGGCACTCGTCGCCCCAGAGCACCGAGAACTGCATCGACTCGGCCGGGTTGCCCACGGTGCTGAAGTCCTCGGTGACCTGCATCGCGGCCTTGTCGAACCCCGCCGCCACGAGAGCGTCGACGTACGCGCGCCCCTCGGCCCGTCGATCCGATGCCCACACCTGCTCGGTCACGGTCGTGAAGTACGGCAGGTTGTCCGCCGCTGTGCCGCCGGGCACCAGTGCCGGCGGCTGAGGCGTCGCAGCGGGTGTGGGCGTGGCGGTGGCGGGGGCCGAAGGAGTGGAGGCGGGCTCCGGCTCCTCGGCGACGCAGCCGGCCAGCAAGACCGTGGCCGTCGTGACCAGGAGGGCCGCCGACGCCCGCCCGGCACGGAAGGGTCGTGGGTCGCGTCGCAGGCTCACGGCGTCGAGTCTACGGCGCCGCCGTGGCGAGGCCGACGACACGGCGCGATCCGGTCCGGTCCGGCGCCTGCCGCACAGACCTCAGAACGGGGTCTCGCCGACCTCGGCGTCCGGGTGGGGGTCCGGCACCGGCTCCCCCTCCCCCATCGGCGCCCCCGGCGTCGCCCACGCGTCCTCCGCCGTCTGCTGGGCGTCCTGCGCGGTGTCCTGCGCATCCTCCGGCGCTGCGGGAGCGGCGCCGGCCGCGGCCGGACGCTGAACTGTGCGCTGGAAGACGCTGGTTCCGAATCGGAGATCGTGCCCGAGGGCGTCGGCGTCGACCTCGGCTTCCATGCCTTTGCGCCCGTCCGCCTCCCACACGCGGAGCCTCAGTCGCCCCGTGACGACGACGCGCTCGCCCTTGTGCAACGAGCTCTCGGCATTGTCGGCCAGCGCACGGTACGCCGCGACGCTGTACCAGTTGGTGGGTCCGTCCACCCACTGCCCCGCCTCGCGGTCGTAGCGGCGCGTGCCGCTCGCGAGCCGGAAGCGCGTGACCGCGATCCCGCTCGGCAGGATGTGCTTCTGCGGGGGCGTCGCGATGTTCCCGGTGATCGTGATGGTGTCGCTCATGGTCGTCCTCCAAGACCGGGGCCCTTCCCCGGTCGGCCGCCCAGCGGCCTCGGGACGACTGTGTCGCAGCCGGGGCGCCCGAAAACGAGATCGCCCCCGCCCGGGAGGGGCGAGGGCGATCCGCACCTCTGTGGACGAAGGGCGTCAGGCGACGAACTCCGCGAATCGGGCACGCACCTTGTTGACCTTGGGCACCGCGACGGCCAGGCAGTAGCCCTGGGTCGGGTTCTTGGCGAAGAAGTCCTGGTGGTAGTCCTCCGCGTCGTAGAACTCGCCGAGCGGCTCCATCGTGGTCACGATCGTGCCCTCGACGTCTCCGATGGGCGCATCCCAGATCTCGGAGGCCCGCTCGCGCGCCGCCTCGAACAGCTCGCGCTGCGCGTCATCTGCGGGGAACATCGCCGAACGGTACTGCGTGCCCGTGTCGGCGCCCTGGTGGTTGAGCTGGCGCGGGTCGTGCATGGTGAAGAACGCGTCGAGGATCACATCTGAGGGGATCCGGTCGGGATCGAACGTGATCTTCACGGCCTCGGCATGACCCGTCGCTCCCGTGCAGACCTGCTCGTAGCTGGGGTGCGGAGCGCTCCCGCCCGTGTAGCCCGACACCACGCTCGAGACACCCCGGAGCGCGCGGTATGCCGCGTCCAGGCACCAGAAGCATCCGCCGGCCAGCACAAAGGTCTGCATGTCGTACTCCTCTCGCCGCGCGAGCGGCAGGGCGGCCGCGGCCGCGCATCAGTCGGGTGTTCCACGCTACGCGGGTTCCACAGCCCGTGGACGTGTCGATGTCGGTGGCCCCTCGTACGGTCGCTCGTGGAGAGGAGTCCCTCGATGCACAACACCGCACACATCACATCCGTTCCCGAGATCCCCGTCGCCGCGCCGCGCATCCGCGGCCGCGAGACCCTCATCCGCGCCGGCGCCGCATTGTGGCGCGTTCAGGATCGCGATGGCCGCCTTCTCGGGCACCTCCGGCACCTCGAGCATCCGCTGGGGGTGCGGTTCCGCGCCGAGCGGCTCCACCTTCCCACGGGCCGGTTCCTGCAGGTGGGCGAGTTCTGGTGCGCGGACGAGGCCGTCGCGAGCCTGCGCGCCTGAGGGTCAGACGACCGCGTCCAGGGGCTGCTGCTCGCCGGAACCGAATCGGTCGTGCGCGACGTCGCGCCACGCCTGCCCGAGCAGTGTCGCCGCGTGCGAGAGCAGCGCGGGCGGGGCCGTGAACGGGACCCGGATGTGCCGCTCGTGACCTCCGCCGACCGAGAACCGCGGCCCCGCCGACAGCAGCAGCCCGCGACGCCGCGCGGCCAGCGTCAGCGCCGAGCTCCGAGCCGCACCGATGCCGATCCACAGCGCCACGCCTCCGCTCGCGTGCGGCACCGACCACTCGGGCAGCTCCTGCGCCAGCGCCGTGATCAACGCGTCGCGCCCTTCCCGAAGCAGCTGCGACCGCTGCTGCAGGATCTCGGGCATGAGCGGCATCAGGCGCTCGGAGATCGCCTGCTCGAACTCGGGCGTTCCGAGGTCCATGGCCGGCCGGGCCGTCGCGAGCCTCCGGATGGTGTCGACATCCGCGCGGATCCATCCGATCCGCAGTCCACCCCACACCGTCTTCCCGAGCGATCCCAGTGTGATGGTGTTCTCACCTCCCACCGTCGCGAAGGGAGGCGGTGCGATCCGACGCTCGATCGAGAGCTCGGCCGTGGTCTCGTCGACGATCACGACGGCGCCTACGGAACGCGCCAGCTCGGCGATGCGCCGTCGCGACTCCACGGCCATCGATTCGCCCGTCGGGTTGTGGAAGTCGGGCATGAGGTACAGCGCGCGGGGGCGCGAGCGCTGGATCGCATGCTCCGCGCGGTCGAGGTCCCATCCCCCTCCCACCGTGACCGGCACGGCCACGAGTCGGCCGCCCACACGCGCGAAGGCGTCTGCTGCATGGGGGTAGGTCGGGGTCTCGACCAGCACGGCGTCGCCCCGCGAGACGAGCACCGACGCCACAAGCGTGATCGCGCTCTGCGCGCCGGTCGTGACCATGATCTGGGCGGGGTCCGTGGGCAGACCGCGCTCCTCGTAGCGACGGGCGATGGCTTCCCGCAGGCCGGGTCGCCCGAGCACCTCGTATCCCGGCCGCGCCACGACGGCGGCCGCCTCGGCCGCGAGCTCGGCGTACACCGCCGCGAGCCCCGGCCAGGCCGAGGGGCTCGCCTGCTGCAGATCGATCATCCCGTCCTCCGCAGCCGCGCGTCCGAGGTCGCGTCGGCCGATCGGCAACGTGACGCTGCCCGAACCGCGCACGCTCTCGATGTGTCCCGAGCCCCGAAGGCTCCGATAGGCCGCGGCGATGGTCGTCCTGCTCACGCCGAGGCGTGCGGCCAGCTCTCGCTCGGCGGGCAGCGCTGTGCGCGGAGCGATGCGACCGTCGAGGCACAGCAGGCGGATCGCATCGGCCAGCGCCTCGTACGCCGGCTCGCGCATGCGCCAGGAGCCGATGAGAGCCGTGAGGGCGCGTGCGGTGAGGCGGGAGTCCATCATGCCGCCACGCTAGCCGAGGTGGACCCCTGGGAGCAGGCCAATCTCTGTCAGTCGAGGGCAAGAGAGCCAGCGACGCCGGATTGGACCGCATCCTCCGCCCGTCGGATGGGGTGTGATGGGCACGTGACCATCCGACTCATCCGTCTCCTCGCAGGTCTCGTGCTCTACGGCATCGGCGTCGCGCTCACGGTGGAGGCCTCGCTGGGCCTCGACCCGTGGACCGTGCTCGCCGAGGGTGTGGCCGTGCGCACCGGCATCGGCATCGGGTGGGTCGTCACCCTGCTCGGCGGGCTCATCCTGCTCGTGTGGATCCCGTTGCGTGAGCGGCCGGGCGTCGGCACGGTGCTGAACATCCTGATCGTCGGTCCGGTGATGCAGCTCACGCTGGACCTCATGCCCCCGGTCGGCGGCCTCGCCTGGCGCATCCTGCTGCTGCTCGGCGGCATCGTCGTGGTGGGGTTCGCGACCGCGCTGTACATCGGCGCGCACTTCGGGCCCGGTCCGCGCGACGGGCTCATGACGGGGTTGCACCGCCGGTTCGGGTGGCGCATCTGGCGCGCCCGCGCCACGGTCGAGCTGACCGTGCTCGGCATCGGCTGGCTTCTGGGCGGCACCGTGGGCTGGGGCACGCTGGCTTACGCGCTGCTCATCGGCCCTGCGGTCGACTTCGCCATGCGCGTCACCCGCACACGCCCCGCACCGACCCGGGCGATCAGTGCTGCCGGAACTCCGGCCGCGCCGAGCCCGGCTTGAGGTGCGCGCACAGCGCGTTCTTGGCGATGTCGAGGGCCGGATACGTGCCCACAGGCGCATCCGCCCCGGCCATCGTGACCGCGAACTCGCCGTCCTCCACCTCGCGGATCGTCCCGACCGCCCCAGCCGGGCCGTAGGCCACGTACAGCCGCCGCGTGTGCGTCAAAGTCATCGTCGACTCCTTCCGTCCGCCGCGAGGCTACGCCGCCTGCGGCGCGTCCGGTAGGCCTTGACACGATGCCCGTGCGGAGCATCTCTCGCCGGCCCCGGTACGCTGGGGGCGACCCTCAGTAGCTCAGTGGACAGAGCGACGGCCTTCTAATCCGTTGGTCGCAGGTTCGAATCCTGCCTGGGGGACGCATGCTCGTGTCGGCCGGTGTCGGCGCCCGTCGTTAGGCTGGACGGCATGGTAGGCGCCTCCGAGAACGACCGGCTCGTCTGGATCGACTGCGAGATGACGGGTCTCGACCTCACGGTCGACGAGCTGGTCGAGATCGCGATCGTCGTGACCGACTTCGAGCTGAAGATCCTCGACCCGGGTTTCCAGGTCGTCATCAAGCCGTCGCAGGCCGCGATGGACCACATGGGCGACTTCGTCACGGAGATGCACCGCAAGTCGGGCCTGCTCGACGAGATCCCGGGCGGCGTCTCGCTGGAAGAGGCCGAGCGTCTCTCGCTCGAGTACATCCGCCGCTTCGCGCCGCAGGAGCGCAAGGCCCCCCTCGCGGGCAACACCATCGGCACCGACCGCATGTTCCTCGCCAAGTACATGCCCCAGGTCGACAACCACCTGCACTACCGCAGCGTCGACGTATCGAGCGTCAAGGAGCTCTCCCGACGCTGGTTCCCGCGGGCGTACATCCACGCCCCCGCCAAGGACGGCGGTCACCGCGCGCTGGCCGACATCCTCGAGTCGATCCGTGAGCTGGAGTATTACCGACGCGCGGTGTTCGTCGCCGAGCCGGGTCCGACGAGCGACGCGGCACGCACCATCGCGTCGTCGGTCGTGTCGTCATTCGCTCCAGAAGTGTGACAGAATAAAGAGGTTGTCCCCGAGAGATCGGGGGCCACGGTGGCTGTAGCTCAGTTGGTAGAGCACCGCGTTGTGGTCGCGGGGGTCGCGGGTTCGAGCCCCGTCAGCCACCCCAATGAATCACCCGGAAGATTCGATGATCGACATGGACGCAGATGCGTTCGAGCGTCTCGTGATCGATGAACTCGACCGGCTCCCCGACGACATGGTCGACGGGCTGGACAACGTCGTGTTCGTCGTCGAGGATCGGCCCGAAGACGGCTCGCTCGACCTGCTGGGACTCTATGACGGCCTCGCGCTGACCGAGCGGGATCGCTACGGCATGGGCGAACTGCCGGACCGCATCATCCTGTATCGCGAACCGCACCTCGCCCAATGCGAGACGGAGGACGAGCTGCGCGACGAGATCCACACGACCCTGGTGCACGAGATCGCGCACTTCTACGGCATCGACGACGAGCGGCTGCACGAGCTGGGATGGGCATGACCGTGACAATCACTCCCGTGTTCGCGAGCGCCGGCTTCGCCACGCCCGAGGTCGACGAGGAGACCCGGCTCGACGAGCGGCTCGAGGCGGGCCGGCCGTGGCAGACCGTCGTCTGGAATGATCCCGTCAACCTGATGAGCTATGTCGTGCGCGTCTTCCGGGAGTACTTCGGCTACAGCGCCGAGCGGGCCACGGAGCTGATGCTCGCCGTCCACCACGACGGTCATGCCGTGGTGTCCGAAGGTGCGCGCGAGCAGATGGAGCTGCACGCGCAGGCCATGCACGACTACGGCCTCTGGGCGACCGTCAGAAAGGCTTCCGCATGAGCGACCGCATCGTGATGCTCACCCTCACCCGCATCGAGGCCACGCACCTCGCGGATCTGGTGCGTCAGTTCGCCGATCTCGTCGACAGCACGCCGTCGATTCCCGACCCGGCGCTCGAGCGGCTCACTCCGGACGTCTACCCGGAAGACCCCGAGGCCTCGCGCGAGTTCCGCGCGGTCACGCGCGCGGATCTGCTGCGGCGCCGAGCCCACGACGCCCGCGTGGTGCTGGACGACCTCGCGCGGGTCGAGCGCGTGCAGGACGAACTGGCGCCCGTGGACGTCGCGCTCGAGGGCGCGAGCATCGAATCGTGGCTGCGCACCCTCGCCGCCGTGCGCCTCGTGATCGCGAACCGTCTCGGCATCGTGGCGGATGACGAGGACCACGATCCCGAGGATCCCCGCTACGGCGTGTACGACTGGCTGGGCTTCCGGCTCGAAGGCCTCGTGCAGGCGGCCGAGCAAGAGCTGTAGGCCCCGCGGCTCTCGGGCCGGGTTGACCGGCCGGAAGCCTCAAGGCAGGTCGAACACCAGATCCGCCACGGTGCGCGGGTCGTGGCGGGCGATGTGCGCGTCCTCCTGCACGGCCCAGCGGTCCCAGTACGGCACGTAGCTGTCGCCATCGCGGGCGAGCGCGCGGCGGCGCCGCGCGACCTCGGGACCGTCCACCCACACCGCGAGGTCGACCAGACCCCGCGCAGCCTGCGTGAGCGCTCCCGCTCCCTCGACCACGAGCGGACGGTCGGCCCTGGCGACATGCTCCTCCGCGAACGCGTGCGCTTCCCAATCGAAGCGCCGCCAGCGCGCTTCGACCCCCGCCGCGTGCGGTGTGAGCAACCAGTCGTGCGTCAACCTCGTTCCCTCCGCCAGCCCGTCCCACCCGGGGTAGAACGAGTCGAGCGCCACGAGCTGCGGGCGCTCCCCCGACCGAGGCCACCCCGACACCAACCGCTCGGCCAGCGTGGTCTTGCCCCCGCCGCTGCGCCCGTCGATCAGGATGACCGGGGCGGCGGATTGGAGGGCGGCGACCGCGGCGCGCATGGTCACGAGCGCCTCTGCGAACGCGGCTTCGAACGAACCGGCGCTACTTCTTGAGGACACGGATGATGCGGGCGAGAGCACGACCCGCGACCCACACGAACGGGATGCCCACGGCGAGCAGGGACACCACGTTCGGCTCGAACGTCAGCGTGTCGCCCCGGCGGACGTACGCGCCGATCGGCGCGGAGAACCCGCCGCCCCCTCCGCCGCCGTTGCCGGCCTCGTCCGAGCCTCCGCCGAAGCCGGTCCACGTGGCCGCGACGGGCACGAGGCGCACGCCGTCGACATCCTGCTGCTCGCCGTAGGCGCTGTTGACGCCGATGCTCGCCGACATGCGGCCGAGTTCGAGTGCGATGTTGGGCATGAGCCCACGCTACTCGGGATGCGCGGTCGCCACGAGGCTCAGTCCGAGTCGGCCGGCGGGCGCGGGTGCGACGGCAGGTGACCGGATCTGTCACGACCGAGGAAAGCGGCGCGCGTCACCGCGCCGCGGCCGAACCTCGCCAGGGCATCGTCGAGCGTGCCTTCGACGCGCTTCCAGTCGGCGTCGTCATCCCACAGCGCCACGCCGCCCGAACCGGCCGGGCGCAGCCGCTCGGCGCGCACCCCGATGAGGCGCACCGGAAGGCGCATGTCGACCTCGCCGAACAGCTCGCGCGCCACCTCGCCGATGCGCTGCCCCACGGCCGACTGCTCCGGCAGCGTCGCCGAGCGTGTGATCGTCGAGAAGTCCGAGAACCGCACCTTGATGGCCACGCCCGCGGCCTCGAAGCCCCCGCGCCGCAGCCGCACCGCCACCCGGTCGGACAGGCGCAGCAGCTCGGCGCGAAGCAGCTCGACATCCCAGATGTCGGTCTCGAACGTCTCCTCGTGGCCGATGCTCTTCTCGGTGCGAGTCGTCTCCACCTCGCGAGCATCGATGCCGCGGGCGAGCTGCGAGAGCCGCTGGGCGCCCGCGGGCCCGATGATGCGCGCGAGCACAGGCGTCGGCGTGTTCCGCACGTCGGCGATCGTGCGGATGGCCCGCGATTCGAGGGCCTCAGCCGCTTTGGGGCCCACGCCCCAGATCGCGCGCACCGGCTTCGGGTCGAGGAACTCCTGTGTGCGCGCGCCGGGCACGATCAGCAGACCGTCGGGCTTCGACATGGTCGAGGCCATCTTGGCCACATGCTTGGTCGCCGCGACGCCCACGCTCGCCGTGATGCCGATCTCGTCGGCGATGCGCTGTCGGATGAGCTGCGCGATGCGACCGGGACTGCCCCAGAGGCGCCGAGCGCCGCGCACATCGAGGAACGCCTCGTCGATCGACAGGGGCTCGACCAGCGGTGTGAAGCTGCGGAACACCTCCATGACCTGAGCAGACACCGCCTGATATCGGTCGAAGTGCGGCAGCACGACGAGCGCCTGCGGACAGAGTCGCAGCGCATGTGCCACCGGCATCGCCGAGCGCACGCCGAACCGGCGCGCCTCGTACGAGGCGCTGGAGACCACCGAGCGCCCTTCGGGCGCGCCGATGATGATCGGCTTGCCCTTCAGCGTGGGATCGTCGAGCACCTCGACCGACGCGTAGAACGCGTCCATGTCGACGTGCAGGATGCCCGTGCCTGCGTCGTCGGCGCCGGCGGGCGACACGATGCGCCCCGACCCGTCCGCTCGCCCCATGCCTCCATTGTCGCGCGAGGGTCGGACATCCGGGTCAGTCGTCGAACGCGTCCCCGTCGAGCACGCCCGAGGCCAGCACGCGCAGCGTGACGACGCGGGTCGCCGCCTCCTGCAGCCGCTCGGGCTCGAGCTCGCCGTCGTCGGCCGCGCTCGCGATGCCGTCCGCCAGCGCTGACGCCGTGCCGGCATCCGATCCGGCCACCATCAGCGCCATGTCGGCACCGGCCGAGATCGCCTCGACCGCGTTGCGCACGGGGTCGGTGTAGCGCTCCTCGCCGGACGACAGGAGCATGCCCAGGTCGTCGGTGATCGCCACGCCGTCGAAGCCGAGCTCGTCGCGCAGGATGTCGTACCAGGCCGGTGACAGCGACGCCGGAGCGTCGTCGACGTCGCTGAAGCGGAGGTGTCCCGTCATCACCAGCTCGGCACCGGCGGCGATGCCGGCCTCGAAGGGGGGCGCATGCTCGGCACGCCACTCGTCGAGCGGCATCGCCGTCTCCGGGATCGCACTGTGCGAGTCTCCGGGCGCCGCGCCGTGCCCGGGGTAGTGCTTCAGCGTGGAGAACGCGTGCGGCGCTTCGCCCTCGACCGCGGCCGCCACGCGCTCCGCCGCAGCTTCCGCGTCGGCGCCCAGCGTGCGCGGACGGATGAACCCGCTGGTCCTCGTGCCGACGTCGGCCACGACGCCGAAGTTCGTCGTGATACCCGCCTCCTGCAGGAGTCGTCCGCGCGTGTCGAACGCGGCCTGGGCGACGCTCGGGTCGCGCTCGTGCAGCTCGGCGCCCGCCGGCGCGTCGTCCCAAGGCAGACGCGTCACCGCGCCGCCCTCCTCGTCGACCGCCACAAGCGGAGGCAGCGTGTCATCCGGCCCGTCCACGGCGTCGGTCACCCGACGCAGCTCCCGCTCGCTCTTCGGCACGTTCGATCCCATCAGGATGAACCCGCCCAGACGCCCGTCCTCGACATACCGCTCCAGCGTGCGCGGGTCCGTGCCGCCGATGTGTCCCATCACGACGGCCGACGCCCGTTCCTCGGTCGACATCTCGTCCACGATGATCCGGGCGAGGGCCGACGCGACGTCGTGGCGCGATGCCGGCTCGACCGCGGCGCGCACGGAGGACGACGGCGCCGACCCGGACAGCGCTGCCCCCTCCGCCGAGGCGGGAGTCACCGCGGACAACGCGCACATGACGGAGCCGGTCAGCGCGGCCACGAGCCACGCCGACCGGCTTCGGTCACTGCGGAACAGCATCACTCCTGAACGGAACGCTCCAGCCGTCGCCTATGCTTCTTCCGCGCTGGCGCGCGTCAGGACGAGCTCGCGCACGCGCGCGGCGTCGGCCTGGCCCTTCATCGCCTTCATGACCGCGCCGATCACGGCACCGGCGGCCTGCACCTTGCCGTCGCGGATCTTCTCGAGCACGTCCGGCTGGGACGCGAGCGCCTCATCGATCGCGGCGATCAGCGCGCCGTCGTCCGACACGACCGCGAGACCGCGAGCGTCGACGACCGCCTGCGGCGACCCCTCGCCCGCGATGACGCCCTCGAGCACCTGGCGCGCGAGCTTGTCGGTCAGCGTCCCGGCGTCGATCAGGCTCTGCAGCTGCGCGACATGCTCGGCCGACACCAGGTCGGCGGGTTCGCGGCCCTGGGCGTTCGCGACGCGCGTGATCTCGCCCGTCCACCACTTGCGCGCGGCCTGCGGCGCGGCACCCGCGGCGACGGTGGCCTCGACCTCGCTCAGCAGTCCGCCGTTGACGACGTCCTGGAACTCCAGGTCTGTGAAGCCCCAGTCGCCCTTGAGGCGGCGACGGCGCGCGGCCGGCGGCTCGGGCAGCGCGGCACGCAGCTCCTCGATCAGCTCGACGCTCGGCTCCACGGGCAGCAGGTCGGGCTCCGGGAAGTAGCGGTAGTCGTCCGCGTCGGACTTCGGGCGCCCCGGCGACGTAGTGCCGGTGTCCTCATGCCAGTGACGCGTCTCCTGGACGATCGTGCCGCCCTCGGCCAGGATGGCCGCCTGGCGCTGGATCTCGTAGCGCACCGCGCGCTCGACCGAGCGCATCGAGTTGACGTTCTTCGTCTCGGTGCGCGTGCCGAGCTTCGTCTCGCCGCGCGGCCGCAGGGACACGTTGGCGTCGCAGCGGATGTTGCCCCGCTCCATGCGCGCCTCCGAGATGCCCAGCGCGATCGCGATGTCGCGGATGGTGGCGAGGTACGCCTTCGCGAGCTCGGGCGCCCGGTGCTCGGCGCCGAAGATCGGCTTCGTGACGATCTCGACGAGCGGCACACCGGCGCGGTTGTAGTCGACCAGCGAGTACTCGGCGCCCTGGATGCGGCCCGTCGCGCCGCCGACGTGGGTCAGCTTGCCCGCGTCCTCCTCCATGTGCGCGCGCTCGATCGGCACCGTGACGATGGTGCCGTCCGACAGCTCAACCTCGACGGACCCCTCGAACGCGATGGGCTCGTCGTACTGGCTGATCTGGTAGTTCTTGCCGAGGTCGGGATAGAAGTAGTTCTTCCGCGCGAAGCGGCTCGACGGCGCGATCGAGCAGCCGAGCGCGAGGCCGAGGCTGATCGACGAGCGGATGGCCTCGGCGTTGACCGTGGGCATCGAGCCCGGCAAGCCCATGTCGACGGGAGCCACCAGCGTGTTGGGCTCCGCGTCGTGGTTGTCGGCGTGCGCCGGGTTGGCCGCCGGCGAGAACATCTTGGTCCTCGTGTTGAGCTCGACGTGCACCTCGAGGCCGATCACCGGCTCGAACAGCTCGAGTGCCTTGTCGAAGTCCATCAGCGTGGCCGTCGCCATCAGCGGGCCCCTCCCTTGAGCTCCGGGGCTCGGTCGAGCAGCAGACCGCCCCACTCGTCCACCAGCATCGCCTCGAGGGCGGCGCCCACGCGGTACAGTCGCGCGTCCTCGCGAGCAGGCGCCAGGAACTGGACGCCCACCGGCAGGCCGTCCTCCTGCGCCAGCCCCGAGGGCACCGAGATGCCCGGCACGCCGGCCAGGTTCGCGGGGATGGTCGTGAGGTCGTTCAGGTACATCGACAGCGGGTCGTCGATCTTCTCGCCGAGCTGGAACGCCGTGGTCGGCGCCGAGGGCGTCGCGATGACGTCGACCGAGGCGAACGCCTCGTCGAAGTCGCGCTGGATCAGCGTGCGCACCTTCTGGGCGCTGCCGTAGTAGGCGTCGTAGTAGCCCGCCGAGAGCGCGTAGGTGCCCAGGATGATGCGGCGCTTGACCTCCGGGCCGAAGCCCGCGTCGCGCGTCGCCGACATGACGTCCTCGACCGTGCCTCCGGGGACGTCCACGCGCATGCCGAAGCGCACCGAGTCGAACTTCGCCAGGTTGCTCGAGGCCTCCGCCGGAAGGATCAGGTAGTACGCGGCGACCGCGTACTCGAAGTGCGGGGCGCTGATCTCGACGATCTCGGCGCCCTGCGCCTCCATCCGCGCCAGGGCCTGGCGGAACGAGGCGGCGACCCCGGGCTGGAAGCCGCTGTCGGGCAACTCCTTCACCACGCCGACCTTGAGCCCCTTCAGCACGTCGCCGCGCGCGCCCTCGCGGGCGGCTTCGGCGAACGACGGCCAGCTCTCGGGGATCGACGTCGCGTCGTGGATGTCGTGCCCGCCGATGACGTCGTGCAGCAGGCCCGCATCCAGCACCGTGCGCGTGACCGGGCCCACCTGGTCGAGGCTCGACGCCAGGGCGATCGCGCCGTACCGGCTCACGCCGCCGTAGGTCGGCTTCACGCCGACCGTGCCGGTCACGTGCGCGGGCTGGCGGATCGACCCACCGGTGTCCGACCCCAGCGCGAGCGGCGCCTGGAAGGCCGCCACGGCCGCGGCGGAGCCGCCGCCGGAGCCGCCCGGGATGCGGTCGAGGTCCCACGGATTGCGGGTGGGGCCGTACGCCGAGTGCTCGGTCGACGAGCCCATCGCGAACTCGTCCATGTTGGTCTTGCCAAGGGGCACCAGATCGGCGGCCCGGGAACGAGCGACGACCGTCGCGTCGAACGGCGACATGTATCCCTCGAGGATCTTCGATCCGGAGGTCGAGGGCATGTCGGTCGTGACCAGCACATCCTTGATCGCGAGCGGCACGCCCGCGATCGGGCCGAGCGCCTCCCCTGCGGCGCGGCGACGGTCGACGTCGGCCGCCACGTCGAGCGCGCGATCCGAGACGTGCAGGAACGCGTGCACGTCGCCGTCCACGGCGGCGATGCGGTCGAGGTGGGCCTTCGTGGCCTCCACGCTCGAGATCTCGCGCGCGGCGAGCCTGTCGGCCAGCTGCGCGGCGGTGAGGCGGATGATGTCGCTCACTGCTCCTCCCCCAGGATCGCGGTCACGCGGAAGCGCGAGCCGTCGGCATCCGGCGCGTTCTGCAGCGCCTGGGCCGTCGTGAGCGTCTCGGCGACCTCGTCGGGCCGGAAGACGTTCTGCATCGGGATCGGGTGGCTCGTCGCCGGGACGTCGGGGGTGGCCACCTGCGCGACCTTGGCGATGTTGTCGACGATGGCGTCGAGCTCGCCGGTCAGGCGGGTCACCTCCTCGTCGCTCAGCTGGATCCGGGCGAGCACACCGAGATGGCGCACGAGATCGGGGGTGATTTCAGACACCCCCCGAGTCTACGTGGTGCCGCTCCGCGGGCCCGCGCGCCCGGATCTAGGCTGGACGCGTGACGACCTACGATCCGCCGCGCCCCTGGGTGAGCAGCTACGCCGCCGGTGTCCCCTCCGACCTCGAGCCCGTCGCCGGGTCGCTCCCCGACCTGGTCGCCGCATCGGGACGTGAGTTCGCCGACGCCCCCGCCCTGCAGTTCTTCGGGCGCACGACGAGCTATGCCGAGCTGAACGCGGCGATCGAGCGCGCTGCCGCCGGTCTGCACGCGCGCGGCGTGCGCAAGGGCGATCCCGTGGCCATCATCCTGCCCAACTGCCCGCAGCACATCATCGCGTTCTACGCGATCCTGCGGCTCGGCGCCGTCGCCGTGGAGCACAATCCCCTCTACACCCCCCGCGAGCTGCGCAAGCAGTTCGAGGATCACGGAGCGAAGCACGCCATCGTGTGGAGCAAGGTCGTCGCCACGGTGCAGGACTTCCCCGCGGACCTGGCGGTCTCGACCCTGGTGTCGGTCGATGTGACGCGCGCGATGCCCCTGGGGATGCGGCTGGCCCTGCGCCTGCCGATCCCCAAGGCGCGCGAGTCCCGCGCGCAGCTGACCGAGAAGGTTCGCGGCGCGATCCGCTGGGAGGATCTGCTGGCTTCGGCCGCCCTGCCCGCGTCGCACCCCGGCCCCGCCACCGACGACCTGGCGATCATCCAGTACACCTCGGGTACCACCGGCACGCCGAAGGGCGCGGCCCTGACCCATCGCAATCTGCTGGCCAACGCCGCCCAGGCGCGGGCGTGGGTGCCGACCATCCGGCGCGGCAAGGGCACCAACGTCTACGCGGTGCTGCCGATGTTCCATGCATACGGCCTGACCCTCTGCCTCACGTTCGCGATGTCGATGGGCGCACGTCTGGTGCTGTTCCCCAAGTTCGACCCCGACATGGTGCTGGATGTCGTCAAGAAGCACCCAGCCACCTTCCTGCCGCTCGTTCCGCCGATCGCGGAGCGCCTGCTCAAGCGCGCCCAGGAGCGCGGCGTCTCCCTCGCCGGCACCGAGATCGCCATCTCCGGCGCGATGGCGCTGTCCCCCGCGCTCGTCGAGCCGTTCGAGGCGGAGTCGGGCGGATTCCTGGTCGAAGGGTACGGGCTGAGCGAGTGCTCGCCCGTGCTGATGGCGAACCCGGTCGCGACGCACCGTGTCGCGGGCAGCGTCGGCCTGCCCCTTCCGGGTACGGAGTGCCGCGTGGTCGATCCGGACGACCCCAGCCGCGATGTCGCGCCCGGGCAGCCGGGTGAGCTGCTGGTGCGCGGTCCCCAGGTGTTCGGGGGCTATTACGGCAAGCCGGAGGAGACCGAGGCCGTCTTCGTCGACGGCTGGTTCCGCACCGGCGATGTCGTCACGATCGACGAGGCCGGGTTCGTGCGCATCGTCGACCGCATCAAGGAGCTCATCATCACGGGCGGCTTCAACGTGGCGCCGACGGAGGTGGAGGGCGCTCTGCGTCAGCACCCCGACATCGCCGACGCGGCTGTCGTGGGGCTGGCCAGCGAGCGCAGCGGCGAAGAGGTCGTCGCGGCGGTCGTTCCCGAGGACGGACGCGAGGTCGACGTCGAGCAGGTGCGCGCCTACGTGCGGGGCATCCTGACCCCTTACAAGGTGCCGCGCCGCATCTTCGTGTTCGACGAGCTGCCCAAGTCGATGATCGGAAAGGTGCTGCGCCGCCAGGTGAAGGAGCGCATCGAGCAGATCGTCTCGCGCTGAGGGCGAGCCTCGACCGGCGGATGCACATGTGCGCGCGCTAGCGTGACCAGGTGAGCACTGCAGACAGCGACCGGACCGACACCACCGACTCTCCCGACACCCCTGGATTCGAGGAGCTGGGCATCACCGGCTCGGTGCTCTCGGCCATCCGCGAACTGGGATACGAGACGCCCTCACCCATCCAGCGCGCCACGATCCCGACGCTGCTGAGCGGCCGCGACGTCGTCGGCATGGCGCAGACGGGCACCGGCAAGACCGCGGCGTTCGCGCTGCCGATCCTGCAGCGCCTCGACACGGCGCGCAAGATCCCCCAAGCACTCGTGCTGGCCCCGACGCGCGAGCTCGCACTGCAGGTGGCCGAGGCCTTCGAGTCGTACGCCGCGCAGATGCCGGATGTCCGACTGCTTCCGGTGTACGGGGGCCAGGGCTACGGCGTGCAGCTGTCGGCGCTTCGTCGCGGCGTGCAGATCGTGGTCGGCACGCCCGGCCGCGTGATGGACCACCTGGCGAAGGGCACGCTCGACCTGTCGGAGCTCGACTACCTCGTGCTCGACGAGGCCGACGAGATGCTGAAGATGGGCTTCGCGGAGGACGTGGAGCAGATCCTCTCGCAGACACCCGAGGACAAGCAGGTGGCGCTGTTCTCCGCGACCATGCCGCCGCAGATCCGGCGCATCGCGCAGCAGTACCTGCGCGATCCGGAGGAGATCTCGGTCAAGGCGAAGACCGCCACGAACGCCAACATCACACAGCGCTACCTCGTCGTCTCCTACGCCCAGAAGGTCGACGCCCTCACGCGCATCCTGGAAGTCGAGAACTTCGACGGGATGATCGTGTTCGTCCGCACGAAGAACGAGACCGAGACACTGGCCGAGAAGCTGCGCGCCCGCGGCTACTCGGCCGCCGCCATCAACGGCGACATCCCGCAGAACCTGCGCGAGCGCACCGTGAACCAGCTCAAGGAGGCGAAGCTCGACATCCTGGTCGCCACGGATGTCGCGGCCCGCGGCCTCGACGTCGAGCGCATCAGCCACGTCGTGAACTTCGACATCCCGACCGACACGGAGTCGTACGTGCACCGCATCGGCCGCACGGGCCGCGCCGGCCGCACGGGCGATGCGATCAGCTTCATCACGCCGCGCGAGCGCTACCTGCTCGGTCACATCGAGAAGGCCACTCGCCAGCAGCCGACGCAGATGCAGCTCCCGACCGCGGAGGACGTCAACACCACGCGCCTCGCGCGGTTCGACGATGCGATCACGACCGCGCTGCAGGACGAGGAGCGCATCGCCGAGTTCCGCGACATCATCGCGCACTACGTGCGCAACCACGACGTCCCGGAGGCCGATGTGGCCGCCGCCCTGGCGGTCGTCGCACAGGGCGAGAAGCCGCTGCTGCTGCAGCCCGAGGACGATGCGCTGGCCGCCGCCGTCGCCCGCGACAACCGGCCGCCGCGGGAGAGGTCCGAGACGCGAGAGCGCGACGCACGCCCTGCGAGGCGTGGGCGCGGGGACTACGAGCCGTACCGCATCGAGGTCGGGCGCCGGCACCGTGTGGAGCCCCGCCAGATCGTCGGCGCGCTCGCCAACGAGGGCGGACTGGGGCGCGACGACTTCGGAGCGATCACGATCCGCCCCGACTTCTCGATCGTCGAGCTGCCCGCCGGCCTCGACCGCCGCGTGCTCGAGAAGCTGCGCGACACGCGCATCTCGGGCCGCCTGATCGAGATCCGCCCCGACCGCGGCGTCCCTGGTCGTCGCGGCCCGCGCGACGGCGATCGCCGCAGGGACCGAGATGAGCGCCCGGGGCGCGACGACCGCCCGGCGCGCAAGCCACGGCACCGCAAGGACTGACGCCAGACCAGACCGCCCTCCGGATCCATCCGGAGGGCGGTCTGGTCTCGGCGGCGTCAGGGCCGCGTGATCGCGTCGGGCTCGGGCCCCGGTCCCGTGGGGATCACGATGGCCGCCGTCCGGGTGAACTCGCCCTCGATCTCGGCATCGGGACGGTATGTGAAGCGGCTGACGATGGCCGCGACCACCAGGTTGAGCGCGAAGCCGGGCACGATCTCATACAGCCCCGTGCCGAGCAACGGCCACACGAACACCGTCACCACTGCGACGATCATCCCCGCGAGCGCCCCCGCGGCGCTCAGGCGACGCCAGAACAGCGACAGCAGGATGGTCGGCCCGAACGCCGCGCCGAAACCCGCCCACGCGAATCCCACGAGCTCGAGGATCGAGCTGTCCGGATCGAGCGCGAGCACGACCGCGACGATCGCGACGACGAGCACGCACGCGCGGCCGAGCAGCACCAGCAGGCGCTGGCTCGGTGCACGGCGGGCGACCACCTTGTAGATGTCCTCGACCAGTGCCGACGACGTCACGATCAGCTGGCTCGAGATCGTGGACATGATCGCCGCGAGCACGGCTGACAGGACGAGTCCCGCGACGAGCGGATGCATCAGCGCCTGCGCCATCTCGAGGATGACCGTTTCGGGGTTGTCGAGCCCGTCGGACCCGAAGAACGCGATGCCGACGAAACCCGCGGCGACGGCCCCCAGCAGCGACAGAATCATCCAGCCCATGCCGATGCGCCGCGCGGTGTTGGCCTCCCGCGCCGAACGCAGCGCCATGAAGCGCACGATGATGTGCGGCTGCCCGAAGTAGCCGAGGCCCCAGGCGAGCGACGACACGATCGCCACGATCGTGATCCCGGTCACCGCTTCTCCGCCGAACAGCGAGAGATGCGCCGGCGACACGGACCCGCCCACCTCGCCGAAGCCTCCCAGCGCGACGACAGCCATGACGGGCACGATGAGCACGGCGGCCAGGATCATCACGCCCTGCACGAAGTCGGTGAACGACGCTCCGAGGAAGCCGCCGAACAGCGTGTAGGCCAGCGTCACTCCGCCCACCAGCAGCATGCCGACGAGGTAGTCACCGCCGAACGCGCTCTCGAAGAACACCCCTCCGGCGACCATGCCGCTCGAGACGTACAGCGTGAAGAACACCAGGATGATCACGGCCGACACGACGCGCAGCAGTCGCGACCGGTCGCGCAGGCGGTTCTCGAAGAAGCTCGGGATCGTGATCGAGTTCTTCGCGACCTCCGTGTAGGCGCGCAGGCGCGGAGCGACGAGCTTCCAGTTCAGGTAGGCGCCTATCGTCAGGCCGATCGCGATCCAGGCCTCGATCAGACCGGTCGCGTAGATCGCGCCGGGCAGACCCATGACGAGCCATCCCGACATGTCGGATGCCCCCGCGCTGAGCGCGGCGACAGCGGGCGGCAGGTTCCTGCCGCCGAGCATGTAGTCCTCATGGTCCTTGGTCTTCAGGGCGGCGTAGACGCCGATCGCGATCATCGCGGCGAAGTAGATCACCAGCGCGACGATCAGCCAGCTGTGTGCGGACATCGGGAAAGAACCTCCTGTACCTCAGCGCGCGACGGTGCGCACCGGTCAACCTATGCGCTCGCGCGCCGAAGCGCGAAGTCGCGATCTGCCGACGCCGCGGCTAACGCGCGCGCGTAGCAGACGCCGGCGCGGGTCATCCTGCCGGCGGCCGCCCACGATGCTCTCACCCGGGTGGCGCACAGGGGCCCGTGCGGGCCGCTCGCACTGCACGAACAGCGCGTCGGCCGCGTACTCGATCCCGGCCGCGCACTCGATCCCGGCCGCGCACTCGACCCCGGCCGCGTACTCGATCCCGGCCGGCAGCCGCAGCTCGGCCGCCGTCGGCCGGCGGAGCTGCTCACCAGCGGTCGTGCACCAGCGGACGGATCGACTCGTCGTACAGGTCGCGAACGGCGTCGAGGAAGTCGGCCGGCAACGGTCCGACCTCACCCGCGGCGGCGTTGGCCCGCGCCTGCTCGGGGTTGCGCGCGCCCGGGATGACCGTGGTGACACCGGCCTGCTGCGCGACCCATGCGAGGGCGGCCGTCGTCGGCTCCAGACCCGCCCCGCGCGCCAGCCCGGCGAACCGCGCAGCGGCGTCGACGCCGGTCTCGTAGTCGACACCCGAGAAGGTCTCGCCCACATCGAACGCCTCGCCGTGGCGGTTGTAGGAGCGGTGGTCGTTCTCGGCGAACGTCGTCTCCCGCGTGTACCGGCCGCTGAGCAGACCGCTCGCGAGCGGCACTCGCGCGATGATGCCGACGCCGGCCTCCACCGCAGCCGGCAGCGCCACGTCGAGGGGCTTGCGGCGGAACGCGTTCAGGATGATCTGCACGCTCGCGACCCCGGGGCGCTCGATGGCGCGCAGCGCTTCGGCAACGGTCTCGACGCTGACGCCGTAATGGGCGACGGCGCCATCCGCCACCAGCGTGTCGAGGTCGTCGAACACTCGATCCGCCTCGTAGACGTCGCTGGTCGGGCAGTGCAGCTGCACCAGGTCGAGCGTGTCGACGCCGAGATTGCGGCGGGAACGATCGGTCCAGTCGCGGAAGTTGGCCAGCGTCGCGTGCGCGAGGTCCGGTGCGGCGGCGCGGCGGATCATCTTCGTGGCGACGAAGACGTCGGCGCCGGGGTTGGCACGGCGCCACTCGCCGATCGTCTGCTCGCTGCGGCCGTCCCCGTACACGTCGGCGGTGTCGAACAGCGTGACACCCGCCGCGTAGGCGGCGTCGAGGACCGCGAACGCGTCGCTCTGCGCGACGTCGCCCCAGTCCGCTCCGAGCTGCCAGGTGCCGAGGCCGATGACCGAGACGTCGCGACCGGTGCGTCCGAGAGTGCGGTGTTCCATCTCTCGAGCCTATTCCGCCGCGGGAGGAAGGGCGTCCGGCCCTTCGGTCACCAGGATGTGGAACTGCGCCGCATCGATGATCCGCACCCCCAGCTGCTCGGCCTTCGCGAGCTTCGAGCCCGCACCGGGACCTGCGGCGACGAAGTCGGTCTTCTTGCTGACGCTGGAGGCGGCCTTGCCACCCGCCTTCATGATGGCCTCCTGCGCGCCCTCGCGCGTGTAGCCTTCGAGCGACCCCGTGGCGACGACCGTGACCCCGTCGAGCACACCTCCGGCCGCGGCGACCGCGCCGGGACCGGGGTGCCCGGGCGTCTCGAAGCGCACGCCCGCGGACCGCCAGCGATCGATGATCTCGACGTGCCAGTCCACCTCGAACCACTCACGCAGCGACTCGGCGATGATCGATCCGACGCCTTCGACGCCCGCGAGCTCGTCCACCGACGCGGTCCGGATGGCGTCGAGCGAGCCGAAGTACGTCGCCAGGGCCCGCGCCGCCACCGGGCCGACGTGGCGGATGTTCAGCGCCACGAGCAGACGCCAGAGCTCCTTGGTCTTCGCCTTCTCCAGCTCCTCCATGAGCACCAGCGCCTGGGCCGAGGGCTGCGGTGCCTCCAGACCCTGCTTGCGCTCCGCCGCCGTGGGGTTGCGCCGGAACGGCGCGCGCCGCACGTACTCGCCCGTCTTCTCGTCGACCCGCCGCTCGCCGGTCTCGGCATCGCGCACGACCACCTCGATCGGCACGAGCTGCTCGAGCGTCAGATCGAACAGGGCCGCCTCCGTGTGCAGCGGCGGATCGGCCGGGACGTCGGGCTGGGTCAGAGCGGCCGCCGTCACCTCGCCGAGCGCCTCGATGTCGAGGGCGCCCCGTGAGCCGATGTGCTCGACGCGACCGCGCACCTGCGCGGGGCAGTCCTTCGCGTTAGGACAGCGGAGGTCGATGTCGCCCTCCTTCATGGGCCGCAGCGGCGTGCCGCACTCGGGGCACTCCGTCGGCATCACGAAGGCGCGCTCGCTGCCGTCGCGCTTCTCGACGACGGGGCCCAGCACCTCGGGGATCACGTCACCCGCCTTGCGGAGCACCACCGTGTCGCCGATGAGCACGCCCTTGGCCTTCACCACGTCCTGGTTGTGCAGCGTGGCCTGGCGCACGACCGATCCGGCGACGTGCGCGGGCGCCATCACGGCGTAGGGTGTGGCGCGGCCCGTGCGTCCCACCGAGACGACGATGTCGAGCAGCCGCGTGTGCACCTCCTCCGGCGGGTACTTGTACGCGATCGCCCACCGGGGCGCGCGGCTGGTCGCGCCGAGTTCGTCGTGCAGCGCCAGCTCGTCGACCTTCGCAACGATGCCGTCGAGCTCGTGCTCGATCGAATGGCGGTGCTCGCCGAAGTGCTCGACGAAGCTCACGACCTCGTCGATCGTGGCGCACACCTTCGGGTGCGGACTGATCGGCAGCCCCCAGGCCCGCAGCAGCTCGTACACCTCGCTCTGCGCCGCGACCGGCGGGTCGGGCCACGCGCCGATGCCGTGCACATACAGGCGGAGAGAGTTCACGCGGGCGAGGCCTGCCTCGAGCTCGAGCCCCGACTTCTTGTCGAGCTGCTGCCGCAGACCGCCGCTGGCCGCGTTGCGCGGGTTGGCGAAGGCCGGGAAGCGTCGCGCGGCCGACCGCTGCGCGCGTTCCTCGTCGACCCCGCGCTCGCGTGCGTCGGAGACGACGCGGTCGCGCAGCTCCGCCTGCAGGGCGTTGAGCTTCTCGAAGGCGGCGACGGGGATGAACACCTCGCCGCGCACCTCGACGATCCGGGGATGCCCTTCGCCGGAGAGCCGCTCGGGGATGTCGGCGAGCCGCAGCGCGTTCTCCGTCACGATCTCGCCCACGCGACCGTCGCCGCGCGTGGCGGCCGACGTCAGCACGCCGTCCTCGTAGCGCAGATTGATCGCGAGGCCGTCGATCTTCAGCTCGGTGAGCCACGCGACCTTCCGACCGGCGGCATCCTGCGTCTTCGCCGCCCACTCGCGCAGCTCGTCGATCGAGAAGACGTTGTCGAGGCTCAGCATGCGCTCGGCGTGCTCGATGGTCTCCAGGACCGTGCCGTCGGCCGCACCGACCGCCTGCGTCGGCGAGTCCTGCCCCTGGAGCTCCGGATGGGCTCGCTCGAGATGCTCGAGCCGGCGCATCCAGGAGTCGTATGTCGCGTCGTCGACGAGCGACACGTCGCGCCCGTAGTAGGCGTCCTTCGCCTCCAGGATGCGTTCGGTGAGGTCGCGTGCCTCAGCGCGCGCCTCATCGAGGGTCAGGTCGTCGAGGGTCAGGTCGGGGAGGTCGTTCGCACCGTCAGCCACCCGCCAAGTCTATGGAGCGGGTGAGACATCCCCCGGGGCTTGACGGCGGCTCAGACGCTGGCCGGGACCGCGGAGACGGTGCGGTCGATCGTGCACTGCCCGATCACGCGGGTTCCCGCGTAGATCACGGCGGTCTGGCCCGGTGCGACGCCGTGCAGCGGCTCATCCGGGCTCACGATCAGCTCGCCCCCGCGGACCACGGCCTCGGCGGGCACCGGATCCGCGTGCGCGCGCACCTGCACGTCGCAGCGGAAGCCCTCGTCCGGGCGGAGCGGAGCGGCACCGGCCCAGCTGAAGCGCGAGCCGGCCAGCTCGCCGATCGCCAGCGCCTCCTTCGGCCCCACCACGACCGTGTTGCTGACCGGTCGCACCTCGAGCACGAAGCGCGGCTTGCCGTCGGGCGCCGGCACCCCCAGACGCAGACCCTTTCGCTGGCCCACCGTGAAGGCGTGCGCGCCGTCGTGCTGCCCCACGACCGCCCCCGAGCGGTCGACGATCTCGCCCGGGGCGGTGCCGACCTTGTCGGCCAGCCATCCGCGGGTGTCGCCGTCGGGGATGAAGCAGATGTCGTAGCTGTCCGGCTTGGAAGCCACGGTGAGCCCCCGCGCTTCGGCCTCCGCGCGCACCAGCGTCTTCGACGGCGTCTCGCCCAGCGGGAAGTAGGTGTGCGCGAGCTGATCCGCCGTGAGCACGCCGAGCACGTACGACTGGTCCTTGGCCTCCTCGCTCGAGCGGTGCAGCTCCAGACCGTGCTCGCCCTGGCGCAGGATCGCGTAATGACCGGTGCAGACGGCGTCGAATCCGAGCTCGAGGGCGCGCTCGAGGAGAGCCGCGAACTTGATCTTCTCGTTGCACCGCATGCAGGGGTTCGGCGTGCGGCCCGCCTGGTACTCGGCCACGAAATCGTCGATGACGTCGTCGCGGAAGCGCTCCGAGAAGTCCCACACGTAGAACGGGATGCCGAGCCGGTCGGCCACGCGGCGCGCGTCCATCGCGTCCTCGATGGTGCAGCAGCCGCGGCTGCCGGCGCGCAGCGTGCCGCCCGCGCGCGACAGCGCGAGGTGCACCCCGACGACGTCGTGCCCCGCGTCCACCGCGCGGGCAGCGGCGACCGCGGAGTCGACTCCGCCGCTCATGGCCGCCAGGATGCGCATGGCTCCAGTCTAGGAAGACGCGCCTGGGCGCGGGCCGCGTTCAGCCTCCCGCCGCACGGCGATACGCGTCGGGCAGCGCCGCGACGAGCGCGTCGACATCGGCGGCCGTGCTCGTGCGGCCGAGCGTGATCCGCAGCACCTGGCGCGCAGCCCGTTCGTCGTACCCCATCGCCATCACGACGTGCGACGGCTCGGGCACGCCCGCTTGACAGGCGGATCCGGTGGACACCGCGATGCCCGCCATGTCCAGGAGGTACAGCAGCGACTCGCCAGGAGCGCCCGGCAGATGCAGGTGCACGCTGCCGGGGAGCCGGTCTGCCGCATCCCCGAGCAGCACGGCAGACGGGATGCGCGCCGACAGCTCGGCGATCAGACGATCGCGCAGCCGCTCCAGCCGCCGCCCCTCGCTGTCCCGCTCGGCCTCCGCGAGCTCGGCGGCCACGGCCAGCGCGGTCGCACCCGCGACATCCTGCGTCCCCGCCCGCAGCGAACGCTGCTGCCCCCCGCCATGCAGCAGGGCCGTGAGCCCCGCGTCACGTGAGACCACGAGGGCGCCCGTGCCGACGGGGGCGCCGATCTTGTGGCCTGAGACGCTCAGCGCGACCAGGCCGGCGGCGCCGCCGGCCTGGCCCCGCCACGCTCGGAACCTCACGGGCCGGTGCCCGAATGCCGCCACGGCGTCCAGATGCAGCGGCACGCCCGCCGTGCCGGCGGCCTCCGCCAGTGCGCGGGCGTCGTTGACGGTGCCCGCCTCGTTGTTGGCGACCAGCGCCGTGGCCAGGGCCGCCCCCGCATCGAGCGCCTCCGCGAAACGCGACGGCAGGATGCGCGCGTCGCGGTCCAGCGCGACAGGCACGACCCGTGCCCCTTGCTGCTCGTGGAGCCACGACACCGCATCGAGCGTCGCGTGGTGCTCGCCGTCGGGAAGCACCACCGCGTCCGCCCCGTGGGGGCGCGACCACCACAGCCCCTTCAACGCCAGGTTGATCGACTCGGTCCCGCCCGACGTCAGCACGACCTCGATCGGCTGGCAGTCGAGCACCGCGGCCAGCCGCTCGCGCGCGTCCTCCAGCATCCGGCGGGCGGTCTGCCCCGCGCCGTGGATGGACGACGGGTTTCCGACCGCCTGCGACGCCTCGAGCCAGGCGTCCCGCGCCTCCGGACGCAGCGGCGTCGTCGCGGCGTGGTCGAGGTAGACGGTCACAGGATCACCGCGCGTGCAGGGACGACCAGTGCCTCAGAACAGCAGCGACGTCAGGCGCGTCCGCGCGCGGGCCACACGCGGATCCGCCGCGCCGACCACGCCGAACAGCTCCACGAGCCGCTCCCGCACCGGGGCGCGCTCCTCGCCCGGCAGCGCCGCGAACAGCTCCAGCAGGCGGTCGAACGCGTCCTCCACGTGTCCGCCGGCGATGTCGAGGTCGGCCACCAGCAGCTGCGACGCGACGTCGGTGGGCGCCTCGGCGGCGGCGCGCCGCGCCGCCTGCAGGTCGACTCCCTGAACCCGCGCGAGCAGACGCACCTGGCCCAGCCCCGCCTGCGCCTCCTCGTCGCGCGGGTTCTCCTTGAGCGCCTTCTCGTACGCCGCGATGGCGCGCTCGTAGTCGCCCACCTCGATGGCCGCGTACGCCTCGGCGTGCAGGGGCGGCAGGGGCGGCTCCTCGGGCGCCTCGGCGGCGCCGTCCGCCGGCATCGAACCGGTCACGCCGTTCTGCGCCGCGAGCTGGAGCAGCTGGGCGAACACCTGCGCGAGCTGCTCCTCAGGCACCACGCCCGCGAACATGGGCACCGGCTGCCCGGCCACCAGCGCGATGGCCATCGGGATCGACTGGGGGCGGAAAGCCTGCACGAGCTGAGGATTGCCGTCGGCGTCCACCCGCGCGAGCACCAGGCGCCCGCCCTGGGCGCGCACCGCGCGCTCCAGCCCGGGATCGGCGCCGCCCGCTCGGGCCGACCACAGCTCGACGACCACGGGCACAGTGCGCGACAGCTCGAGCACTTCCCCGAACGACGCGTCCGTCACGTCCATGACGAGCGACGAGCCGCCCGTGGGGCCGGCGGTGCCCGCGCCCGGCGCGGGCGGTGCCGGGCGGTTCTTCAGCGCGGACAGATCCACGGCGCCGCGCAGGGCGGCGGCATTGAGCTGTGAGGGGGCGGCGTCACTCATCGATCACCTTTCGACGGATGCGGTCGTTGCAACGGCGGCGGCTCATCCCTCGGTCTCGAGGATCTCCGCGTCGCGGAGTCCCGACGAGTAGCCGAGGAGACGGATCTTCTCGCTCGACCCCTGCGCGGGGACGGAGAAGAACAGCTGGTCGGTGTAGGTCGTCTTCACACCCGGCACGGTCTCCTCACCGGTGAGGGCCACCAGCGGGCGGTCGCCCTCCAGCTTGATGAGCGCTCCCTCGGCGGTCGAGCGCACGAGGTCGACCTCGTCGACCGTCACGGCGACGATCGCACCGCTCTCGAGGGTCGCGAGGGCCGTCGGCTCGCCGGGCCCGGGGCCCTGCTGGAACTCGAGCGACGCGGTCTCCTCGCCTGTCTTGTTCAGCTCGGCGAGCGTCGCAGCGCGCTTCTCCTCGACGGCCGCGCGGAACGTGTCGCTCTCCAGGTCGAACATGGTCGCGAACTCGCTCTTCTCGCCCTTCGCGAGGATGTCTGCGTATGCCGCCCCGAGCTCGCTCGGCGGGATCGACAGGAACGACGAGTCCGGCGGCACGAGCGCGGCCCCGAAGTACCAGGGCGCCAGCTTGGGGATCTCCGCCGATGCCTCCAGGCTCGCGACGGACGAGACCTTGTACCGCGCCCAGGGGTCGGCCTGGCTGACCGTCATGATGCTCGGCGGCGCGTTCTCGGCACCGTCCTCCTCGACCACGAGCATCGCGGTGCGCGGCCACTCGTCGAAGGCCTGGGGCAGCAGGATCCGCACCCTACCGCCCGGGATCGCCAGCGGCGCCGGGTAGTCGTCGACCTCGCCGCGGATGCGGTAGTTGACCTCGCGCATCTGGAGCGCGATCCCCTCGAGGCGCGTCGCCGCGAGGTCGGCGTCGCGCGTCTCATCGGCCTCCGCGACGGTCTCGGCGACGTCGGCCACGATCTTCTCGGCCTGAGCGTCGGTCATCGCGGGGGCCTGCTGGTTCTCGGGAGCGACCACCGTCTCGGTGGGCGACGGCGTGGGCGACGCCGTGAACTGCGGCCATACGTCGGGCGAGCAGCCGGTGAGCAGCGCGACGGTGAGGCCCATCGCGGGTAGCGCGAGCAGTGTGCGACGGCCCCCACGACGCGGACCGCTCGACGAGTCGTCCGGGGAGGACGTCGGCTCGCCCGAGTCGCCCGCACCACCGGCGCCGACCGAGCCGTTCGGCTGCTCTGCGGCGGCGCCGTCTGCGGCCGCGCCGTCGGCTGCGGCGCCGTCGGCTGCGGCATCATCTGCCGCGGGGCCCTCGGCGGTCGAGATCTCCTTGGCGGGCCGCCCGGCCGTGACGGCACCGCGGCGGCCACGCCGTCCGACGGCGATCGGCTCGGTCGGGGGCAGCACCGTGCCCTTGCGGCGCGGACCGCGCGAGCGGCGCACATGCCGCACGCCGAGCGCGTACAGGATGACGCCCAGCAGCAGCAGCAGCGCCCCGGCGGCGATCAGCGGACCCACCCAGGGCGTGGCATTGGAGATCGGCCAGACGATGGAGACCTCGCTCGGCGCGGGCGCGTGGCCGTCAGACGCGATCAGCACGCTCACGCCCTCGGGCAGCTGCAGTCGCTTGCTGAACTCGTTCTCCGCCGAGTGCTCCTCGAGCCACAGGTCAGACCCCGCGGGGCTGCGACCCGGGTACTCGGGGCCCTCCCACGTGGGCTCTGCGGCCGGCACCGACTCGGTCACGGCCTCGCCCGCGTCGTTCAGCGTGACGTGGTTATAGGGGGCGTCCGAGAGCCAGGCCTCCATGTCGGCCGTGCGCCCGTACGCCACGAAGACCTGCTCCGCACCCGAGACCTCGAGCGTCTGCGTCCCGGTGTGGGCGCGGAAGACCTCGGCGTCGACGAGGATGTACGGCTGCTCCTCCTCGATCTCGACGCGAGTGCTCGCGCTGTCGGGCCCCAGGAAAACGGTGCGCTGCGCGATGCCGGCGCCGATCAGCGCGGCTGCGAGCACGAAGGCGATGACCGCCCAGACGAAACGCACGAATCCGACTCCTCACACGACCCCCGGCTCGGGCGGCGGGTCTCAGCACTCGACTCTCCAGACTAGCGAACACGGTCTGAATGTCGCCCAGGAGCAGGTCATGGCGCGGCTGGGCGGCCGGGGGCCCATATCCTTGCGTCACAGACCACGCCCTGAGGAGGACGCTTGAAGATCCACAACCCGTTCCGGGTCGCACTGGTCGCGACCCTCGGCGTCGGTCTCGGCATCCTCCTGCTCCAGAGCGTTCAATCCCTCTCCACGATCCTGCTCTACGTCGGCACGGCGCTGTTCATCGCCCTGGGTCTCGACCCGGTGGTCTCCTGGCTCGAGCGTCACCGGTTCCCCCGCTGGGCTGCCGTGCTCACCACCCTTGTGGCGGTTCTCGGGCTCTTCACCGGCATCGTGCTGATCATCCTGCCGGTCCTCGTCGCGCAGGTCGGGCAGCTCGTGAAGGCCGTCACCGACATCGTCAACCGGGGCACGTGGCAGACGGATCTCCGCCAGTGGCTGCTCGGCATCTTCCCCACGCTCGACATCGACGGGATCTTCCTGAACGTCAACGACTGGCTGCTCGGCAACATCGACACCATCAGCGAGGGCGTCGTGGGCGCGACCTTCGGCGTCGTGAACGGTCTGTTCGGCGCGTTCATCGTGATCATCCTGACGATCTACTTCACCGCCTCGACCCCCTCGCTCAAGCGAGCGATCTACCAGCTCGCGCCCGCCTCCAAGCGGCCGACGTTCGTGTCTCTCGGCGACCAGATCACCGACTCCGTCGGCTATTACGTCATGGGACAGATGAGCCTCGCGCTCATCAACGGCGTGCTGAGCATCGTGTTCCTGAACATCATCAGCGCCCCCTTCCCGGCCGTGCTCGCGGTCGTCGCCTTCCTGGGCTCGATGATCCCGCTCGTCGGCACCCTGACCGGTTCGACGATCATCGCGCTGACCTGCCTCGTGCCCGGCCTCGGGTCGCCGACCACCGCGCTGATCGCCGCGATCTACTACCTCATCTACATGCAGATCGAGGCGTATGTCCTCTCCCCGCGCATCATGAGCCGCGCCGTGTCGGTGCCAGGCGGCGTGGTCGTGGTGGCGGCGCTCGCCGGCGGCGCCCTGCTCGGACTGCTCGGCGCGCTCATCGCCATCCCGGTCGCGGCGAGCATCCTGATCATCTACCGCCAGGTCGTCATCCCGCGCATGAACGAGCGCTGACCCGCGGAGCACCGCGCCGTCAGTCGCCCGGCCACTGCGTGGGCAGCGGCAGGGCCGCGGGGTTGACGACGCCCACGATCTCGCTCAGAACCCGGAAGGTCTGCTTCTCCCCCACCCAGAGGTGCTTGCCGTCCTCGACGTCGATGAGCCGGATGTGCGGGATCGCCGAGAAGCGCTCGGCAGCCTCGGCAGGGCGCAGGTAGTCGTCGAACTCGGGGATGAGCGCCACCAGCGGGCGCGCGTCTCCGGCCCATGCGCGCAGGTCCTCGTCGGTCGCACGGTGCAGCGGCGGCGACAGCAGGATCGCGCCACGGATGTCGTGGCGCAGCCCGTACTTGAGCGCGAGCTCCGTGCCGAACGACCAGCCGAGCAGCCAGGGGTCGGGCAGCCCTCGCTCCGAGACGAAGGCCATCGCCGCGGCCACGTCGGCCTCCTCCGCCACACCGTCGCCGAAGGCGCCCTCGCTCGTGCCTCGCGGCGACGTGGTGCCGCGCGTGTTGAAGCGCAGCACCGCCAGGTCTGCCAGCGCCGGAAGGCGGGCCGCGGCCTTGCGGATGATGTGCGAGTCCATGAAGCCGCCGTGCGTGGGCAGCGGGTGCAGGGTGACGAGCGTGGCGACGGGCTCACGTTCCGCGGGAAGCGACAGCTCCCCGACGAGCGTCAGCCCGTCGCTCGTGTGCAGCTCGATGTCCTCGCGCCGTGCGGGAAGCAGTGCGGCTCCGCGGATCTCCATGTGCAGCGTCCTCCCCGGCCGTCAGGCCGTCCTCCAGCAGTGCGTGTGCCAGTGGCGACGCGCGGCCAGGTCGGCCGCGGCGCCCAGCACGCCGTCCTCGCGCCACACCACCACGTGGGCGACTCCGATGCCGATCGTGCCGCCGCAGCCGGGGCACGCGTAGCTCTTCTCCGATCGGGCACCCGACACGGGCTGCACCGAGTACTCGCGGCCGCGGCGCGTCTCCGTACGCCGCCATCCCGCGATCAGGCGGTCGAGCGAGTCGTCGTCGCGATCCTCGCGGCGACGACGGTGCGAGCGGGGCATGACGCGCGGCCTACCACCAGTGGTTGGCGGTCCAGAACGCGTACGCGTTCGCCCAGCTGCCGTAGCGGCCCACCGCGTAGCCGTTGGCCCACTGCAGGTTCGCAACCGGGTTGTAGCCGCCACCGGGGACCTTGCTGCAGGGCAGCGCCTGCACGAGACCGCACGCACCCGACGAGGGGTTGGTCGCGTTGGGGTTCCAGCCGCTCTCGCGCGACACGATGTAGTCGACGTAGCCCCAGTCGCTCTGAGCGATGCCGGCGGCCGCCATCCACTCCTCCGGCGCGCCGCCACCCGAGTAGAACGGCGCCGCGAAGCCGCCGCCCGACGAGGCGGGCTGCGCGGCCGGCGGCTGCGCCTCGGCCTCCGCTTCGGCCTTCGCCTCGGCCACGAGCTTCACGATGTCCTCACGCGTCGCCTCCGCGGGCACTTCGATGCCCTCGCCCTCGGCATACGCGGCCCACTCGTCGCGCGACGCCTTGGGGTGCGGCGTGCCGTCGGCCTGCGCCTCGAGCTGCACCGCGTACGTGCCGTACTGGATGCTGCCCGCCGGCGAGAGGTCCGCCGCGGCAACGTACACCTGGGCATCCGACGCGGCGGCGTCGAACGAAGAGGCGGGCACGCCCTCCGCCAAGGCGGCGGTCGTCGGAACCAGATAGGCGGCCAGGAAGCCGAAGGCCGCCACACCGGCGAAGGCGTTCAGCACGCCCCGCCGGCGGCTGAGCCGCGTCGGGGCGGGAGTCGGGGTGCGGGTGGCCATCGCGCGCGCGTCGCGACGCGTGAGTGTCTGGGTGGACTGGGCCGTCTCGCGGGTTCGGGTCTCGTAGGCGGAAGTCACAGTCCGCCAAGTCTACCCTTCACACCCCGAGGATGTCATCGCCGTTCGTGATCGAATCGTGATCGATTCTCAGCGCACCGCGAGCATGACGTCGACCACCGCATCGAGCAGGGCGTCGACCTGCTCCTCGCGATAACCGCCGCGCACGGAACGGAACGCGACCGCGCGCACCTGCTCGACCGTGACGGGCTCCCCCGACTCGAAGTAACGGGTCAGCCGGTCGGTCACCAGGTCGACCTCGTCGGGCGCGTAGCCGTAGGCCAGGATGCCCACGCGGTCGAATCGCTCGCCGGGTCGGCGGCTCATCCGGTCGAGGATCACCTGCGCGTCGGCGCGCGCGCGCTCGACCCACGCCTCGGGTCCGACCGTCGCGATGGCGCGCTCGCGCTCGCGGGCGGCGAACGCGTCCTCGACCCGGCTCAGCGCCGCGTCCACGGCGGCGATCTGATATCCGCCACGCCGCAGAGGGAACGCCGCCTCGCGCACGGCGCGCGCATCCAGCACGCGTGTCCCGTCACGATCCGTGCCGAGCTCGAACGACCGGCGGGCGGCGTCGAGGAACGCGTCGACCGCCTCACGGTCATAGCCCTTCTCGCGCCCCTGGGCGACGGGGAACGGCTGCGCGCGGTCGTCGTCGCTCATGACATCCCCAGCGGAGCCAGGAGGTGGTGGAGGGCGAGGGCCGCGGTCGCCGACGGCAGGATGCTGTCGAGACGATCCAGCACGCCACCGTGCCCCGGCAGCCACGAGCTCATGTCCTTGATGCCGAGGTCGCGCTTGAGCATCGACTCCGCGAGGTCACCCGCCGTGGCGGTGGCCACGAGCGCGCCGCCGATGATCAGCCCCGTCCACCACGGCAGCCCCAGCATGAACTGCGCCAGCAGCGCACCTGCCACGAGCGAGGCGAGCACGGCACCGGCAAAGCCCTCCCACGTCTTCTTCGGGCTGATGCGCGGTGCCATCGGATGCCGTCCGAACGCGAGCCCTGCCGCATAGGCGCCCGTGTCGGCGATGACCACCAGGATGATGAACGCCAGCACCCACCACTGACCGCCCGGCTCTCGCAGCAGCACGAGCGCGAGGCTCGCGAGGAAGGGCGCGTAGATGGCGATGAACGCCCCGACCACCGCGTCGGCGAGCACATCGGCGTAGACGCGCCCATCCTGCGCGGCCATCTGCGCGAGCAGGCGCCACACGATGATCAACGCGAGCGACGCGAACAGCATCGACCAGTGCAGCAACGGGTCGCCGAGGTATCCCGACACCATGAGCAGCGGCACGGCAGCCAGCTGCGGCACCAGGTCGACGCGGCGACCGCCCGCCTGCAGCGCACGCGACAGCTCGAAGACCGCCAACCCGACCGCCGCCAGCGCGAAGAGCACGAACGTCCACTTCACGAAGATCAGCGACGACAGCGTGATCAGACCGATCACGAGCCCGAGCACGACGGCGCGGATGAGATCGCGCCCCGTGCGCTCCTTGATGCGCTCGTTCGCCTCGTCGAACTGGTCGCGCGCGTGCGCCGCGTGCTGCTCGAACTCGCTGCGTGCCGCACGGATGCGCGCCTGGAAGGCGGCGGCGTGCTCACCACGCGTCGGCGCAGCCTCCGACGGCGCAGCCTCCGACGGCGCAGCCTCCGACGGCGCCGCCTCCGACGGCGCGGGCTCCGGCGGCACGGGGCCAGGCCGCGACGGATCGGAGGCGCCCCTTCCAGCCTCGGGAACGTCGCTCATGGGCTCAGACCTCGAGAAGCTCGGCCTCTTTGTGCTTGAGCGCGTCGTCGATCTTGTCGACGTGCGCCTTGGTGATGGCGTCCAGCTCCTTCTCGCCGCGCACGATCTCGTCCTCGCCGATCTCGTCACGCAGGGCGTCGAGGTCGTCCTTGATCTGCCGCCGGATGCCGCGGATGCGCACCTTCGCGTCCTCGCCCTTCGAGCGCACGAGCTTGACGAACTCCTTGCGGCGCTCGCTGGTCAGCTCCGGCATCGTGATGCGGATCAGGTTGCCGTCGTTGGTCGGGTTCGCTCCCAGGTTCGGCATGTCGCGGATGGCGTCCTCGATCGCCTTGAGAGCCGACTTGTCGTACGGCGTGACGATCAGGGTGCGAGCCTCGGGATTGGCCAGCGCCGCGAGCTGCTGCAGCGGCGTGGGCGTGCCGTAGTAGTCGACGAGGACCTTCTGGAACAGCTGCGGGTTCGCGCGTCCCGTGCGGACCGTCGCGAAGTCCTCCTTCGCCGCCTCCACGGCGCGATCCATGCGAGTGGTGGCGTCGGCCAGGACGTCCGCGATCACGGTGACTCCATTCATCAGGTGGTACAGCAGAGTTTAGTGTGCCGGATGTGCACGGTCTGGGAGCGCAGCGCTCCGGCGGGCGCCGAGATCACGCCCGAACGGGCGTCCGCGGGGGGTCAGGCGGTGACGAGCGTGCCGATCTTCTCGCCCCGCAGTGCCTTGGTGACGTTTCCGGCGGGCTCCATGCCGAACACCCGCATGTCGATCCGGTTGTCCATGCAGAGGCTGAAGGCGGTCGAGTCGACGACCTTGAGCCCCTGCACCAGGGCGTCGGCGTAGCTCACCGTCTCCAGCTTGGTCGCGGTCGGGTCGGTCCGGGGATCGGCGGTGTACACGCCGTCGACGCCGTTCTTGGCCACGAGCACCTCGTCGGCGCCGATCTCGAGCGCGCGCTGGGCCGCGACCGTGTCGGTCGAGAAGTAGGGCAGGCCGGCGCCCGCGCCGAAGATCACGACGCGCCCCTTCTCCATGTGACGCTCCGCGCGACGCGGGATGTACGGCTCGGCGACCTGCGTCATCGCGATCGCCGACTGCACGCGCGTGGCCGCTCCGGCCTGCTCGAGGAAGTCCTGCAGCGCGAGCGCGTTCATCACGGTGCCCAGCATGCCCATGTAGTCGGCACGTCCTCGGTCCATGCCGCGCTGGCTCAGCTCGGCACCGCGGAAGAAGTTGCCGCCACCGACGACGATCGCGATCTCGACGCTGTCGCTCGCCTCTGCGATCTCGCGCGCGATCTGGCTCACGACATCCGGATTCACACCCAGCTGACCGCCGCCGAAGGCCTCGCCCGACAGCTTCAGCAGGACGCGGCGGCGTCCGGTCTTCTCATGGATCACAGTATTCTCCTGCTCACGCACCTCGCCCGGCTCGGGCACCCTGCGGGTGCCGCTCGCCGCGCCAGACGCTGTCGCTTCACTCCATCGGGCGTGAGAGGGCGGGCGCACTCGCGCCGCCCGCACGCGCACGCTTCGCGCTCACCCGGTCGGTTCAGTCTATGGGGGCGCACCACCTGGACCGGTGGCGCGGAAAGGGGGCCCGGATCCGTGGATCCGAGCCCCCTTGCGACGCTGTTACGCGCCGACCTTGAAGCGGACGAAGCCCGTCACCGTGATGCCGGCGGCGTCGGCCACCTGCTTGACGGTCTGCTTGTCGTCCTTCGCGTACGCCTGGTCGAGCAGGGCGACCTGCTTGAAGTAGGCGTTCAGACGACCCTCGACGATCTTCGGGAGGGCGGCCTCGGGCTTGCCCTCCTGGCGCGTCAGCTCGGTGACGAGCGTGCGCTCCTTCTCGACCTCGGCCTCGGGGACCTCGTCGCGCGTCAGGTACGACGGGTTCGCGAACGAGATGTGCTGCGCGATGCTGCGAGCGGTCTCGGCGTCGTCACCGGTGTAGGCGACGGCCACACCCACCTGCGGGGGGAGGTCCTTGCTGGTCTTGTGCAGGTACACCTGGAAGGCATCGCCCTCCAGCGTGCGCACGCGACGCAGCTCGACCTTCTCGCCGATGATGGCGGCCTCGTCCGAGATCAGCTCGGCGACCGTCTGCTCGCCCGCGGGGGCGGCCAGGGCGGCCTCGGCCGAGTCGGCGGCGACCGCTGCGGCAGCGTCGGCGACCTTGTCGGCCAGCGCGATGAAGCGGTCGTTCTTGGCGACGAAGTCGGTCTCGCAGGCGAGCTCGATCAGCGTGACCTTGCCGTCGACCTCGCGCGACGCGACCAGGCCCTCGCTCGTCGAGCGGTCGGCACGCTTCGCGTTGCCCTTCGCGCCCTTGAGACGGAGGATCTCGGTGGCCTTCTCGACGTCGCCGTCGGCCTCCTCGAGCGCCTTCTTGGTGTCGACCATGCCCGTGCCGAGCTGCTCGCGCAGCGCCTTGATGTCGGCGATGGTGAAGTTGGCCATGGGTTCTGGCTCCTCAGGTTCGGTGGATCCGGATCGGACCCGGACGACTTACTTCTCGGTGGTCTCGGCGGCCGGGGTCTCGGCCTCGGCGGGCGCCTCGGTGGCGACCTCGGCCTCGGCAGGAGCCTCGGCGGGGGTCTCGAGGAGCTCGCGCTCCCACTCGGCCAGCGGCTCGGCGTCGCCCTCGGGGTTGTGCTTGGCCTGCAGGCCCTCGGCGGCGGCGTCGGCGATGATGCGCGTCAGCAGCGAGACCGAGCGGATGGCGTCGTCGTTGCCCGGGATCGGGTACTGCAGGTCGTCGGGGTCGACGTTCGTGTCGAGGATGCCGATCACCGGGATGCCCAGCTTCTTGGCCTCGTCGATCGCGAGGTGCTCGCGCTTGGCGTCGACGACCCACAGCGCCGAGGGCGTCTTGGTGAGGTTGCGGATGCCGCCGAGCGACTTGTGGAGCTTGTCCAGCTCGCGCTTCTTGAGCAGCAGCTCCTTCTTGGTGAAGCCGGTGCCGGCCGGGTCGTCGAAGTCGAGCTCCTCGAGCTCCTTCATGCGCGCGAGGCGCTTCGACACGGTCTGGAAGTTGGTCAGCAGACCACCGAGCCAGCGCTCGTTCACGTAGGGCTGGCCGACGCGGGTCGCCTGCTCGGCGAGCACCTCCTGGGCCTGCTTCTTGGTGCCGACGAAGAGCACGGTGCCGCCGCGGGTGACGGTCTCCTTGACGAAGTCGTACGCCTTGTCGATGTACGTCAGCGACTGCTGCAGGTCGATGATGTGGATGCCGCTGCGCTCCGTGAGGATGAAGCGCTTCACCTTCGGGTTCCACCGACGGGTCTGGTGTCCGAAGTGCACGCCGCTGTCGAGCAGCTGGCGGATGGTGACCACAGCCATGGTCTGTCTCCTTGATTCCGGGCATGGCGCGCCTCGCGAGGCGGCGCATGCCGATTGCGGTTGATCTGCCGGTCGATCGACCGGCGAGCCTGGTGCCCGGCGCACTTCCGCCCTCGAAAGGGACCGATGGGAGTGGATGCCGCGATGTGGTCCGGAGACGCGATCGCTGTAGGCACGCGGAGTCATCCCGACACACGGGATGCGACCTCCAGTGTATCAGGGCGGCTCCCCGATCATGCGCGCCCGCCCCCGTCGGCCATCGGACGCTCCCACGGTCGTCCCCAGGCGCACACTCTCGCCACGGCTGTCCCCGCCACCTCGCTCGCGGCCTGCGCACTCGGAGAGTCGGCGACCCTGGCGACATGCCACGTTCACTTCTCTTGTCGCTCCCCGGGCGGGCAGCCGCCGCCGCGCTCTCGCTCGCGCTCCCGCTCGCGTCCTGGGGCGGGGGTCCCGTCGCGGCGTCTCTCGAGGCGGTCACAGCCCCGCCCGACGCCGAGGCGCGGATCGACACCGCCGAGGCGTGGGTGTGGCCGGTCTCCCGGGGCGTACGGATCGTCGTCGCGTTCTCGGCACCCGCGCACGCGTATGGCGCGGGCCACCGCGGGCTCGACATCGCCGCCGACTCCGAAGACGAGGTTCGCGCGCCCGCATCGGGAGTGGTCGCCTTCGCGGGCACCGTGGTCGACCGCCCCGTGCTGACGATCGACCACGGAGGCGGTCTCGTGTCCACGCTGGAGCCCGTGCGGACCACGCTGAATCCGGGCGATCGCGTCGCGCGCGGGGAGGTCGTCGGGCACGTCGCGACGGGCGGGCATTCGGCGCCCGGATCTGTGCACCTCGGCGCGCGTCTCGACGGCGAGTACGTCAACCCGCTTCTGATGCTCGGCGGTGTGCCGCGCGCGGTGCTGCTTGCCTGCTGCTGATTCCCGGCTGCGGGTGTCGCCGTGGCGCCTCAGGCTCGGGGATGGGCGAGCCGGTAGGCGGCGGCCAGCCGCTCGGACGACACGTGCGTGTAGATCTGGGTCGTGCCGAGGCTGGCGTGCCCGAGCAGCTCCTGCACAGCGCGCAGGTCGGCTCCCCCGTCGAGCAGGTGCGTCGCTGCCGAGTGCCGCAGCGCGTGGGGCCCGACGGCGCTCGACCCCAGTGCCGGGCCGACCTCGCGCGCGACCAGGTCGTACACCGCGCGAGGACCGAGCCGTCCGCCGCGGGCGCCCAGGAAGAGCGCCGGGCCGCCGGCAGAGGCACGGGCGCGCAGCACGGGCCGCGCCCGTGTGAGATACGCGCCGATGGCGCGCTTGGCCGGTGCGCCGAACGGCACCACCCGCTCTTTCGAGCCCTTTCCGAGCACCCGCACGGCTCCGCGGTCGAGATCGACGTCGTCGACGTCGATCCCGCAGAGCTCCGAGACGCGGATGCCGGCCCCGTACAGGGTCTCGAGCACGGCGTGATCGCGCAGCGCGATCGGCTCTCCGTCGGCCGCGACGCGTTCCAGTCGGTCGAGCACATCGCGCAGGGCATCCGCCGTCGCGACCCGGGGCAGGGTCCGGCCCCGTTTGGGGGCCACGAGGCGGAGACTCGGGTCGGCGGGGACCAGCTCCTCCTCGTGCGCCCAGCGGAAGAACGCGCGCGCCGATGACGTGCGTCGCGCGAGGGTCGAGCGCTCGTCGCCGCGCTGGGCGGCGCGCCACAGCCATTCCCGCAGATGCTCGAGGTCGACGTCGGCGATATCGACGTCGTCGGTCGTCTCGACGAGAGCGCGCAGGTCGTTGCGGTACGCGCGCACAGTCGCCGGTGACAGCCGCCTCACCTTTTCGAGGTGCGTGGCGAACAGCTCGATCGCACGCGTCATCCGCATATCTCCAGCTTCCCCCGCGGCGCGACCGTCCGCCTCATCCGACCCGCCGTCGACCGCGAACAGAGCCGCTCCTCCCGCGTCCCGTCAGGTGCGCGCGAGACGCCATCCCTCCGCGGATGACTCGATCCGGCCGTCCAGTTCGAGCAGTCCCAGCTGTGCCTGCACATCCGGAAGGGACATCCCGCACCGCTGCGCGATGTCGTCCAGAGCGCGCCACGCGCGCACCGCGAGGGCGTCGAGCACCCGAATGGCTTCGGGCCGCGGCCGGTCGGGACCGGAGCGCTCCTCGCCGGACCAGTCGCCCAGCAGCTCGCGCACGTCCTGGGCGCGCGTGATGCAGGCCGCGTCGAACTCTCGGAGCAGGCGGTGGCACCCCTCCGACGTCGCGCTCGTCACAGGCCCGGGCACCGCGCCGAGCGGCCGGCCGAGCGTGGCCGCGTGCCCCGCCGTGTTGAGCGACCCGCTGCGCCACCCCGCCTCCACCACGACGGTCGCCGCGCTCGCTGCCGCGATGAGTCGGTTGCGCTGGAGGAACCGCCACTTGGTGGGTGTCCCGCCCGAGGGGATCTCGCTCACGATCGCCCCCTGCTCGGCGATCCGCGAGAACAGGTGCGCGTGAGCGGCCGGGTAGACCCGGTCGGCGCCGCCCGCCACGAACGCCACGGTGAGACCCCCGGCGCCGAGCGCGGCGCGGTGTGCGGCGCCGTCGATGCCGTATGCGCCGCCCGACACGATAGGGACGCCCGTGCTCGCGAGCTCTGCCGACAGAGTGCCCGACAGGTGCTCGCCGTAGGGAGTCGCCGCTCGCGCCCCGACGAGAGCGACCGCGCGCTCGAGCCCCGCGACCGCCGCGACCTCGCCGCGGACCCACAGCGCCAGCGGGGCGTGATCTCCCAGGTCGTCCACGCGCGCGGGCCACAGCCTGCACTCGGGGCTGAGCAGCGCGAGGCGCGAGCGCGCCGCGGCCTGCGTGCGGGATGTCAGCAGCGCCACGTCGAGGCGCGGGGCCCAGCGGTCGATCGCGGCGCGCAGCTCGCGAGCCGAGACGTCCGGGATCCCGGGCAGCAGCCCGTCATGGACGGCGCTGTGAACCGCATCGAGCGCACGCGCCGCTCCCAGCAGGCGCACGAGGGCTCCCGCGATCGCATCGCCCGGTTCTGCCAGGGCGGTCCACGCCGCTCGCGCGGCGACGGCTTCTCGGTCGTCCCCCTGCACGGCGACCGATGCCGCCGCCCGCCGGAAGTCCGGGTCGGACAGCAATCCCCCGGCGCTCACGCCGTGACGCCTTTCTTGAGGAACAGCGCCTGTCCCACCTCGACCGCACTCGGCTCATCCCGTCCCGCGAGGTCGGCCAGCGTCCAGGCCACGCGCAGGATGCGGTCATAGCCGCGCAGAGTGATCGCACCGCGCTGCAGCGCCGCCTCGAGCACGCGCCGCGCCTCGGGCGACACAGGGCGTGGGCCCTGGCGCAGCCAGGCGCCGGGGACCTCCGCGTTGAGCCGCCACGGCGTCTCGCGCAATCTGAACGCAGCGCGTTCACGCGCCGCGGCGACACGTTCCCGCGCCCGCGCGGTGGTCACGGGCGGGGACGCGTCGTGCTGCGAAGACGCGACGCGCTGCAGGCGCAGGTCGATGTCCATGCGATCCAGGAGGGGCCCCGAGAGCTTGGACAGGTAGCGGCGCACGACGCTCGGCGCGCAGACGCACGTGCCGCCCCGCACACCGTACTCGCCGCACGGACACGGGTTCGTCGCGAGCACGAGCTGGAACCGGGCGGGGAACTCCGCGCGGAACCCCGCCCGATGGATCTCGATGCGCCCCTGCTCGAGCGGCTGCCGCAGGGCGTCGAGCACGCCGCCAGGCGCTTCGGCCGCCTCGTCGACGAACAGCACGCCCCGGCTCGCCCGCGCGATCGCACCCGGTCGCGCGGTGCGCGACCCGCCGCCCACGAGCGAGGCGATCGTGGCCGAGTGATGCGGCGCCTCGAACGGCGGCGTCCGGTCGAGCGCCGTGACGGGTTCCCCCGCCAGCGAGCGGAGCGATGCGACCTCCAGAGCCGCGGCGTCGTCGAGCGGCGGAAGGATGCCCGGCAGCCGACGGGCGAGCATGGTCTTGCCCGCCCCGGGCGGCCCCGACATCAGCAGGTGATGGCCGCCGGCGGCGGCCGCGATGAGCGCCTCGACCGCAGCAGGCTGCCCGACGATCTCCGACAGGTCCAACCTGTTGTCGGCGCGGGCGCTCGCCGCCTCTCCCGGAACGGGTTCGACATCCGGCACCTCGATGTCGGCGCCGTGCCACCGCGCGACCTCGGCGAGCGACACCGCGCCGATCACCTCGATGCCGGGCACGAGCCGCGCCTCGTCCGCGTTGGCGTGAGGAACCACGAAGCGCTCGAACCCGCGACTCGCCGCCGCGTGCACCGCGGGCAGCACGCCGGGCACCGGCCTCAGTCGCCCGTCGAGGCCGAGCTCGCCGATGTGCACGGTGCGCGCGAGGGACTCCGGCAGCACGAAGCCGTCGATCGCGAGCGACGCCACCGCGATCGCGACGTCGAAGCCCGTGCCCTGTTTGGGCAGGCCGGCGGGAGACAGGTTCACCGTCACGCGACGGTCGGGCAGGCGCATGTCGCTGTTCTCGCACGCGTTCATCACGCGCCGCTGCGCTTCGCCCAGCGCCTTGTCGCCAAGGCCGATGATGCGGAACTCCGGCTTCTGCGCCGTGATGTCGGCCTCGACCTCGACCAGCTCGCCCCTCAGCCCCGTGAGCGCGACGGCCCACGTGCGCGAGACCCTCATCGCAGGTCCTCCAGGTGCTCGAGGGCTCCGGTGTGCGGGTCACGGCCGATGATCGCGATCGCGTCGACGCTGATCCGACGTCGGCGGGCCTCATGCGGATGCGCCGCGGACCAGGCGAGTGCGACCCGCCACATCCGGTCGAGCTTGCGATCGTCGATCGCGGCGAAGGGGTGCCCGTACGCCGTGCCGCTGCGCGTCTTCACCTCCACCGCCACCAGTCGCGCGCCGCGCGCCGCCACGATGTCGATCTCCCCCTCGCCGCAGCGCCAGTTGCGGTCCAGGACGTCGTAGCCCCGCTCCGTCAGGTAGGCGGCGGCGCGGTCCTCCCCCGCCCGTCCGAGCTCATCCTTGCGTGCCATGTCTCGAGCGTGGCCGCCCGCGGACGCCGCGACCGGCCTCGGTGCGTCCGGTGGACGGGAATCGTCGGGATCGCCGGCTGTGGACGGTCCGCGAAGCCCGCCGTGCGTCGCTCGAGCTGGACGAGGTCAGGCAGTCGATCGAGCAGGTGCGGCCGCTGCTGTCGGGGACACGCGGCGCTTCGGCTTCGACATCGTCGGTCCGGCGCTTCGCGACCGACCGCCGGTGCGGCCTACTTGCCGTCGAGCGAGAGCTCTTCGGGCAGCTGGAAGTCGCGGCGGGAGAGCTCTTCGATGTTGACGTCCTTGAACGTCAGCACCCGCACCGACTTCACGAACCGGTCGGCGCGGTAGATGTCCCACACCCAGACGTCGGTCATGGTGAGCTCGAAGTAGAAGTCGTGCTCGGTGTCGTGCCGCACGACGCTCACGTCGTTGGCGAGATAGAAGCGCCGCTCCGTCTCGATCACGTACTGGAACTGCGAGACGACGTCGCGGTACTCCCGGTACAGCGCGAGCTCGAGTTCGCGGTCGTAGTCGTCGAAGACCTCGTCATCCATGGTGAGTCCATCCTATGGCCGCCGAAGACACCGCCGGCGCCACGCCGGCCCGGCCGCGCCGCGTCAGAAGAGCGTGGGCGCGTCGGCGATCGCCCACGACCGCCGGTGATGGGCGCTCAGGCCCAGCTCGCGGATCGCCGCCCGATGCACAGGGCTCGCGTAGCCCTTGTTGCTGTGCCACTCGTAGGCCGGATGCTCGTCGTGCAGCGCCACCATCCGCGCGTCCCGCGCAACCTTGGCGATGACCGAGGCCGCAGATGCCGACGCGCAGTCGCGGTCGGCCTTGATCACCGGACGCACCGTCAGGCCCGCAGCGCCCGCGGGGCTGATGTAGTCGTAGTTGCCGTCGAGCAGCACGATCCCGGCCGCGGGGGCGAAGCCGCGCTCCTCGAGCGCCGCGAGCGCGCGGATGGCCGCGAGCCCGAGGGCCCGCATGATGCCGACCTCGTCGATCTCCTCGGCCTCCGCCCATCCGATCGCACTGGCCCGCACCCATCCAGCCGCGCGCTCCGCGACATCCGCCCGCTTCGGCTCTGGCACGAGCTTCGAGTCGCGCAAACCCGCGGGCACCCGACGCCGGGCCGACGCCGCGTCGACCACGGATGCGCCGACGGCGACCGGCCCCGCCAGCGCGCCGCGCCCCACCTCGTCGCACGCGAACACGTAGGGCGACTCGCGCAGCAGCCTGCGCTCGAGACTGAGAGTCGGAACCGCGACGGCCATCAGCCCGCGGCCTCCTCCGCATCCGGCACGCCCGCGAACACCTCGTGGTGCCCGTCCACGGCGCCGAACCGGTCGAACGGCCACGTGCGCAGGAACACCTTGCCCACGACATGGTCGAGAGGCACGAAGCCGTCTCCGGGCTGATCGGTGTTGTACCGCGAGTCGCGCGAGAGATTGCGGTTGTCCCCCAGCACCCACAGCGCACCCGCCGGCACCGTGACGTCGAACGGGTCCTTGGAGGCCTCGGAGCTGCCCGGGGGAAGCTTGATGTAGCCCATCTCGTCGATGGGCACGTCGTTGACCGTGATCTGCCCCAGGGCATTGCAGCACACGACGTGGTCGCCGGGCAGACCGACGATGCGCTTGACCAGGTGGTCGTCGGAGTCGGACGCCGACAGCCCCACGAGGCTGAGCAGCCAGTCGACACCGGCCTCGAGCGGCGTGTGCTGGGGCTGCGGCACGGGGTCGAGCCAGCCGCCCGGATCCTGGAACACGACCACGTCGCCGCGCGAGTAGCCGGCCCAGTCGGGCGTGATCTCGTCGACCAGGATGCGGTCGTCGACGATCAGCGTGTCCTCCATCGACGCAGACGGGATGAAGAACGAGCGCACCACAAAGGTCTTCACCAGGAACGACACCAGGACCGCGATCACCACGATCACGACCACGTCCCGCAGGAAGGACAGCCACCCCCGGGAGCGACGCGGCGCGGTGGCCTCGGACGCCTCGCGTCGGCCACGACGATACAGGGGTGCCGCCGAGGCGGAGGAGTCGGTGCTCATGGGTTCCTTAGACTGCTGCGCGCCGATGCTGGGCGCTCCCTCCAGGGTCGCATATCCCGGCGCGAGGGACGCGCGGCCCGCCGATGGGCGGCAGACCTCAGCCGCAACCCGCGCCCAACGCACGGAACCCCGCGACCGAAGCGGTCGCGGGGTTCCGTGGACGAGAGCGCTGGACTCAGCCGCGCTTCTCCTTGATCTTCGCCTTCTTGCCGCGCAGGTTGCGCAGGTAGTAGAGCTTGGCGCGGCGCACGTCACCGCGCGTGACGACCTCGATGTGGTCGATCACGGGCGAGTGCACGGGGAAGGTGCGCTCCACGCCCACCTGGAAGCTGATCTTGCGGACCGTGAAGGTCTCGCGCACGCCGTCGCCCTGACGAGCGATGACGACGCCCTGGAACACCTGGATGCGCGAGCGGTTGCCCTCGATGATGTTCACGTGCACCTTGACGGTGTCGCCGGGAGCGAAGGCGGGGATGTCCGAGCGGAGCGAGGCCGCGTCGACGACGTCGAGGATGTGCATGTCTGATCACTTCCTGCGGCCGTCACAGGTCGACCGCGCTGAGTTCTGAGAATTGGTCTGTGTCGTGCTGTGAGGTCATGCGACCCTCGGCTCCCCTGTGACAGAGCGGCGAAGCGGGGGCAGCGACGGCTGCACCGACCACGGCACAAGGATCCATTATGCCACGCGCGTGGGGTCCGTCCAAACCAGCGCCGCGGGAGCGCCGGGGCTGATCCCGCGCCGGGATCAGCGGTCTGGGCGGTCGTCCTCGCGCAGCACGATCACGGGGTGCCGCTGGGCGGACGCGCCGGCCGGCCACGAGGCACCGTGGCGGCCTTCCTCACGCAGCGTGCGCTGCGCGTCGGCCGTGGCGTCGCGCAGCAGTCGCGAGGGCGACACCTCGCGCCACAGCTGCCACAGCTGCAGCCACAGTACGGCCAGCGCACTCGCGATCGCCGCGGTCAGGGTCAGGCCGAACCAGCCCTCGTCGAAGAACCCGACGACGATCGTCAGCACATGCCATGTGCCGAAGCCGGCGACGTCGAGCCACGAGACGGCTCCGCTCCGCCGCACCGAGGGACGCGCGCGGTTGAGGAGGGTGAACGCCACCTGCGCGACGAGCACGGAGGGCAGTGCCATGAAGAGCACCCAGAGGAAGGCCCATCCCCCGGCATCCGAGATGCCCCACCCGATCAGCAGCCACAACGGCAGCACGAAGGCGGCGGGCCAGAGCCACCGGGAGAAGATGCGACGCAGCGCCATGACGCGATCGTATGCCCGTGGCAGGTGCCGATCGCGCCGGCGAACGCGATCCACAAGGAAGGCACAGGGGCCGATCAGCGACAATGGGACGCGAGCGAGAGGACACTCATGATCGAACTGCGCACCCCGGCCGAGATCGAGCAGATGCGGCCCGCCGGCCGGTTCGTCGCGGAGACGCTCGCGACGCTGCGCGAGGAGACGAAGGTCGGCACCAACCTGCTGGCCATCGACCGCCGCGCGCACGACCTCATCCGCAAGGCCGGCGCCGAGTCGTGCTACATCGACTACCACCCGTCGTTCGGCGCGAGCCCGTTCGGCAAGGTGATCTGCACCTCGGTGAACGACGCGGTGCTGCACGGCCTGCCCCACGACTACGCCCTGCGCGACGGCGATCTGGTGACTCTGGACTTCGCGGTGTCGGTCGACGGCTGGGTCGCCGACTCGGCCCTGTCCTTCGTGGCGGGCACGCCTCGCGATGAGGACCTGAAGCTGATCGAGACCACGGAGCGCGCGCTCGACGCCGCGATTCGAGCCGCGACGGTGGGCCACCGCGTCGGCGATGTCTCGGCCGCGATCGCGGACGTCGCCCGCGGCGAGGGCCTGAGCATCAACACCGACTTCGGCGGCCACGGCGTGGGCCGCATCATGCACGGTGACCCGCACATCCCCAACGACGGACGCCCGGGCCGCGGCTTCCCGCTCAAGCCCGGCCTCGTCGTGGCGATCGAGCCGTGGTTCCTGCAGACCACCGACGAGCTCGTGACCGACCCCGACGGCTGGACGCTGCGCAGCGCCGACGGATCTCGCGGAGCCCACTCCGAGCACACGATCGCGATCACGGAGGACGGCCCCATCGTGCTGACAGACCGGAGCTTCCTCGGCGTGAGGTGAGCCGACGACCGCGAGGCGCGGTCATCCGCCGATCGCGTTCATCCCCCGCGCGGGCTGCAGGAACGTCGGGTCGTCGATCGCGTGGCCCGGCAGCTTGCGCAGGATGCATCCGCGCATCATGGCGTCGACGTCGCGATCGATGTCATCCGAGTCGCCCCTCAGGATGGGCAGCAGGTCGAACTCGGTGGTGGAGAACAGGCAGTTGCGCAGCTGCCCGTCGGCGGTGAGCCGGAGGCGATCGCACGCGCCGCAGAACGGTGCGGTGACCGATGCGATCACCCCCACGCGATGAGGTCCGTCGTCGAGCACCCACGTCTCGGCCGGAGCTCCCCCACGGCCTTCGACGGGTGTCAGCCGCCACCGCCGGGACAGCGTGGCGAGGATCTCGTCGCGCGTCACCATGCGCTCTCGCGACCACGTGTGACCCGCGTCGAGCGGCATCTGCTCGATGAACCGCAGCTGCGCGTCGTGCGCGACCGCGAATTCGACGAGATCGACCAGCTCGTCGTCGTTGACGTCGCGCATCGCCACGGCGTTCAGCTTGAGCGGCTTCAAACCGGAGGCCGCCGCCGCGGCGATGCCGTCCAGCACGTCGTCGAGGCGATCGCGCCGGGTCAGGTCGCGAAAGCGATCGCGCCGCAGCGTGTCGATCGAGATGTTGAGGCGCGACAGACCGGCCTCCACCAGCTCGGGCAGCGCTTCCCGGAGCCGGATGCCGTTGGTCGTCATCGCGATCTGCACCGCCCCGCCGTCTGGACCCCGTATGGCGGAGAGCCTGCGCACGACCTCGACGATGTCGGTGCGCAGCAGCGGCTCCCCGCCCGTGAGACGGAACGTCGTGATGCCCGCGGCCGCCGCGACGCGGGCGATGCGCTCGATCTCGTCGAGCGTGAGGATGCTCGTCTTCGCGAGCCACTCGTTGCCCTGCTCGGGCATGCAGTAGGTGCAGCGCAGCGAGCACCGGTCGGTGAGCGAGATGCGCAGATCGCGGTGCACCCGCCCGAAGGTGTCGACGAGAGCGCCCGAAGAGCGCTCGGCCGCCGGCGCACCCGCGACGGGGCGCGCGCCGATCACGACCGGAACGGCCGTCATCCGTCGCACCCTCGCCTCATCCGTCCAGCCTACGGGCGGCTGATCGCGCGAGGGCCGCGGATCCCGCAGGACGGCGGCGCACGCGTCAGGCGCCCGGCATCAGCCGCACGTCGCCCGGGTCGATCGCGAGCCGCACGGGGTCGCCGGGGGCGAGGGCGAGGGCGGCGAGCTGCGCCGCCGGAACGTCGACGATCACGTCGGGCGTGGCGGTGTGAACGCGCGCGCCGCCGGGCGTGGGCTCCAGCCGCTCCACGCGGGCCAGCCACTCTCCCACCGGCTGGGGGCTCTCGCGGGCCACGCGCAGGGCGCCGGTCCAGGTGCTCTCGGAGGCGCGCGCGAGGCGAACGTCCGCCGGCCGGAACACCGCGACGAGATCCGCCTGATCGGGTTCGGACGACTCCTCGGCAGCGGCGAGGCGCACATCGCCGTCGACGCCACGGGCACGCCAGAGCCCGGCGTCACGCACGCCGTGCACGCGATTGAGCCCCGCGACGGCCGCGACGAACCTCGTGGCGGGGGTCTCGAGCACACGCCGCACCGCCCCGCGCTGCGTGACCCGCCCGTTCTCGATCACGACGACGCTGCGCGCGAGCGCCGCCGCGTCGAACGCGTCGTGCGTGACGACGAGTGCGGTGGTGCGCGTCGCGGAGAGCTGCTCGCGCAGCACCGCACGGATGCCGGAAGCCGTCTCGGCGTCGAGGCCGGTGAGCGGCTCGTCGAGCAGCAGCAGCCGCGGGGCGACGGCCAGCGCGCGGGCCAGAGCCACGCGCTGCTGCTGCCCGCCCGACAGCTCACGCGGTCGGTGATCGCCGGAGCCCGACAGGCCGACGCGCCACAGCCACTCGTCCGCCAACTGGCGCGCACGAGCCTTCGCCATGCGCCGCACCCGCAGGCCGAAGGCGACGTTGTCGCGCACCGAGAGATGCGGGAACAGCCGGGCGTCCTGTCCGAGCAGCACGACTCCGCGTCTCGCGGCCGACGGATGTCGCCGCCGGGTGATCACCGTGCCGTCACCCAGCCGGATGCTCCCCGATGTCAGGCGCACCGTCCCCGCGATCGCGCCGAGCAGGGTCGACTTGCCCGCCCCGCTCGGACCCATCACGGCGGTCACCTCGCCCTGCGGCACCGTCACCTCGGTCTCGAGACGGAACCCACCCCGTTGCACCGTCACGTCCGCGGCCAGCGCCACGCCGTCGGCGAGCGGCGCATCCGAGCTCGCCGACTCCTTGCTCCCCCGACGGTCCCGCCGACCCGCGGGCCGCCCGGCCGGGATCGCGGAGGCGCCGGGCGTCATCCCACGCTCCCGGGCCGCCACGCGCGCACGAGCAGCAGCACCGCGACGGCGGTGACGAGCAGCAGCAGCGACAGTGCGACAGCCGGCCCCTGCCCGACGCCGGCGCCGTTGAAAGCCGTGTAGATGGCCAGCGGCATGGTCTGCGTGACCCCCGGACTGTTGCCCGCGAACAGGGCGGTCGCCCCGAACTCCCCGACCGCGCGCGCGAAGCACAGCACGAGTCCCGCCACGAGCCCGGGACCGGCCAGCGGCAGCGTGATGCGCCAGAGCGTGGCCCATCTCCCCGCGCCGAGCGATGCCGCCGTGCTCTCGTAGTCGACGCCGACCGCGCGCACGGCGCCCTCCACGGCCAGCACCAGGAACGGGAGCGCGACGAACACCTGGGCGATGACGACCGCCGCGGTCGTGAACGGCAGCGCGACGCCCGTCTGCTGCAGCCACGCGCCGACGGGGCCGGTGCGGCCGAACAGATACAGCAGCGCCACGCCGCCGACCATCGGGGGCAGCACGAGTGGCACTGTCACCAGCACGCGCAGGATGGCCGCCAGCCACGGCTGCGATCGGGCGATCACGATCGCCAGCGGCAGACCGAGGAGCAGACACGCGCCCGTCGCGATCAGCCCGGTCACCAGCGAGAGCGCAAGAGCGTCGATCGCCGCGGGTGCCGTGACATCAGACCACAGCGACGACCAGTCGGCCCGGGCGACGAGCCCCCCGAGCGGCACCACCAGCAGCGCGAGCCCCAGGATGGCCGGCAGTGCCAGGATGCGCGGCAGATTGCCCCGCGTCGTCTCACGGTCGTCACGGCGCACGTGGCCCATCGTCCTCCCTCACACCTCTCCGGCCGCTCGCGGGTCTCGCGGCACGCCATCGATCTTGGCGTGCCCACGTGTCGTGCGCACGTCGGCTCCCCTCACCGGCGACCGCCCGCGGCGGCGCACAATCGTGTCACGGCGCTGCGAAGCCATGCTCGGCGAGGATGCGCTGGCCCGCTTCCCCCACCACGAAGTCGATGAAGGCCTGCGCCGCCTCCGGTTCGCTCGCCGCGCGCAGCGACGCAATGGGGTACCGGTTGATCACGTCCGCCGCCCCCTCGGCCGAGACGCTGTCGACGCCGCGGTCGTCCACCGCATCCGTGCGGTAGACCAGGCCGGCATCGACCTCGCCCGCCGCCACCTTCGCGACGACGGCGCCCACGTTCTGCTCCCAGCTCACCGGCCGCACGTCGACGCCCTGTCGACCGAGCAGCGCGCGGCTCGCGGATCCGCATGGCACCTCGGGTGCGCACAGCACCACCTTCGCATCGGAGCGGGCCAGATCGGCGAGCCGGCGCACGCCGGCGGGGTTTCCCGGGGGCACGGCGATGACGAGCGTGTTGGCGGCGAAGATCCGCGGCACGTGCACGAGGTCCGCCACACGCCCCATGGTCGCCTCGTCCGCGCTCGCGAAGACGTCGGCTGGAGCACCCTCGGCCAGCTGCGTGGCGAGCACCTGCGACCCGTCCAGCACGAGGGGGCGCACATCCACGTGCGCATGTGAGCGCTCGAAGGCCGATGCGATCTCGTCGAATGCGGGGCCGAGCGATGCGGCCGCGTAGACGGTGAGCTCACGCGTGGCGCCGTCGTCCTCCTCCGACCGCGCTGCGCAGCCGGGGAGGCAGACTGCGGCGGCGATCGTCAGCGCGAGGACGACCATCGGGCGGGAGGCGCGCATACGCCGATCCTGTCATCCCGCGCGCCGAACACGACCTCCACCTCAGCCGGTGCCCCTGTCGACGACCCGCCGTAGGCTGGCCGCATGTCCGAGCGCCTCCCCCTTCCCCCGCTCGTGGAGCCCGCCGCCCGGCTCACGCCTGCCGAGCGCGAGCGCACCGCCCGGCACCACGTGCTGGCGCCCTTCGGCGAGCTGGGCCAGCGCCGCCTCTCCGCCGCGCGCGTCGCCATCGTCGGGGCCGGAGGACTCGGCTCGCCGGCCGTGCTGGCACTGGCCGCAGCCGGCGTGGGCAGCCTGACGGTGATCGACGACGACGTCGTGGAGGCGTCGAACCTCCAGCGGCAGCTCATGCATCGGGTGGCCGACGTCGGTGCGCCGAAGGTGCGCAGCGCCGCCCGGGCCGCGTCCGACCTGGCGCCGGAGGCGACCGTGCATGCGGTGCAGGCGCGCCTGACGGCCGCGAACGCCGAGCGTCTGCTCGCCGGCGCCGACGTCGTGCTCGACGGCAGCGACACGTTCGAGACGCGGGAGGCGGTCGCCGCCGCGTGCGACCGCCTCGGGGTGCCGCTGGTGTGGGGCACGGTGCAGGGCTTCGATGCGCAGGTCACCGTCTTCTGGTCCTCGCCGCCGGTGGGTCGGCCGGTGCGCCTGAGCGACCTCTACCCCTCCGGAAGCGCGGGGGACGTGCCCACGTGCGCTGAGGTGGGCGTGCTCGGCTCGCTCTGCCTGCAGGTGGGGTCGATCATGGCGACCCAGGCCATCCTGCTGATCGCGGGCATCGGCGATCCCCTCCTGGGCCGCATCCTCGTGATCGACGGCCTGCGGGCGCGGCAGGCCGAGGTGCCGCTGCGGCCGTCGGAGGCCGAATCGCCGCGCGCTGCGACGCAGCCGCCTGCGGCTGCCGCCGCACCCGCCGCCAGGCGCATCGGGACGGCCGACCTCGCGCGCGTGCTGCACGGCGATGCCGCTCCGCTCGTGGTCGACGTGCGCGAGGACGACGAGGTGGCGTCGGGGACGCTCGAAGGCGCGCTGCACCTGCGGCTCGGCGACATCCGCGCCGACCCTGCGGCCGCTGCCCGCGTCGTGACCGACGCGGCGCACGGCCGGCCCGTCGCCGTGGTGTGCCACGCCGGGCGACGCTCGGCCGAGGCGGCCGCCCTGCTCGGCGCGGAGGGTGTCGACGCGGCGACGGTCGACGGCGGCATGCTCGCCTGGCGCGGCCCGGTCGTGCGGCCCGCAGCAGCATCGCGGGTGCCCGCGTGAGCGTCCTGCGCACCGTCGAGCAGCAGCTCGCCGAGGTGCTGGGACGGGTGTCGCCGACGGGGGCGGTGCCGCTGTCGCTTGCCGGTGCGGCCGGCCTCACGCTCGCCGAACCCGTGCGTGCGCGGGTCGACGTGCCGGTCTTCGACAACTCGGCCATGGACGGATTCGCGGTGCGCTTCTCCGACGTCGCCGGCGCCTCCGCCGAGCGGCCCGTCACTCTGCGCGTGGTGGCCGATCTGCCCGCGGGCACCTCGCACGACCCGGCACTCGCGCCGGGCGAGGCGGCTCGGATCATGACCGGATCCGCCCTGCCGACCGACGCCGACACGATCGTGCCGTTCGAGGACACGCGCGGAGGTCTCGCCGACTCCCTCGAGGTCGCGACTGTGCTCCGTCCCCCGAAGGCGGCGGGCGCACACGTCCGCCGACGCGGCGAGGATCTCGGTGCGGGATCCGTGGTGCTTCCGGCCGGCACGGCGCTCGGGCCGCTGCAGCTGTCCGCCGCCGCCGCCACGGGGATCGACCGTGTGGTGGTCGCCCGTCCGCCGCGCGTGCTCGTCGTCTCCACCGGCAGTGAGCTCGTCGAGCCCGGCGCCGAGCTGGAGCGCGGGCAGATCCCCGAGTCGAACTCCGCGCTGCTCGCGGGGCTCGTGCGCGCGACAGGTGCCGAACTGCTGCGCGTGGCCTGCGTGTCGGACGACCCCGACGATCTGCGCAGCGTGCTGGCCGAGATCGACGACGCCGACGTCGTGATCACCTCGGGAGGCGTCAGCGCCGGGGCGTATGAGCCGGTGAAGAGCGCTCTGAGCGGCGAGATCGCGTTCACGAAGGTCGCGATGCAGCCCGGCAAGCCGCAGGCGTTCGGCCGGCTCTCGGACGGGCCCCTCCTGTTCGGACTGCCCGGCAATCCCGTCAGCGTCGCGGTGTCGTTCGAGGCCTTCGTGCGGCCTGCACTGCTGGCGATGCAGGGTCGCGCCGAACTCTTCCGCCCCGTCCTGCGCCTGCCCGCCGGCGCGGGGTGGCGCACGCCGCCCGGGCGGCGCCAGTACCTGCCCGCCGCCATCGATCGCAGCGATCCCGCCCGCTGGACGGTCCGCCCGGCGACGCGGGGCGGATCCGGCTCGCACCTCGCCGCCGGGCTCGCATACGCAGAGGCCTACGCCGTGGTCCCCGCCGACGTCGAGGCGGTCGCCGAGGGGGATCTCGTGGATGTCATGCTGATGTCATGAGCTTCACCCACCTCGACTCGTCCGGTCACGCGCGCATGGTCGACGTGACCGAGAAGCAGCCCACCGTGCGCTCGGCCACGGCACGCGGCTTCGTCCAGGTCGCGCCCAAGACCGTCGCCGCGCTGCGCGACGGCTCCGTCCCGAAGGGCGACGTGCTCGCGGTCGCGCGCATCGCGGGCATCCAGGGTGCGAAGAAGTGCGCCGACCTGTTGCCGCTCGCCCACGTCATCGGCGTGCACGGGGCCACGGTCGACCTCGCCGTCGAAGACGCGGGCGTCGCGATCGAGGCCACCGTGCGAACCGCCGACCGCACGGGGGTCGAGATGGAGGCCCTCACCGCGGTCACGATCGCGGCGCTGTCGGTCGTCGACATGGTCAAGGGCATGGATCGCTCGGCCCGCATCGAGAACGCGTGCATCGTGGCGAAGACCGGCGGGCGCAGCGGCTCGTGGACGCGGACGGAGGACTGAGGATGTCGGATCGCACGCTGCCTCCGGAGGCGCTGGACGAATGGACACGCGCCGCGTGCGAGCGGCTGGGGCTCGATTCGGCCGAGATCTCGATCCCCCTCATCCTGGATCTCGCCCGCGACGTCGCGCACGGCGTGGCCCGGCCTGCTGCGCCGCTGACGGCGTTCCTGGCGGGCCTGGCCGCCGGTCGCGCGGGCGGGTCGCCTGCCGACATCGAGCGCGCCGTCGCCGAGGTCGTCGAGCTCGCCAGCACCTGGAGCGCAGCATGACGCGCGTGCGGTACTTCGCGGCGGCCGAGGACGCGGCGGGCCGCGCCGAGGAGCAGCGAGGCGAGGCGACCCTGGGAGAGCTGCGCACCGCGCTCGCGAGCGAGTACCCCGGCCTCGGGGGCATCCTGCCGCGGTGCGCCGTGCTCGTGGACGGCGAACGACGCGACGACGACGCCCCCCTGGCCGGCGCGCAGACCGTGGATGTGCTGCCGCCCTTCGCAGGGGGGTGAGGCGCGACGGCGCGTCAGCCGGGCACGCTGCGGGAGCGGGCTCCTAGCCCCCGATACCCTTCCATTCCGCAGTGCCGTCGGCCTCGATCTGGCGCTTCCACACCGGCAGCTCGCGCTTGATGTCCTCGATGACGACGCGGCACGCCTCGAACGCCTCGGCGCGGTGCGCCGCCGCAACCGCGATCACCACCGCGGCCTCGCCCACCGCCAGCCGCCCGGTCCTGTGGCTCACGGCCACGATCGCGCCGTGCGCGGAGGCCGCGCGCTCGGCGATCCTGTGCAGCGCCGTCTCCGCCTCGGGGTGAGCCGTGTACTCGAGGGCGGTCACGACGCCCGACGCATCCGGGTCGTGGTCCCGCACACGCCCCACGAACGACGTCTCGGCGCCCATGCGGGGGTCGTCGATCGCCGCGACGTGCTCGTCGAGCGCGATCGGGGCATCCGAGATCCGGGCGATCCTGACGTCCGCCATCAGTGGTCCTCGCCCGCGAGCTGCGACACGACGTGCTTGGCGACCGACAGCACGACGGGCATGCCGCTGCGGACGGCCGCCGGTGAGCCGGGCAGGTTGACGATCAGCGCACCGCGCGCGACGCCCGCCAGGCCGCGCGACAGCATGCCGGCAGGTTTCTCGGCGGCGCCGATGCGGCGCAGCTCCTCCGCCACTCCGGGGATCTCGCGCTCGAGCACGGCACGTGTGCCTTCGGGCGTCTCGTCGCGCGGGCCCAGTCCCGTGCCGCCCGTCGTCACGATGACGTGGGCGCCGGCGGCGATCATCGCGATCAGCGCTCGCTCGACGCTCTCGGCGCCATCCGGCACCACCACCGCGTCGTCGCAGTCGAAGCCGCCGACGCGCAGCGCGGCGACGGCCTCGGGGCCCGACAGGTCTTCGCGCTCGCCACGCGATGACCGGTCGCTCACCGTGATGACGGCCGCGCGGAGGGGGAAACCGGGATCGTCCATGGCACGAGTCTAGGGAGCCGCGCGCCCGCGGGCGCCGCGTCGGCTCCGGGCGAGCGCCTGACCCGGCGCAGGAGCATCGGCCTCAGTCGCCCAGCAGATCGGGGCGGCGCTCGCGCGTGCGTGCGATGCTCTGCTCCCGCCGCCACGCCGCGACGGCGCCGTGGTTGCCGCTCAGCAGCACCGGGGGCACCTCGAGGCCCCGCCAGACCGCGGGCTTGGTGTAGATGGGGTACTCGAGCAGACCGTCCTCGTGCGACTCCTCGAGCAGGCTCTCGGGATTGCCCATGAATCCTGGGATGAGCCGCGTGACCGCCTCGATCATCGCCATCGACGCGACCTCGCCGCCGTTGAGCACGTAGTCGCCGATGCTGACCAGGCGCACGCGCCCCCGCGACGCGTAGTGGTCGATCACGCGCTGGTCGATGCCCTCGTAACGGCCGCACGCGAAGACGAGCTGGGCCTCCTGCGCGAGCTCGCGCGCCAGCGGCTGCCGGAACACCTCGCCCGACGGCGTCGGAACCACGAGCACGGCATCGGGACCCAGGATCTCGTCGAGCGCCTCACCCCACGGCTCGGGCTTCATCACCATGCCGGCGCCGCCGCCGTAGGGCGTGTCATCCACCGTGCGATGACGATCGTGCGTCCAGTCGCGCAGGTCATGCACGCGCAGGTCGAGCAGGCCCTTCTCGCGGGCCTTGCCGATCAGCGAGACGTCCAGGACGTCGAAGAAGGCCGGGAAGATCGTGACGATGTCGATCCGCACGGCGTTCAGTCCTCGGAAGCGGGCTGCTCCGCTTCGGCGTCGCCCGATGCGGGCGTCTCGCCCTCCGCCTCGGGCAGCTCCTCGAACAGTCCGGCGGGCGGGGTCACGACGACGCGGCCGCCCTCGATGTCGACCTCGGGGACGATCGCGGCGACGAACGGCACGAGCACCTCGTCGTCGCCCGTCTTGACTACGAGCAGGTCCTGGGCCGGGAAGTGGTCGACGCGGGCGACGCGTCCGACGACGGAGCCGTCTCGGACGACATCCAGGCCCACCAGCTGATGGTCGTACCAGGCATCGGGCTCGGCGGGCGCATCCTCGTCCTCGTCGATCCACAGGATGGCGCGCACCAGCGTCTCCGCCGCGGTGCGGTCGTCGACGCCCTCGAAGAAGACCACGGGGTGCTGGTTCATCCAGCGGAACTCGCGCACCGTGATGGTCTTGCGGTGCCACTGCGAGTGCTCCGGCACCTGAAGAGTGAAGGCGGCCCCGGGCGCGAAACGGCGGTCGGGGTCGTCGGTGTACAGCTCGAGCTTGAGGGCGCCCTTGAGCCCGTGGGCCTTGACGAGACGGCCGACGCGGAGCTGGTTCCTGGCGGGCTTCGCTGCGGTCACGTCAGTCATCCGCGACGTCGACGCGCACGCGCTTGCCGTCGGCCAGCGCGGCGACCAGCGTGCGCAGGGCCTTCGCGGTACGGCCGCCGCGCCCGATGACCCGGCCACGGTCGTCGGCGTGGACGTGCACTTCCAGCACATCCCCCCGGGACGACGTGGACGAGTCGATGCGCACGTCGTCCGGGTGATCCACGATCCCCTTGACGATGTGCTCGAGCGCGGCGGCCAGCACGATTACTCGGCGGCCTCGGCCTCAGCGGCCTCGGCGGGCGCCTCGGCCTCAGCAGGGGCCTCGGCCTTCTTCTCGACCTTGGGCTTGACGACCGACTTCTTCGAGGAGTCGGCCACGTAGCCCGACTTCTCCTCGCGCGTCTTCAGGGTGCTCTTCGCGCCCTTCTCGCCCTTGAAGGTGCCCCAGTCGCCCGTGATCTTGAGGATGGCGCGCACCTGCTCGGTGGGCTGGGCGCCGACCGACAACCAGTACTGCGCACGCTCCGAGTCGACCTCGATGAACGAGGGCTCCTCGGTGGGGTGGTACTTGCCGATCTCCTCGATCACGCGACCATCGCGCTTGGTGCGCGAGTCGGCGACGACGATGCGGTAGTACGGCGCGCGGATCTTGCCCAGGCGCTTCAGACGGATCTTGACAGCCACGATTCTCCTGAATGGTGTGGAAACGAGACGAACCAGTCGCCAGGTAGTGGGGTTGCACACCGGCGGAAGCTCAAAGAGGAGGACGCGGGGCGCTGGATAGAGGGTCGAGCACCCGGTCCGACCCTCCATTCTGCCAGATGACCCGGCCAGTCGCGAACCGCTTGCCGCTGGCGTGGCGAGCCGCCCACACTGAGCGGATGACAGTTCCGTTCGCGCCATCCGCCCGTTCCTCCGTCGGCATCGAGTGGGAGCTCATGCTCGCCGACGGCCAGACCGGCGACCTCGTCGGGCGCGCCCCCGAGATCATGCCCGCCCTGGAAGAGGCCACCGCGCTCGAGCGCCACACCGTGACCGCCGAGCTGCTCACCAACACCGTGGAGGTCACGAGCGGCGTGGGCGACACGGTGGCCGCTGCGGTGGACGACATCTCGGATGCGATCGACGCCGTGCGCACCCAGACCGACCCGCTCGGCATCGAGCTGATGTGCGCGGGCAGCCACCCGTTCGCGCGCTGGTACGACCAGCAGGTGACCGACAAGACCCGCTACGAGAAGCTCATCGAGCGCACCCAGTGGTGGGGACGCAACATGATGATCTGGGGCATCCACGTGCATGTGGGGATCGAGGACGTCAACAAGGTGTTCCCCATCATCCACGCGCTGACGGGCTACATCCCCCACCTCCAGGCGCTGTCCGCCTCGAGCCCCTTCTGGGCGGGCGAGCGCACGGGCTACGCGTCGAACCGCGCCCTGGTCTTCCAGCAGCTGCCCACCACGGGCCTGCCCTGGCAGCTCAGCACCTGGGCCGAGTACGAGGCCTACCTCGACGACATGGAGCGCACGGGCGTGATCGCCGACTCGACGGAGGTGCGCTGGGACATCCGCCCCGCGCCGCGCTGGGGCACGATCGAGATCCGCGCATGCGACGGCATGTCGACCCTGCCCGAGCTCGCGGCGGTGGCCTCGCTCGTGCAGACGCTGGTCGAGTCGTTCTCGCGGGAGCTCGACGAGGGACGGGAGCTCGTCGCGCTGCAGCCCTGGTACACCCGCGAGAACAAGTGGCGCGCGGCCCGCTACGGCCTCGATGCCGACGTGATCGTCGGCCGGGACGGCACGCAGGTGCCGGTGCGCGAGCACCTGCGTGAGACGTTCGAGCGACTGGAGCCCCTCGCGGCTGAGCTCAAGTGCGCCAAGGAGTTCGCGGAGCTGAGCGCCATCCTCGATCGCGGCGCGAGCTACCAGCGCCAGGTCGCCGTCGCCGAGGCGGCCGACGGCGACCTCCGCGAGGTCGCGCGCTCGCTCATCCGCGAGTTCCGCAACGGCCCCACGCTGCGCGAGCATGTCGGCCTCGGACGCCTGGAGGCCCCCCGCCCCATCTGACCCGCGCCGTCTCGTGCACAGGCCGCGGCAGAGGACGAAGAACGGCGCGAGGCTGAGGAGAACGTCGGATGAGCCGGGCGAGCCGACAGCGTGGGAGCATGCGCCGACCGCAGCCGCTTCCCGGATCCCTGCCCCACGCCTTCACCGTCGCCCGTGCCGACATCGCGGGAGTCAAGCGAGCGCGCCTTCGCGCCTCGGATCTCGCGCGGCCGTTCCACGGGACACGTTCGGTCGGCGAGCTCACCGATCGCGAGCGGCTGCGACTTCTGCTCGACGTGCTGCCTCAGCACGCGCTCGCATGCCGTACGACAGCGGCCGCCGTGCTCGGACTGCCGCTCCCGTGGCGACTCGAGCGCGACGCCTTCGCGCGGCCGGAGATCGCGGTTCCCGCACCGGCGAACCGGATCCGCAGGCCAGAGGTGCGCGGGAGCGCTCTGCGCATGGGACCCGGGGACGTGATGACGCGGGACGGGATCCGCTTGACGTCGCCGGCCCGAACGTGGCTGGATCTGTCGGCCGTGCTCTCCGTGCCTCAACTCGTCGCGGTGACGGATCGGCTGATCGGGCGTCGGCGCCCTCTCCTGGCCGTCGACGAACTGCTCGCGATGAGCACCGCGAACCAGCACGCCGCCGGAGCGGCTCGCCGGGCGGAAGCACTCGTGCTCGCGGACGCGGGCTCCGAGTCGCCGCGAGAGTCGGAGCTGCGGGTGCTCCTGGTCTCCGGCGGGCTGCCTGCACCGGAGGCCAATGTGGTCATCTACGACGGGGCGAGGTTCGTCGCGCGCGTAGACCTCCTCTTCCGGGCGGCGCGTGTGGTGGCCGAGTATCAGGGCGACCACCACCGGGATCGTACGCAGTGGAGTCGGGACGAAATCCGCCGCGCCGAGCTCGAGTCCCTCGGCTACCGGGTGACCTACGTCACCGCGCGCGACTTCGACCGCCCCGACGTCCTCGTCGCTCGCATCCGTCGCCTCCTCAGCGCGGCGCCGCCAAGAAGTGCATGAATGCTTCCGCCGAAGCAGCACTTCTTGGCGAGGCCGCCGTACCGATCAGCGCTCCCAGTCGAACGTGCGCGGGACGGCGTCGCGCCAGCGCGCCAGGCGCGCCGCGCGCTCGGCGTCGGGCATCGCGGGGTGCCAGCGGCGGTCCTCGCGCCACAGCGACCGCAGCTCGTCGAGGCCCGACCAGAAGCCGACCGCGAGGCCCGCCGCGTACGCGGCTCCGAGGGCCGTGGTCTCCGCCACCTCGGGACGAAGCACGGGCACATCCAGGATGTCGGCCTGGAACTGCATCAGCAGGTCGTTCGCGACCATGCCGCCGTCGACACGCAGCTCGTCGAGCGTGATGCCGGCATCCGCGGACACCGCGTCGAGCACCTCCCTCGTCTGGAACGCCACCGACTCGAGCGCCGCACGGGCGATGTGGGCCTTCGTCGCGTAGCGCGTGAGGCCGAGGATCGCGCCACGCGCGTCCGGGCGCCAATGCGGTGCGAACAGGCCCGAGAACGCCGGCACGATCACGACGCCGCCGTTGTCGTCGACGCTCGCCGCCAGACTCTCGACCTCGGGCGCAGAACGGATGATCCCGAGATTGTCGCGGAGCCACTGGATGAGCGATCCCGTCACCGCGATCGATCCCTCGAGCGCGTAGCGAGGCGCATCGTCGCCGCGCCGGTAGGCCACCGTGGTGATGAGTCCGTGCCGGGAGCGCACGATCTCCTCCCCCGTGTTGAAGATGAGGAAGTTGCCCGTGCCGTAGGTGTTCTTCGACTCGCCGCGGTCGAACGCGGCCTGCCCGAACGTCGCCGCCTGCTGGTCGCCCAGGATGCCCGCGATGGGCGTCTCGCGCAGCAGACTGCGCGGCCCGGCCGTGCCGTACACCTCCGACGACGACCGGATGTCCGGCAGCATCGCGCGCGGGACACGGAAGGCTCGCAGCAGGTCGTCGCGCCAGTCGAGCGTGCGCAGATCCATCAGGAGCGTGCGGCTCGCATTGGTGACATCCGTCACGTGCACGCCGCCCCGCGCGCCGCCCGTCAGGTTCCACAGCACCCAGGTGTCGGTCGTGCCGAACAGCAGCTCGCCCGCCTCGGCCCGCTCTCGCGCACCCTCGACGTTGTCGAGGAGCCACGCGATCTTGGTCGCCGAGAAGTACGTCGCCAGCGGCAGGCCGGTGACATCCGCGAACCTGTCCACCCCGCCGTCGGCGGCGAGCTCGTCGACGATCGCCTGCGTGCGCGTGTCCTGCCAGACGATCGCGTTGTGGATGGGACGCCCCGTCGCGCGATCCCATACGACGACCGTCTCGCGCTGGTTGGTGATGCCGACGGCGGCGACGTCATACCGGGTGATGTCGGCCTTCGCCAGCGCCTGCCCGATCGCCTCGCGCGTGTTGGCCCAGATCTCCATCGGGTCGTGCTCCACCCATCCGGCGCGGGGGAAGATCTGGCGGTGCTCGAGCTGACCGACCGCGACCGGGCGGCCGCGCCTGTCGAACACGATCGCCCGCGTGCTGGTGGTTCCCTGGTCGATCGCGACGACGTAGTCCATGGCTCCCTAGGCTAGGGCGTGGAGACCCGCGCGAAGGGAGAGGCATGCAGCAGCCGCTGATCCGGGAGGACGTCGAGGCCGTGCGCACCGCGGCGCGCACGGAGGTGCTGATCATCGGCGGCGGCATCAACGGCATCGCCGCGTTCCGAGATCTGGCTCTGCAGGGCGTCGACGTGCTGCTCGTCGAGCGCGGCGACTTCGCGTCGGGGGCATCCGCTGCATCGAGCCACATGATCCACGGCGGCATCCGCTATCTGGAGAACGGCGAGTTCCGCCTCGTGAAGGAGTCGGTGCAGGAGCGCAACGGCCTGCTCCGCACGGCGCCGCACTATGTGAAGCCGCTGCGCACGACCATCCCGATCTTCTCGACGTTCTCCGGCATCCTGACCGCTCCCCTGCGCTTCCTGACGCATCGCTCGGGCCCGCCCGCCGAGCGCGGGGCGCTGCTCATCAAGGTCGGTCTGACCCTGTACGACGCGTTCTCGGGAGCCGGCCGCGTCGCGCCGCGCCACGCGTTTCACGGGCGTCGGCGCTCACTGCGGCAGCTGCCGGCGCTCAACCCCGCCCTGAAGTACACCGCGACGTACTTCGACGCGTCGATGCACGACCCCGAGCGCCTCGCCCTCGATGTGCTGCGCGATGGGACCGCCGCACATCCGGCCTCGGGCAGCTCCGGAGCGCGCGCGCTCAACTACGTCGAGGCCGTCGGCCGAGACGCCGACCGCGTGGTGCTGCGCGACGTGCTCACCGGCGACGAGTTCCCCGTGGCCGCCGATGCGGTGGTCAACGCCTCCGGCCCGTGGACGGACCTCACCAACGAGGCCCTCGGCACGCCGACCCGCTTCATGGGCGGCACGAAGGGCTCGCACATCGTGCTCGATCACCCCGAGCTGCTCGAGGCGACGCGCGGTCGCGAGATCTTCTTCGAGAACTCCGACGGTCGGATCGTGCTGATCTACCCGCTCAAGGATCGCGTCATGGTCGGCACGACCGACATCGACGCGGATCCGCGCGAGCCCGCCGTGTGCACCGAGGCCGAGGTCGACTACTTCTTCGACCTCATCCGGATCGTCTTCCCCCGGATCCCCGTGGAGCGCTCGCAGATCGTCTACCGGTTCTCCGGCATCCGGCCGCTGCCGCGTCATGAGGACACCGCGCCGGGGTTCGTCTCGCGCGACTACCGCATCGACGTGGACCGCGACTGGGGAGAGCGCGGGGGCGACCGCCCCGTGCCGCTCGTCAGCCTCGTCGGCGGCAAATGGACGACGTTCCGCGCGCTGGGCGAGCACCTCGCCACGACCGTGCTGGACCTGCTGGGGCGGGAGCGTGTGACGGGCACAGCGGGACGGGTGATCGGCGGCGGGAGCGACTACCCGTGATCCGCACGCACCACGGCGGACGCTCGCGGCCATCGCCGACGCACTCGCGCCGCTGCTCGGATGGGATGCCACGGTGCGGGACGCGGAGGTCGGGCGCGTGGCGGCCCTGCTGCGGGATCGCCACGGCGTCGACCTCGACGTGATCGGCGAAGTCACACCGACGCCGTGATGGTGCCGGGCGGGCGCCGCGTGGATCACGCCCGCCACCGCTGCCGCCGAGCGCACACCGCGCCGGTCAGCACCCATCCATCCGGATGCGCCGTCACGCGGCCGGTGTGACCTCGCGACGCGAGATGCGATTCAGCGACCGCCGCCGAACAGCTTCTGGATCTCGGCGAGGTCGGCCTCGCTCGGCGCCTTCTGTCCACCGAGCCCGAACCCGGAACCCGTGGGCTGCGCGGGCGCCGCGGCGAGACCGGCGTTCTCGGCGGCGCGCTTCGCGGGGTTGCCCGACCGCGAGCCGCCCTTCTTCTTGGCCGCCTTGCCCCGCTTCGCCGAGGCACCCGGACGTCCCATGCCGGGCATCGCGCCCATGCCGGGGATGTTCGGCGTGCCGCCGCGCGCCACGGTCTTCATCATCTTGGCCGCCTGCTCGAAGCGGTTCACCAGCTGGTTCACGTCGGTCACGGTCATGCCGGATCCGCGCGCGATGCGCGCCCGGCGCGATCCGTTGAGGATCTTGGTGTTCTGCCGCTCCGCGGGGGTCATCGAGCGGATGATCGCCTCGGTGCGATCGATCTCGCGCTCGTCGAAGTCGTCGAGCTGCTGCTTCATCTGGCCCATGCCCGGCAGCATGCCGAGCATCTTCTTCATCGAGCCCATCTTCTTGAGCTGCTGCATCTGCTCGAGGAAGTCCTCGAGAGTGAACTGGTCCTTCGCGAACTTCTCGGCGACCTTCGCCGCCTCCTCCTCGTCGAAGGCCTGCTGCGCCTGCTCGATGAGGGTCAGGATGTCGCCGAGGTCGAGGATGCGGCTCGCCATGCGGTCGGGGTGGAACGGCTCGAGATCCTCGAGGCCCTCGCCGGTCGACGCGAAGATGATCGGCCGGCCCGTGACCGATGCGACCGACAGCGCGGCACCGCCTCGCGCGTCGCCGTCGAGCTTCGACAGCACGACGCCCGTGAAGTCGACACCCTCCTGGAAGGCCCTGGCCGTGTTGACCGCGTCCTGACCGATCATCGCGTCGATCACGAACAGCACCTCGTCGGGGTTCGTGGCCTTGCGGATGTCGGCGGCCTGCTTCATCAGCTCGGCATCGACGCCGAGGCGACCGGCGGTGTCGATGATGACCACGTCGTGCAGCTTCTGCTTGGCGTACTCGACGCCGTCGCGCGAGACGCGCACGGGGTCTCCGACGCCATTGCCCGGCTCGGGCGCGTAGATCGCGGCGCCGGCGCGCTCTGCGACCACCTGCAGCTGGTTCACGGCATTGGGGCGCTGCAGGTCGGCGGCGACCAGCAGCGGGGTGTGACCGTCCTTCTCCAGCTGACGTGCCAGCTTGCCGGCGAACGTCGTCTTTCCCGAGCCCTGCAGACCCGCGAGCATGATCACGGTCGGCGCGGTCTTGGCGAACTGCAGCCGGCGCTGCTGACCACCGAGGATGCCGACGAGCTCCTCGTTCACGATCTGCACGACCTGCTGGGCGGGGTTGAGCGCGCGATTGACCTCGTCGCCGAGCGCGCGCTCGCGCACCTTCGCCGTGAAGTCCTTGACCACGGTCAGCGCGACATCCGCGTCGAGCAGGGCGCGCCGGATCTCGCGGACCGTGCCGTCGACGTCGGCCGGCGAGAGCTTGCCCTTGGTGCGGAGGTTGCGGAAGGTCTCTGTGAGCCGGTCGGAGAGCGTGCCGAAGGTAGCCATGATGCTGAAGATTCTACCGGCGCCGGGGCGTCAGACCGGCCGGACCGTCACGCCCCGATCGCGGCGCGAGCGCTGGCGACTCGCCGCAGTCCCCAGCCGAGCAGGATCGACAGGATGCCGACGCCGATGGCGAACGCCGCCACGCCGAACGAGACGACCGACGTGAACAGCGAGGCCCGCAGGAACGACGCGTTCATCATGGTCGCGCGCACAGGATCGTCCTGCGCCAGCTCGGCGTACGTCATGCCGCCGCTCGCCTCGAGCGCATGATGCTGGATGGTGTCGGCCTGCACGAACGCGGTGAACGGCCCGGCGACCGTCTGCCCCTGGAACGCCATCGCATCGTCGGGCACGACGATGTTCTCGGCGCGCAGCTGCATCGACACCATCACCCAGATGACGACGCCCGCGACGATCAGCAGAAGTCCGCCGATCATCGCCAGGGTGGCGACGATCCTCGCGCCGCGAAGCCTGTCGACCACCGCATCCGTCGTGCTCATCCTGACCTCCGTCGAGACTCGCTCCCCCGCTGCGGTTCACGCTACGCAGGTGGTCGTCGGCGGGACAAGCCCCCGGGCGCGTCAGCAAGCGCGCATCGGGGCGTATTGTTGGACTCGATCCAACAACGCCGAGAGGATGCCCATGCTCGACATCGTCCCCGTCGGTCTCGCACCGACGTGCGTTCCGTATCGGGAGGGGTGGGACCTGCAGCGGCGGGTGCACGCCGAGGTGCGCTCGGGCGAGCGCTCCGACACCCTGCTGCTGCTCGAGCACGAAGCCGTCTACACGGCGGGCGTGCGGACGCAGCCCGAGGACCTGCCGAACGACGGCACGCCCGTGATCGAGGTCGACCGCGGCGGGCGGATCACGTGGCACGGCCCCGGACAGCTCGTCGGGTATCCCATCGTGAAGCTGCCCGACGCGAACGACGTGGTGGGACACGTGCGCCGCCTCGAACGGGCGCTGATCGCGGCGCTGGCCGAGGTCGGCGTGGCGGGCGTGCAGGTCGAGCGACGCAGCGGCGTATGGGTGGAGCGACCCGACTCGTCGCCCGCGAAGGTCTGCGCCATCGGGGTGCGCGTCGCGGGCGGCGTGACCATGCACGGCTTCGCTCTCAACTGCGACAACCCGCTCGCCCCCTTCGACGCGATCGTGCCCTGCGGCATCGCCGACGCCGGCGTGACCACGCTCACCGAGGTGACCGGCCGCCGGATCGGGCCCCGAGACGTCCTGGAGCCGGTCTCCCACGCCCTGGCCCAGGCCTTCGAGATGGAGAACGCATGACCACCGCGGCCCCCGACGGACGCAAGCTGCTGCGGCTCGAGGTGCGCAACGCGCAGACGCCCATCGAGCGCAAGCCCGAGTGGATCAAGACGGTCGCGAAGCAGGGACCCGAGTACCAGGCGCTCAAGTCGCTCGTGAAGGGCGAGGAGCTGCACACGGTGTGCCAGGAGGCGGGGTGTCCGAACATCTACGAGTGCTGGGAGGACCGCGAGGCGACCTTCCTGATCGGCGGCTCGCAGTGCACGCGGCGCTGCGACTTCTGCCAGATCGACACCGGCAAGCCGGCCGACTACGACACGGACGAGCCGCGTCGGGTCGCCGAGAGCGTGCAGCGGATGGGCCTGCGCTATGCGACAGTCACCAGTGTCGCCCGCGATGACCTGCCCGACACCGGCGCATGGCTGAACGCCGAGACCGTGCGCAGGATCCACGAGCGCAACCCGAACACGGGAGTGGAGCTGCTGGCCAACGAGCACAACGCCGACCCGGAGCTCCTGGGGCAGATCTTCGACGCCCGTCCCGAGGTGTTCGCGCACAACGTCGAGACGGTGCCGCGCATCTTCAAGCGCATCCGGCCCGCGTTCCGGTACGAGCGCTCGCTCGATGTGATCGCCCAGGCGCGGAACGCCGGGCTGATCACGAAGTCGAACCTGATCCTCGGCATGGGTGAGGAGCCGCACGAGGTGATCGAGGCGCTGAAGGATCTGCACGACGCCGGATGCGACATCATCACGATCACGCAGTACCTGCGTCCCTCGCCGCGCCACCTGCCTGTTGCGCGGTGGGTCAAGCCCCAGGAGTTCGTCGAGCTCAAGGCCGAGGCGGAGCGGATCGGCTTCCTCGGTGTGCTGGCGGGACCGCTGGTGCGCTCGTCCTACCGGGCGGGTCGCCTGTGGGCGCAGTCGATGCTCTCCAAGGGCCGCCCGATCCCGCCCCACCTCGCGCACATCGCCGACAGCGCCGAGGCGGGCTTCCTGCAGGCCGTCTGATCACCCTCCGCGACGACACGTGCGCTCAGCGAGCACACGCCTTCTGCGCGTCCAGAGCGCGTGTGCTCGGTGAGAACACGTGTTCTCAGATCAGTCGAGCGGGATGGTCGCGATGGCATCGAGCGCGGCGTCGAGCGTCGCGGCGAGGTCGCTGCGGCCGGGGCCCTGGAGGGCCCAGCGCTCCAGGGCGGCGAGCACCGCACCGCCGTAGGCCGCACCCGCGACCTCCGCGCCCAGAGCATCGACCCCGCGTCGGCGCAGTGCCCGCGCCACGGCGCGCGCGATGCGGGCCCGGCGCAGGGCCGACTCCCGTTCGAGCTCGGGGACCAGCCCCATCGCCTCGGCGTTCGCGTAGGCCAGAGCCAGGGCATCCGGAGCGAAGCGATCGGCGACGCGGCGCACCGCCTCACGCGGCGACAGCGCCGCCAGATCGGCGTCGAGCGCGTCGAGTCGCTCGTCGAGGCCGCCCCACAGCAGCGCGCCCTTCGAGGCGGCGTAGTTGAAGAAGCTCGACCGGCTCACACCGGCGCGCGCCGCGATCTCGGCGATGGACGTCGCGTCGTAGCCCTGCTCGAGGAACAGCTCGCTCGCGGCCTCCGCGAGCATCTCGCGGGAAGACGCCTTGGGGCGTCCGGCGCGGGGGGTGGTCATGGAGCCAGCGTACGGCCGCGTTTGCGCGCCATCGCCGCGCGCCTCTATCCTGACTTCATCACCGACCGTTCGGTCAGGAAATCGACGTGGACGCCACGGCGGACGGTGCGACGAGGAGGTCACCCGGGTGAGTCAGTCCCTGCGCATCGAGGAGCGCGACACGCACGTGCTCGCGACGCTCGACCGGCCCGAGAAGCGCAACGCGATCGATCAGGAGCTGGTGGACGCCCTCCACGAGCTCTGCGCGACTCTCGAAAGCGAGCCGCGCACGCTCGTCCTGACCGGGGCGGGCGGGACGTTCGCGGCGGGCGCCGACATCGCGCAGCTGCGCGAGCGCCGCGCCGACGACGCCCGCGCCGGCATCAACACGCGCTGCTTCGCGCGCATCCGGTCCCTGCCCATGCCCGTGATCGCGGTCGTCGACGGCTATGCCCTCGGCGGCGGGGCGGAGCTGGCGTACGCCGCCGACATCCGCATCGGCACTCCCTCGCTCAAGATCGGCAACCCCGAGACGGGGCTCGGCATCATCGCCGCCGCGGGCGCCACGTGGCGGCTGCGGGAGATCGTCGGCGAGCCGCTGGCCGCCGAGATCCTGCTGACCGGTCGCGTGCTCGGCGCCGACGAGGCGCTCGCCGCGGGGCTCGTCACGCGCGTGCTCGAACCGGACGAGGCGCGGGACGAGGCCGCGCGCATCGCCGCGCGCATCGCGGCGCTCGACCCGGCCGCGACACAGGCGACCAAGCGCGCGCTGCTGGCGCCCCGCGACGCACATCCCGCGATCGACCTGGAGGAGCAGGCGGTGCTGTTCGAGAGCCCCGAGAAGATGCGCAGGATGACCGCTTTCCTCGAGAGGAAGAAGAAGTGAGCGCGCACATCCCCCATACCCCCGCCCGCGTCGGCGTGCTCGGCGGAGGGCGCATGGGCAGCGGCATCGCGCACGCCTTCCTGCTCGCCGGCTCCGACGTCACAGTGGTCGAGCGTGACCAGGATGCCGCGAGCGCGGCCGAGGCGCGCATCGCCGAGAGCGTCGACCGCTCGCTCTCCCGCGGCTTCGACGGCAACGCGGCCGAGCTGCGCAGCCGATTGACGGTCGCGACCGACGCGGCGGCGTTCGGGCTGCACGGGCTCGTGATCGAAGCCGTGCCGGAGGATCTCGACCTCAAGGTGGAGGCGCTCGCGCGGGTCGAGGCGCAGCTCGCGTCCGACGCGGTGATCGCATCGAACACCTCGTCGATCCCGCTGGCGCGCCTGGCTGAAGCGCTCGAGCGACCCGAGCGCCTGATCGGTCTGCACTTCTTCAATCCCGTGCCGGCCTCGGCTCTCGTGGAGATCGTGGTGGGCGCACAGACATCCGGAGAGCTTCCCGCGATGGCGCGCGGCTGGGTCGAGGCACTGGGCAAGACACCGATCACCGTCGCGGACTCCCCCGGGTTCGCGTCGAGCCGGCTCGGCGTCGCGATCGCGCTGGAGGCCATCCGGATGGTGGAGGACGGGGTCGCGAGCGCCGCCGACATCGACCTGGCGATGGAGCTCGGGTACCGGCACCCCACGGGACCGCTCAAGACGACCGACATCGTCGGACTCGACGTGCGCCTGGGCATCGCCGAGCAGCTCGAGCGCGAGCTCGGGCCCCGCTTCGCCCCGCCGCGGCTCCTGCGCGACATGGTCGCCGAGGGGCACCTCGGGCGGAAGTCGGGGCGCGGCTTCTACGAGTGGAACGACTGAGGAGACGGACATGACCCGCATGCTGCAGAGCTACGTGCAGGACGCCTGGTGGCAGCCGGCAGTCGGCACCGCCGGCGCCGAGGTGCGCGACGCGTCGACCGGCGAGATCGTGGCGACCGTGTCGAGCGACGGCCTGGATCTGGGGGCGGTGCTCGAGCACGGCCGCACCGTCGGACAGGCGAGCCTCGGCGCGCTCACCTTCCACCAGCGGGCCGTGCTGCTGAAGCAGATGGCGCTCGCCCTGCAGGAGCGCAAGGACGAGCTGTACGAGCTGTCCTACCGCACCGGCGCCACGAAGGCCGATTCGTGGGTCGACGTCGAGGGCGGCATCGGCGTGCTGTTCACCTACTCCGGCAAGGGGCGACGCGAGCTGCCGAACGCCACGGTGCAGCTCGACGGGCCCCTGGAGATCCTTGCGAAGGACGGGTCGTTCCTCGGCCGGCACATCCGCACGACCCTGCCGGGCGTCGCCGTGCAGATCAACGCGTTCAACTTCCCCGTCTGGGGTCCGCTCGAGAAGCTGGCTCCGGCCTTCCTCGCCGGCATGCCGACCGTCATCAAGCCGGCGACACCGACGGCGTACGTGACCGAGCATCTGGTGCGCATCCTGGTCGAGTCGGGGCTGCTTCCGGGCGGCGCGGTGCAGCTGGTCAGCGGTTCGGTGCGCGAGCTGTTCGACCACACGCGCCTGGGCGACGTCGTGTCGTTCACCGGCTCGGCGTCGACCGCCGACACCCTGCGGCGCCACGACGCCGTGCAGAAGGGGGGCGTGATCTTCAACGCCGAGACCGACTCGATCAACGCGTCCGTGCTGGGGCCGGATGCCACCCCGGGCACCCCGGAGTTTGACGCGTATGTGCGCCAGCTGGTGACCGAGATGACCGCCAAGGCGGGGCAGAAGTGCACCGCCATCCGCCGAGCGATCGTGCCGGCGGCGGTGGCCGACGACGTGGCTGCGGCGGTGCGCGACCGGATCGCCGCGAAGGTGACCGTCGGCGACCCGCGGGCCGAGGGCGTCACGATGGGCGCCCTCGCATCGCTCGAGCAGCGTGAGGAGGTGCTGCGTCAGGTGCGGGCCCTGGTCGAGGGCGGCGGCGAGGTCGTGCTCGGCTCGCTCGAGGCGCCCGACGGCGACGGCGCGTTCCTGTCGCCGATCCTGCTGCGCTTCGCCGACGCCACCGCGCCGCGGGCGCACGACACGGAGGCCTTCGGACCGGTGTCATCACTGCTGACCTATGAGACGCCCGAGCAGGCGGCCGATCTGGTCGTGCGCGGCGGCGGCTCGCTCGTGACCAGCGTGGCCTCGGCCGACCCGGCCTTCGTGGCAGGCCTGACCCGCCGCGTCGCGTCGGCCAACGGCCGCATGCTGCTGCTCGACCGCGACGACGCCCGGTCGTCCACCGGCCACGGCTCCCCGCTGCCGATGCTCGTGCACGGCGGGCCTGGTCGCGCCGGCGGCGGCGAGGAGCTGGGCGGCATCCGGAGCGTGTTCCACTACATGCAGCGCACCGCGATTCAGGGCTCCCCCGAGATGCTCACCGCCGTGACCGGCGTGTGGCACACGGGCGCGAGCGCCCACGACGACGGCGTGCACCCGTTCCGCAAGTCGCTCGACGAGCTGCGGATCGGCGACCGCGTGGTGTCGGCCGAGCGAGAGGTCACGCTGGCCGACATCGAGCACTTCGCCGAGTTCACGGGCGACACGTTCTACGCGCACATGGACGAGGGCGCAGCCGCCGCCAACCCGTTCTTCCCTGGGCGCGTCGCGCACGGCTACCTGCTGGTCTCCTTCGCCGCCGGGCTGTTCGTCGATCCCGAGCCCGGCCCGGTGCTGGCCAACTACGGCCTCGAGAACCTGCGCTTCCTCACCCCGGTCTCCCCCGGCGACCGCATCCGCGTCACGCTCACGGCCAAGCAGATCATCCCGCGCGAGACCGACGAGTACGGCGAGGTGCACTGGGACGCGGTGCTGACGAACCAGGACGGCGACACGGTGGCGACCTACGATGTGCTGACCCTGGTGTCGAAGTCGCCGGTTCCGGCGCTCACCTGAGCCGACCCGACGCGAGCCGAACGACGGATCGGATCGCCGGATCCGATCTGTCGTTCGACCGCCGCGATGCGAGGTCCGGTCGGATCGAACAGGGCACTGCCGCCGATGAAGTCGTGCGGCGCGCCCACCAGGCCGGCGAACAGGAGCGGCCGATGGCGAAGCTCTTTGCCTCGAGCTGTCGCCATGAACCGACGACGTGAGGCAATCGTTGCGCGCCTTGCCCGGGAATGTCGCTGTGAAGCGACGACTCGGGGCAACGGTCAGCCCGCGCTCAGCGGTAATCCCGCGACTCGCTGACGCGCAGGCCGCTGCGCACGAACGCGACGACCGCCTTCGCGAGCTCGTCCGGGGTCATCGGGCCGTCGGGGCGGTACCACTCGACGAGCGAGTTGACGAGACCGAAGGTGAGGCGCTCGGCGACGCCCGGGTCCATGTCCTCGCGCAGCGCCCCCTCGTCACGCGCGAGCTCGAACAGGCGGCGCAGGCGCTGATCGAACGCGCGGCGGCGCTCCATGGCGTGGCGCTGGGCATCGGTGTTGCCGCGCAGCCGCAGCAGCAGCGTGAGGTAGGGCTGCTGCTCGCACGCCACGCGCACGGCCCCGCGCAGGACGTGCCGGATGCGCAGGTCGGCGGGGCCCTCGGTCGCCTGGGGCGAGTCGAACACCTGCTCGAGCGCGCCGAGAGCCTTCTCGAGCGCGAGCTCGAGCATCTCCTCCTTCGAGGAGAAGTGGTGGTACACGGCCGACTTCGACAGCCCGAGCCGCTGCGCGATGATGCCGAGTGAGGTCGCGTCGTATCCGTGATCGTTGAACGCCGCCACGATCACCGCGAGCATGCCGTCGCGGTCATACCCCGGGCGGCCCCGCCGCGGTGCCTCGGTGGTCGTCGTCACTCGTCCATCCTGCCGCAGGTGACCCGTCACGCCCGCGCGCGCAGGTCGTAGACGCGCTTGTACTTGCCCTCGGAGCGCGGCAGTGACCCGGTCGGCACGATCTCGACGCCGACCGTCGTGCCGATGCGCTCCTTGACGCGCGCCTGCAGGATCTTCGCGGCCGCCTCGCTGGTGGCGCGCTCGATGCCGGGCGTGCACTCGATCTTGACGGTGAGCTCGTCCATCCGGCCCCGCTTGGTGAGCTCCAGGATGAAGTGCGGCGTGAGGTGCTCGATCTCGAGCGCGATCTCCTCGATCTGCGTCGGGAAGAGGTTCACGCCGCGCAGGATGATCATGTCGTCGTTGCGGCCGGTGATCTTCTCGATGCGGCGCATCGCAGGATATGCCGTGCCCGGCATGAGCCGGGTGAGGTCCCGCGTCCGGTACCGGATGACGGGGAACGCCTCCTTGGTGAGGGTGGTGAACACGAGCTCCCCGCGCTCGCCCTCGGCCACGCGTCGCAGGTCGTCGCCGATGATCTCGGGCAGGAAGTGGTCTTCCCACACGTGCGGGCCATCCTGCGTCTGTACGCTCTCCTGACCGACGCCGGGCCCCATCACCTCGGACAGGCCGTAGATGTCGACCGCCTTCAGGTTCATGCGGCGCTCGAGCTCATGACGCATCTCGTTGGTCCACGGCTCGGCGCCGCAGATCGCGACCTTGAGCGACGTCTGCCGCGGGTCGAGGCCCTGCTCCTCGAACGCGTCCGCGATCGTGAGCAGGTAGCTCGGCGTGCACATGATCGCGTCGGGTTCGAAGTCGCGGATCAGCTGCACCTGACGCGCTGTCTGACCCCCCGACACCGGGATCACCACGCACCCGAGGCGCTCGATGCCGGCGTGCGCCCCGAGGCCGCCCGTGAACAGCCCGTACCCGTAGGCGTTGTGCACCTTCCAGCCCGGCTGCACCCCCGCCGCGCGCAGCGACCGGGCGATCAGATCGGCCCAGCGGTCGAGGTCGCCCTCGGTGTATCCGACGACCGTCGGTCGCCCCGTGGTGCCCGATGACGCATGGATCCGTCGCACGTCGGCCATCTCGACCGCGAACATGCCGAACGGATAGCTCTGCCGCAGGTCCTCCTTGGTCGTGAACGGCAGCTTCTCTATGTCGGCGAGCGAGCGGATGTCGTCCGGATGCACGCCGGCGGCGTCGAACTTGTCGCGGTACAGGGCCACGTTGTCGTACGCGTGACGCACGGTCCACTGCAGCCGCTCGAGCTGCAGCGCCTCCAGCGCGGCACGGTCCATCGTCTCAGGATCGGCGGCCGCAGCGGGCGGAGCCGTGTGCCGCTGACGTGCGGCGTCATCGACCAGGATGTCGGTCATCGGGACTCCTTATCGGTCTCGGAGGGAGCGTCGGCCTCGGAGGGAGCGTCGGTCTCGGAGGGAGCGTCGGACTCGGAGGGAGCGTCGGTCTCGGAGGGAGCGTCGGACTCGGAGGGAGCGTCGGTCTCGGAGGGAGCGTCGGACTCGGAGCGCGTCGCGGTAGCCGGGCGCGCGGGGATCGCGCGGGAGCGCCCCCGGAACTCGGCGACGGCCCGCCCCTGTGCATCGGCCACGCTGATGTCGTAGATGCCGTTGCGACCGCCGATCCAGCGGCGCACGGCCGTGGCGGTCAGTCGGTCGCCGACGTGCGTGGCCCGCAGGAAGGTGATGTCGGCCGCCTGCGCGACCACCATGTCGGCGCCTTCGTTGCACGCGTAGGCGAACGCCGTGTCTGCCAGCGTGAACACCATGCCGCCGTGCGTGATGCCGAAGCCGTTGGCCATCCAGTCGCGCACGGTCATCGTCAGCACCGCGCGACCCGGCTCGAGCTCGACGATGTCGATGCCGAAATGCTGCTTGGTGTAGTCGGTGGCGGGCATCGTGGTCGCGCGCCAGGCGGGATCGGGCGCGATCGCGTCCTCGAGGGTTTGGGCCTCTGTCTCCAGCTGATCCGGGGTCATGCACGCTCCATCGCGTCGGGCGGGCCGGCGTCGTCGCCGGTTGCGGGTCATCCGCGGCCGAGTATACTCACTGAATGTTCGGTCAGTAATTATTTCGGTCGAACGATCCGCGATCCGCACGCGACAAGTGGCGAGGAGGCCAGCGATGTCGACGACGACCGTCGCCCCCGAAGATCTCGAGGCCCAGCAGCGCGAGGCCCAGGAGCAGTTCGACGCGCTCATCGAAGCCGACCAGCGCATCGAGCCGCGCGACTGGATGCCCGAGGGCTACCGCCGCACGCTGATCCGCCAGATCTCGCAGCACGCGCACTCCGAGGTCATCGGGATGCAGCCGGAGGCCAACTGGATCACGCGCGCGCCGAGCCTCAAGCGCAAGGCCATCCTGATGGCCAAGGTGCAGGACGAGGCGGGCCACGGCCTCTACCTCTACTCGGCCGCGCAGACGCTGGGCATCACGCGCGATGAGATGACGCAGCAGCTGATCGACGGCAAGGCCCGGTACTCGTCGATCTTCAACTACCCCACGCCGACGTGGGCCGACATGGGCGCGATCGGCTGGCTGGTCGACGGAGCAGCGATCTGCAACCAGGTGCCGCTGTGTCGCGCGTCGTACGGCCCCTACGGTCGGGCGATGGTGCGCATCTGCAAGGAGGAGTCGTTCCACCAGCGTCAGGGATTCGAGATCCTGCTCGAGCTGTCGCAGGGCACCCCCGAGCAGAAGCAGATGGCGCAGGATGCCGTGAACCGCTGGTACTGGCCCTCGATCATGATGTTCGGCCCGCCCGACGACAACTCGCCGAACTCCGCGCAGTCGATGAAGTGGAAGATCAAGCGCTTCTCGAACGACGAGCTGCGCTCCCGATTCGTCGGCATGCTCGTGCCGCAGTTCGAGGCCCTGGGGCTCGAATGCCCCGACAAGGACCTGCACTTCGACGAGGAGAAAGGTCAGTGGGTCACCGGCCCCATCGACTGGGACGAGTTCATGGCGGTGCTCGATGGCCGCGGCCCGATGAACAGCCACCGCCTGCGGCACCGCCGCGAGGCGCACGAGAACGGTGCGTGGGTGCGCGAGGCCGCGGCCGCGTATGCGCGCAAGCAGGCCGAGAAGGCCCGCTTCGCGGCCTGACCCGCACCTGACCGAACGGATCGAGGAGACGAAGATGTCGACCCCCGGCGAATCCCCCGCTGAGACCTGGCCCCTGTGGGAGGTGTTCGTGCGCGCCAACCGCGGCCTGAGCCACGTGCACGTCGGATCGCTGCACGCGCCCGACGAGCAGATGGCGCTGCGCAACGCCCGCGACCTCTATACGCGCCGCAACGAGGGCGTGTCGATCTGGGTCGTACCCGCCGCCGCCATCACGACCAGCGATCCCGACGCCAAGGGCGCGTTCTTCGAGTCGCCGGCCGGCAAGAACTACCGCCACGCGGTGTACTACACGCGCGCCGAGGGGGTGAAGCACCTGTGAGCGCCGACGTCGAACTCGACCACGGCGCCGACCACCACGGCGCCGACCATCATGGCGACGTCGAGGTCGACGCCCTCGACCTCGCCGACGAGCTGCCGGGCGCCGGCGGGCTGGCGACGCCGGATGTCGCGGAGTACGCGATGCGCCTCGGCGACGACGCGCTCATCCTGTCGCAGCAGCTGGGCTGGTGGATCTCGCGCGCGCCCGAGCTCGAGGAGGACCTGGCGCTCGGCAACATCGCGCTCGACCTGCTGGGCCACGCACGCGCCCTGCTGCGGTACGCCGGCACGGCGTTCGGACGCAGCGAGGACGACCTCGCGTACTGGCGCGACGAGCCGGAGTTCCGCTGCTGCTGGCTGGTGCAGCAGCCCAACGGCGACTTCGCCGACACGATCGCACGGCAGCTGGCGTTCTCGGCCTACCAGGTCGAGCTCTACGACGCTCTGAGCCGCAGCACCGACGAGAGCCTGCGGGCGATCGCCGACAAGGCCGTGCGCGAGGTCTCGTACCACCGCGACCACGCGGTGCAGTGGACGCTGCGCCTGGCCGGCGGCACCGATGAGTCGCGCCGTCGCATCGTGCGCGCGCTGGACGATCTGTGGCCGTACGTCGACGAGCTGTTCCAGGACGACCCGCTGATCGAGCGCCTCGGCGACGCCGCCGCGCGCCCCTCCGCACTGCGCGAGGCCTTCGACGCGACGATCGACGCCGTCTTCGCCGAGGCCGAGCTCGAGCGCCCGACCGTCAAGCCCGCCATGGCGGAGGGCCGCCAGGGGCGCCACACGACGCACCTCGGCTACCTTCTGGCCGAGATGCAGTGGCTGGCACGCCGTCATCCCGGAGCGACGTGGTGACCCTCATGCAGACCGACACGACCGGCATCCGTCCGACCGACGAGGCGTCAGCCGCGGCCTGGGACATCGCGGCGCGGGTCGCCGACCCCGAGGTGCCGGTGCTCACGATCGAGGACCTCGGCGTGCTGCGCTCGGTGCACTCGGACGGTCGACGCGTGCAGGTCGTCCTGACGCCCACCTACTCGGGATGCCCCGCGATCGAGCAGATGCGCGACGATGTCATCCTGCAGCTGACGGCCGCGGGCTACGAGCGCGTCGACGTGGCGTTCACGCTGTCGCCGGCGTGGACGACCGACTGGATGAGCGACGCCGGCAAGCAGAAGCTCGAGCGCTACGGCATCGCGCCGCCCAACGGCACGGCGCCCGTGCGGCGTGGACCGCTTCCCGTCAGCCTCGGCGTCAAATGCCCGCGCTGCCAGTCGCTGCGCACGCGCGAGGTCTCGCGCTACGGCTCGACATCGTGCAAGGCCCTCTATGAGTGCCTCGCGTGCCAGGAGCCGTTCGACTTCTTCAAGGTGCACTGAGATGGAGACGCACTGACATGGCCGCGACGAACATCGGCGCGCCCGCCAAGAAGCGCGCCTCCTTCCACACGCTGCGCGTGCAGGATGTGCGCCCCCTGACGCCCACGAGCGTCGAGGTGACGTTCGAGGTGCCCCCCGAGCTCGAGAACGAGTACCGCTACCTGCCGGGGCAGTACCTCGCGCTGCGCGCCCACATCGAAGGCCAGGAGGTGCGCCGGTCGTACTCGATCTGCCGCCCGCCCTCCCCGGGGCGCATCTCGGTCGCGGTCAAGCGCGACGACCACGGCCTGTTCTCGCCCTGGGTGCATACGGCCCTCGCGCCGGGCGACCAGCTCGACGTGATGAGCCCGCAGGGCACGTTCACGTCGAACCTCGACGAGCTCGAGGGACGCCACGTGGTCGGCATCGCGGCCGGATCGGGCATCACGCCCGTGATCACGATGGCGCACCGCATCCTCGAGGGCAGCGCCACGGGCCGCTTCACACTCCTCTACACCAACCGCTCGTCGCTCGACGTGATGTTCGTGGAGGAGCTCGCCGACCTCAAGGACCGCTTCCCCGACCGCCTCGCGCTGCACCACGTGCTGTCTCGTGAGCAGCGCACCGCTCCGGTGCTGTCGGGGCGTCTCGACGAGCAGAAGCTGCGCACCATCCTCACCTCGCTCATCCCGGTGCACACGGTCGACGAGTGGGCGCTGTGCGGGCCGTTCGAGCTGGTGCAGCTGTGCCGCGACCTGCTCGATCAGTTCGGTGTGGATCCGCAGCACGTGCGGTTCGAGCTGTTCACGACCGGAGAGCCCGGCGAGGCCGCGCCGCCGCGCGGACGTCCCGTGCAGATCGAGGCGGGCGAGAAGACATACCGCATCGACTTCACGCTCGACGGCACGTCGGCGTCGGTCGAGAGCCCCGTCAGCGCGAACGAGTCCATCCTGAACGCGGCGCTGCGCGTGCGCTCGGACGTTCCGTTCGCGTGCGCCGGCGGGGTGTGCGGAACGTGCCGGGCGCGTGTGCTCGACGGCAGCGTGAGCATGGGCGAGAACTACGCCCTCGAGCCGGATGAGATCGAGCGCGGCTACGTGCTCACGTGCCAGTCGCACCCCACATCCGACCGCGTCGTCGTCGACTACGACGTCTGACCCGCGGCTGCTGAGCCGCCCGAACAGGAGAACCGGATGATCGACCTGACGATCGACGACGGCGTCGCCGAGATCGCTCTGAACGCCCCCGACCGGCTCAACGCGCTGGGTCCCCAGGATCTCGACGACCTCGGCGACGCGTACGCTGAGGCCGAAGCCGCCGGCGCACGCGCGCTCGTGTTGCGCGGCGAGGGGCGCGCGTTCTGCGCCGGGCGCGACATCTCGCACGTCGATCCGCGCGACGACGATGTGCTCGGCTACCTCGATGAGCGCGTGGAGCCGCTGATGAAGCGGATGAGCGCATTCCCCGCGCCGACCTTCGCCGCTGCGCAGGGCGCCTGCCTGGGCGTCGGACTCGGCCTGCTGATCGCGACGGATGTGGTCTACGTGGCCGAGTCGGCCAGGATCGGCAGCCCGTTCGCGAACCTCGGGGCGACGCTCGACTCCGGCGGACACGCGCTGTTCTTCGAGCGGCTCGGCGCGCACCGCACGCTCGACCTCATCTACTCGGGACGCCTCATGTCCGGCGCCGAGGCCGTCGCGCTCGGCCTCTTCTCGCGCGCTGTGGCCGACGACGAGCTGCTCGACGTCACCCGCGCCGCAGCCGCGCACGCCGCGCAGGGCGCGACGCAGGCCTTCCTCGCCTCCAAGCGGCTCGTCGCGGCGCTGCGCGACGATCGCCTCGGGCTGTGGCGGTCGATGGGCGACGAGAGCCGCGCCCAGGCCGCCCTGTGCGACACCGACGACTACCGGGAGGGCTTCGCCGCTTTCCAGGAGAAGCGCACGCCGGTCTTCGGAGGCCGCGCATGAGCGACCGGCAGCAGACCGGACCGCAGCGGGCCGAGGGCAACTACGTGGCGCAGCAGGGCCCCGGCGAGCTGGCCGAGCGCATGGGCATCGAGTTCCTCGAGCTCACGGTCGAGCGCTCGGTCGCGCGTATGCCCGTCGCGGGGAACCGCCAGTCGGTCGGCTTCGTGCACGGCGGGGCGTACGTCGTGCTGGGCGAGTCCCTCGGCTCCGTCGCGGCCAATCTGCACGCGGGCCCGGGACGGCTCGCGGTCGGGGTGGACATCAACGCGACCCACACGCGCTCGGCGACCTCGGGCCACGTCACCGGCGTGTGCACGCCGGTGCATCTGGGCCGCTCGATCGCCGTGCACGAGATCGTGATCACCGACGACGAGGGGCGCCGGTGCTCGACGGTGCGCATCACCAACCACATCAAGGACATGCCCGCGCACGCGACGCGCTCCTGACCGCGTGCGACCGGCGTGCACGTCCGGAGGTGCGCACAGCTCAGGCGACCGCACATCTCAGGGAACCCGCACCACCCGGGATCCTGAGCCGTGCAGTTCTCCGCAGCCGCGCACGTGCGGCACCCGCGCCACTACGCTTCGGGCATGCGCTCCCCCACCCTCGCGCCCGTCTTCTTCGCGACGATCGCCGTCCTCGCGCTGAGCGGATGCACGCCGGCCCCGGCCGCACCCGATCCGGATGAGCTCCGCGCGTGGCAGAACGATCGTTCCGGGCTCGAAGAGGGCCCCGGGGTGCTCGGCGCCATGACGGGCGGCGCAGCACCGACGGATGCAGCGCCGACGGATGCGCCGCCGGACCAGCCGCACGGAACGACCATGGCGTTCGCGAGCGACGTCGACATCGACTCCGTCGACGTCACCTGCTTCGGAGAGGCGCGCATCTCGGTCGAGGTGGAGTTCACCGGGGCGTCGTCGGGGCGCACCGTCGGCGGCGAGGGGGTCCCGTGCGCCGACGGCACCTTCACGGCGGAGAACCCGCTGAGCGGTCGCACGTTCACCGTGCGCGTGGACGTCTACGACGCGGATGTGGAGACCGCGTGGCGTGCGATCGTGCGGGGCGCCGAGGCCGGCTGACGCGCGAGCGGCCGCTCGGCGCCCGGCTGCCCGGTCCGCATCGAGCCCCTGCACGCCGCGCGGAGATCTGCACCCGCCCGGAGCCCAGCGAGCAGGTGCGTCCGCATCCGGGCCGACCTCCGCATCCGGGCCGACCTCCGCCGTCCGGGCAGGAGCGCTCACCGGACGCGGCGCCGGCGTCGCCACGCGACGGTATTCTTGGACGCAGTCCGGTATCTCCGGCGAACACAGCTGATCCCCTGCAGAGGTTCCCATGCGCCGCGCCCTTGTTCCGCTCGTCCTCGCCGCGTCCGTCGCGCTCGTCGCCACCGGATGCTCACCGGCCGACGACGGTGGCGACACCGCCGAGCCTCGCGACGGCGGCACGCTCGTGTACGCCACGGGCGACGCCGAGCCGACCTGCCTCGACCCGCATGTGGGCGGCAACTACCCGCAGGCGCTGATCAGCACGCAGTACCTCGAGCCGCTCGTGGGCCGCGAGCCCGACGGCACGATCACGCCCTGGCTCGCCGAGGACTGGGAGGTCTCGGAGGACGGCCTCACGTGGGACTTCACTCTGAAGAGCGACGTGTCGTTCACCGACGGGACTCCGCTCGACGCCGAGGCCGTCAAGATCAACATCGAGCACCTCCAGGATCCCGAGACCGCGTCGTCGACCGGCTACCTCGCGGTGTCGAAGGTCGCCGAGGTCGAGGTGGTCGACGACACGCACGCGCGGTTCCACCTGGCGGAGCCCGACTCCGCCCTGCTCGAGTCGCTCAGCATGCAGTGGACGGCGATCCAGTCGCCGGCCGGCATCGCGCGCGGCATGGAGGAGAACTGCGCGGCCCCGATCGGCACCGGGCCCTTCCTCGTGGACGAGTGGGTGCCCCAGCAGCAGATCACGCTCGTGCGCAACGACGACTACGCGACCCCCGGGCCGGAGGCGCAGCACGAGGGGCCCGCGTACCTCGACGAGATCGTGTGGCGGTTCATCCCCGACGCGGCCACCCGCCAGGCCGCGCTCGCGTCGGGCGAGGTGCACGTGATCGACAACCCGCTGCCCGCCGACATCGTCGCCGCCGAGGGCGGCGACGATGTCGCGCACATCGACGCGCCGCGCCCCGGCTCTGTGAACCGCATCGAGCTCAACGCCGGCCAGGCGCCTTTCGACGATGTGCGCGTGCGCGAGGCGTTCATCCGGGCCGCCGACCCCAACCCGGGCATCGAGTCGCTGTATCTCGGCACCGTGACCCGCTCGTACTCGCCGCTGGCCAGCACCGAGCCCATGGCCGTCTCGGACGAGTCGCTGTTCGCCACCGATCCCGAGCAGGCGAACGCCCTGCTCGACGAGGCCGGCTGGACCGAGAAGGACGACGACGGCGTCCGGATGAAGGACGGCAGGCGCCTCACGGTGCGCTTCCCGGTCAGCACGAACCAGTCGGTCGCGGCCGAGCAGTCGCTGTTCGAGCAGATCCAGGCGAACGCGGCCGCCGTGGGCTTCGAGGTGATCCTGACGCCGGTCGACCTGTCGGTCTGGTACGCCGCGCTGGGCGCGAACGAGTACGAGGCCGTCAGCGCGCCCTACACGCGTGTGGGTGCCGAGGTGCTGCGCGTGCTGTATCACTCCGACGCGATCACGCCGGCTCCTTCGGGCTACTTCGCGAACCACGCCCAGCTGGCCGACCCCGAGCTCGACGCGCTGCTGGACGAGGCGTCGGCGACGCAGGATGAGGACGCCCGCGCCGCGCTGTACGCCCAGGCGCAGCAGCGCATCCTCGAGAGCTTCACGATCCTGCCGCTGTACGACCAGCAGAACCACTTCCTCACGCGCGGCGTGACGGGCGTGACGACGCTCGGCACCGTCGCGACGCCGACGTTCGTCGATGCCCGACTCGCCGGCTAGCGCATCGCGCACCCGGTCCGTCCTGGCGTGGACCGCCAGGCGGATCGGGTCGGCCCTGCTGGTGGTGTGGATCGTCGCGACCGTGGTCTTCTTCGCACTGCGGGCATCGGGCGATCCGCTCGAGGCGATCCTAGGCGGACCGGGTTCGCAGGCGGGGCCGGAGGCCGTCGCTCGCGCTCGGGAGACCTACGGTCTCGATCAGCCGCTGGTCGTGCAGTATCTGACCCAGCTGTGGCGGGTGGCAACCCTGCAGCTGGGCGATTCCTACGCGCGGCATCAGCCCGTGGCCGACCTGATCGGCGCCCAGCTGCCGGGCACGTTGCTGCTGGCGGCCCTCGCCTTGCTGCTCGCCTGGGCGCTCACGCTGACAGGGGCGGCCATCGCGGCATGGGCGCAGAGCGGCGACGGATGGCGGGCCCGCGCGCGCCGTGCGGTGCAGGGCGCACTGCAGGGGCTCGAGCTCGTCGCCACCGTGATGCCGCAGTTCTGGCTCGGCGCGGTGCTCATCCTGGCGTTCGCGTCGTCGCTCGGCGTGCTGCCCGCGACGAGCGCCGGGAACGACCCGGCCTCGCTCATCCTCCCGGTGGTGACGCTCGCTGTGCCCATCGCCGGCTTCCTCGCGCAGCTGTCGCGCGATGCGCTCCGCGAGGCCGATCGCGCGCCGTTCGCTGTCACGGCCCGTTCTCGCGGCGCCGGCGAGACGCGTGTGCTGCTGCACCACACGCTGCGCCACGCTAGCCTGCCCGCACTGTCGCTGTCGGGCTGGGCCCTCGGCAACCTGCTGAGCGGTGCGGTGGTCGTCGAGTCGCTGTTCGCGCGGCCCGGGCTCGGGCGTCTCCTGCTCGACGCGGCGATGAGCCGGGACGTGCCCGTCGTGATCGGCGCGGTCATCGTCGTGGCGCTGCTCTACGTGGTCGTGGTGACCGTGGTCGACGCGGTCGAGCTGCTGATCGACCCGCGACTGCGCGCACCGCATCCCTCGCACGCCGCCGAGCGCACGCCCGAACTGGCGGTGGGATCGTGAGCTCCGTCGTGCGGGGAGCGCTGCGGCGCCTGGGTCCCGGCGGCATCGTGGCGGCCGTGAGCCTTGCGCTGCTGCTCGTCGCGGTGTTCGCGCCAGGCGCCCTCTCCCCCCACGATCCGCTCGCGATCTCCCCCGCGGAGGCGTTCTCACCCCCGTCGTGGGCTCATCCCTTCGGCACCGACGAGTCGGGCCGCGATCTCTTCGCCCGCGTGGTGCACGGGGCCGCCGCATCGGCGGGAATCGGCCTCGCCGCGACGGCCATCGGCATCGGGGCAGGGCTGGTGCTCGGCTTCGCGGGGGCCCTCGGCCCCCGCGCCGTGGATGTCGCGATCGCACGTGTCGTGGAGGTGCTCTTCGCGCTGCCCACGCTCGTGATGGCGCTGCTGCTGGTGGCGGTGATCGGGCCCGGCACCGAGGCCTCGGTGATCGCGATCGGCGCGGCCACGGCGCCCGGCTACGCCCGCATCCTGCGGTCGCGCGTGCGCGGTGTCGCGCGCAGCGACTTCGTGGCGTACGCACGCCACGAAGGCGCTGGTCGGCTCACCGTGTTCGTGCGGCACATCGCCCCCAACACGCTGTGGCCGCTGGTCGCGACTGCGACCCTCGGCGTGGGCCAGGCCATCGTGTGGGTCTCGGCCCTGAGCTTCCTGGGCCTGGGGGCGCTGCCGCCTTCGCCCGAATGGGGCGCCATGCTCAACGCGGGGCGGGTGTACATCTCGACCGCGTGGTGGATGACCGTGCTGCCTGGCCTCGCGATCGTCGCCACTGCGACCACGCTCACAGTGCTGGGACGCCGCGCGTCGGGAACGGAGGCACGATGACGACGCATGACGCACCGCTGCTGCGCCTGCGCGACCTCAGGGTCGCGCTCCCCGCTGCCGGGCGGGCACGCGGCGGCCATACGCCGGTGCTGCGTGGCGTGGACCTCGAGGTGCGCCCGGGCGAGTGCGTCGCGATCGTGGGTGAGTCGGGGGCCGGCAAGTCGGTGCTCGCCCGGACCATCCTGGGGCTCACGCGACGGGAGGGTGCGCGCGTGGACGCCGACGCCTTCGAGCTGTCAGGGCAGGATGCGCGCGCGCTCAGCGAACGGGCATGGCGCGTGCGGCGCGGTCGCGATGTCGCGCTCGTCCTGCAGGACGCCCTGCAGTCGCTCGACCCCCTGCGCACGATCGGCGCCGAGGTCGGCGAAGCGCTCGCCGTGCGCGGGATGCCGCGCGCCGACCGCCGCGCACGCGTGCTGGACGCCCTCGCGAGCGCGGGACTGCCGCTCGGCGGCTCCGGACGCCCGGAGGCGGGCGCGCGACTGCGGCAGCGCCCCGGAGAGCTGTCGGGCGGCATGCGGCAGCGCGCCCTGATCGCCTCGGCCCTGGTGGGCGGCGCGCGGCTGATCGTTGCGGACGAGCCCACGACCGCGCTCGACGCCACGACCGCCGTGCGCGTGCTGGGTCTGCTGGGCCGCCTGCGCGACGAGGGCACAGGGCTCGTGCTGATCAGTCACGATCTCGCGGCCGTCGCGCGCATCGCCGATCGCATCGCGGTGCTCGACGCCGGTTCGGTGATCGAGCAGGGCGACGCGTCGGACATCCTGGCCCGTCCGCGGCACCGCGTGACCCGGGCGCTCCTCGCCGCCGTCCCGCGCGGCCCCAAGCCCGGCGCTCGCGCCGCGCGCGCGGCGTCACCGCTGCTCTCGACGACCGGCGTCGTGCGCCGCTACGCCGGCGCGGGCGGATCGCACGCGGCCGTCGACGGCGTCGACATCGCCGTGCGGGAGGGCGAGGTGCTCGGCGTGGTCGGCGAGTCGGGCTCCGGAAAGTCGACACTCGCTCGCCTGCTGATCGGCGCGGAGCATCCCGACGAGGGGGTCGTCCACCGGACCGACGGGCTGACCGTGCGCCTGGTGCCGCAGGATCCGCTGGGCTCGTTCGACCCCCGCCACACGGTCGAGCGCATCCTGCGTCACGCCCGGCGCGGTGACGCGCCCGATCCCGCGGCACTGCTCTTTCGCGTGGGACTCGGTCCGGGGCTGCTCCGGCGTCGGCCCGCCTCGCTGTCGGGCGGCCAGCGCCAGAGGGTCGCGATCGCCCGCGCCCTGGCGGCGCGCCCCGACGTGCTCGTCTGCGACGAGCCCGTCTCGGCGCTCGACACCACGACCCAGGCGGGTGTGCTCGACCTGCTGCTCGATCTGCAGCGCGACGAGGGCCTCACGATGGTGTTCATCTCGCACGACCTCGCGGTCGTGCGGCGAGTCAGCGACCGGGTCGCCGTGATGCGCGACGGCCGGATCGTCGAGCAGGGCCCCACCGAGGCGGTGTTCGACGCTCCGCGCCACGCGTTCACACGCGAGCTGGTTTCGGCCGCGGGCTTCTGAGCGCGACGGAGAGTCAGTCGGCGCTGGTGACCGTCAGCACCGTGCCCCGGGAGTCGAGGTTCACGAGCAGCACGTCGTCGGCCGCATCCGGGTCGAGCGCGTACTCGAGCACCGCGAAGGGGTCCTCTCCCCCGTGCTCGTCGGCGAGGATCGTCATGCTCATCAGCTGCAGCGACCGGATGATGTCCACCGCAGGATCGCCGCTCACGTCGACGAGGAAGTCCTCGAGCTCGTCGCCGAGAGTCGCCTGCTGCATCAGGATGTACTCGGTCACCTCGCTCGCCCGGTCGTCGACCTCTGCGAGCATCGCCATGCGCCCCCGGCGGTCGATCTCCTCGAGCGCCGACACCATGGAGGCCGCGGCGTCGAGCGCGGCCGGAGACACGTCGTCCTGGTCGGGAGCGGTCAGGTCGACGGTCACGTTCTGGTCTCCCAGATCGACGTTCTCGGACCAGAAGATCGAGCCGTCGGGCCCGGACTCCAGAAGGCCGAAGAAGTCGTGTTCGATCGCCATAGACCTATGAAACCAGCCGCGCGACCGGCGCGGTAGGTGAGGGGTCGCACGGCGGTTCCGGGCGTGTCGGCGCTCCTGTCGCGGGCAGCCGTTCGGGCGGCGTGAGGATTTCGTGAGGATCGGCCCCCCGCACCGTGTGGATTGCGTCGGCGGGCGCGCTCTGCGCCCCGCCGAGGCCTACCGTTGCCCCTCGTGTCCACTCGCCTCGCCCCCGCCACTGCCCCCGTCGCGGCAGCCCGCGACACCCACGCGCGCATCCGACTCGCCCTCGTGCTGGGCGCGCTCGGCGTCGTGTTCGGCGATATCGGCACAAGCCCCATCTACACCCTGCAGACGATCTTCAACCCGGCGGACCCGCACCCCGTGCCGGTCGACCAGGAGAACGTGTACGGCGTCGTCTCGCTCATCTTCTGGTCGATGATGATCATCGTCACGCTCACCTACGTGTCGCTTGCGATGCGGGTCGACAACCATGGCGAGGGCGGCATCATGGCGCTCATCACGCTGATCCGGCAGTGGGCTGCCACGAACCGGACCAGGTCGACCGCGGTGCTCGCCGTGCTCGGCGTCTTCGGCGCCTCGCTGTTCCTCGGCGACGGGATGATCACGCCCGCCATCTCGGTGCTGTCCGCGGTCGAGGGCCTCAAGGTGGTCAACCCCGAGCTCGGCAGCTGGATCATCCCGATCACCGTCGCGATCATCCTGGCGCTCTTCGCTGCGCAGAGGTTCGGAACCCACACCGTCGGCCGGCTGTTCGGGCCGATCACGACGGCATGGTTCGCCGCCATCGCGGCGTGCGGCATCGGCGGGGTGCTGCTCGAACCGCGCATCCTGATGGCGCTGTCGCCGACGTACGCGTTCACGTTCCTGCTGGGGCACTTCCATTACGCGTTCTTCGCGCTCGCGGCCATCGTCCTGTGCTTCACCGGCGCCGAGGCGCTCTACGCCGACATGGGCCACTTCGGACGCAAGCCGATCACCGTGGGATGGATCTTCGTGGTCGTGCCGGCCGTCACGCTCAACTACTTCGGTCAGGGCGCGCTCATCCTGCACGACCGGGCGGCGCTGGCCTCGCCGTTCTTCCTGCTCATCCCGGAATGGGCGCGGATCCCGATGATCGTCCTCGCGACGGCGGCGACCGTGATCGCGTCCCAGGCGGTGATCAGCGGCGCCTTCTCGGTCGCGTCGCAGGCCGCCGAGATCGGCTACCTCCCGCGGCTGCGCATCCTGCACACCTCGCACGACACGTATGGCCAGATCTACGTGCCGTGGGTGAACGGGATCATCCTCGCCGCGGTGCTCGTGCTGGTGTTCACGTTCCAGAGCTCGACGGCGCTGGCCTACGCGTACGGCATGACCGCGATCGGCACGAACACCATCACGACCATCCTGTTCTTCTACGTCGCCTTCCGGTCGTGGAGGGCGCCGCGGTGGCTGCTGTGGGCGGGACTCGCGCTCATCCTGTCGTTCGAGCTGCTGTTCGTCGCGGCGAATCTGACGAAGATCCTGCACGGCGCCTGGCTGCCGCTCGCGATCGCGCTGGCCTCGTTCTCGATCATGGCGACGTGGCAGCGGGGCCGGGAGATCGTGACCGCCAAGCGCACCAGGATCGAGGGCCCGCTGCAGGACTTCATGGACGAGGTCACCGCGCGCCCGGGCGAGGTCGCGACCGTGCCGGGCACCGCGATCTTCCTGAACCGCGGCAAGACCACCGTGCCGCTCGCGCTGCGCGACAACATCCGGCACAACCACGTGCGGCACCAGAACATCGTGATCGTCTCGGTCGAGATCGCGACCAGTCCCCGCGTGCCGTCACGGCACCGCGTCGTCGTCGACGACCTGGGCGACCCGACCGACGGCATCACGCACGTGACCGTCACCTTCGGCTACGCCGAGCAGACCGACGTGCCGCGTGCGCTCGCGCTCGTGTCGCCCAAGGCGGCCTGCGGACGCCTCGACCTCGCCGGTGCGATCTACTACCTCTCGAAGATCGAGCTGCGTGCCGGGCGCAAGCCGCGCATGGCCGGATGGCGCAAGAAGCTCTTCCTCGCCACGTCGCGCATCACGGTCGACGCCGCCGAGCACTTCAACCTGCCCCTCGACCGCACGGTCGTGCTCGGCGAGGTCGTCGAGGTGTGACGGCGCGGTCTAGTCGACCGCGCCCTCGACCAGCGCCTGCACGAACACGTGCGGCGTGAAGCCCGTCAGGTCGCCGATGCCCTCGCCCTGACCGAGCAGCTTGACCGGGATGCCCGTGCGCTCCTGCACCGCGAGCACGAAGCCGCCCTTGGCCGAGCCGTCGAGCTTCGAGATCACCAGTCCCGTGACTCCCGCGTGCTCGAGGAACGCCTCGGCCTGCATCACGCCGTTCTGACCCGTGGTCGCATCGAGCACGAGCAGCACCTCGCTGATGGGGGCCTGCTTCTCGATCACGCGGCGGATCTTCGTCAGCTCGTCCATCAGGCCGCCCTTGGTGTGCAGGCGGCCGGCGGTGTCCACGAGCACGATCTCGGTCCCCGTGCGCTTGGCGTAGTCGATCGTCTGGAACGCGACGGATGCCGGATCCTGCCCCTCCCGATCCGGGCGCACGATGGTCGCGCCGCCGCGCTCGGCCCAGGTGGCGAGCTGATCGACGGCCGCGGCCCGGAAGGTGTCGGCCGCGCCGACCACGACAGAGCGGTCGTAGCGGCGCAGGAAGTGCGCGAACTTGCCGATGGTCGTGGTCTTCCCGACCCCGTTCACGCCGACGACGAGCACGACGGCGGGCCGTTCGGTGAGCTTGAGCGTGGTGTCGTACTTCGCGAACCGCTCCTCAAGCGTCTCGCGCAGCATGCGGTTCAGGTCACGCGGATCGGTCGTGCGGTAGCGGTCGACCTGCTCGCGCAGGTCGTCGACGATGCGCTCGGTGATGTCGGGCCCGAAGTCGGCCTGGATCAGCGCGGTCTCGAGGGTGTCCCACGTGTCCTCGTCGATCGTCGGCTTGACGAACACGTTGCGCAGCGCACGACCCAGGGACCACTTCTCCGCCATGGCTCCAGCCTAAGCGGGCGGGTCAGTCGCGCGTGACCCGCACGCCCTTGCCGACCACGGTGATCCCGGTGTCCGTCACGGTGAACCCGCGCGACCGGTCCAGCTCGGCGTCGATGCCGATCGTGGCCCCGGCCTCGACGATCGCGTTCTTGTCGACGATGGCGCGACGCACCGTGGCGCCTGCGGCGACCCGCGCCTGGTCGAACACGATCGAATCGCTCAGCATCGCCCCCGACTCCACCATGGTGCGGGGCCCGAGCACGCTGCGCTCGATGTGCGCCCCCGAGATCACCGAGCCGAGCGAGACGATCGAGTCGATCACCGTGCTCAGCGTGCCGCGCGCGTCTCGCGTGAACTTGGCGGGCGGCATGTTGTCCTGCCTGCTGAAGATGGGCCATTCGTCGTTGTAGAGGTTGAAGACGGGCAGCACCGAGATCAGGTCCTGATGCGCGTCGAAGTACGACTCGATCGTGCCGACATCTCGCCAGTAGTACCGGTCGCGCGAGGTCGAACCCGGCACGTCGTTCTTCTTCATGTCGTAGACGCCCGCCGTGCCGCGCTCCACGAAATAGGGCACGATGTCGCCGCCCATATCGTGATGGGAGTCGGTGCGCTCGCCATCCGCCCGCACGGCCTCGATCAGGGCGTCGGCTGTGAAGATGTAGTTGCCCATCGAGGCGAGGACCTCACCGGGCGAATCCGGCAGCCCTTGCGCTGCGGCCGGCTTCTCGAGGAAGTCGCGGATGCACTCGGGACGCGCGGGGTCGACATCGATCACGCCGAACTGGTCGGCGAGCCCGATGGGCTGGCGGATGGCTGCCACCGTGCACTCCGCCCCGGACGAGATATGGGCGTCGAGCATCTGCTCGAAGTCCATGCGGTACACGTGATCGGCGCCCACCACCACGATGTAGTCGGGATTCTCGTCGAACACCAGATTGAGGCTCTGCAGGATGGCGTCGGCCGAGCCGAGGTACCAGCGCTTGCCCAGGCGCTGCTGGGCGGGCACCGACGTCACATACGAGTTGAACAGCCCGCTCAGGCGCCACAGCTGCGAGATGTGCCGGTCGAGGCTGTGCGACTTGTACTGCGTCAGCACGATCACCTGTCGCAGTCCGGAGTTCATGAGGTTGGACAGCGCGAAATCGATCAGCCGGTAGTGGCCGCCGAAGGGAACCGCAGGCTTGGCCCGATCGAGAGTCAGCGGCATCAGCCGCTTTCCTTCGCCGCCCGCGAGGACGATGCTGAGAACCTTCTTCGTCGCCGCCATCGCGGTCACCACCATCCATCGTCGGATATGGCATGACACTAGTGACATCTATGCCCGCGCAGGGAGGGGCTGGACATGGCGCAGATCCATCAGTAGTTCCCTTTCTGATGCGTCCTTTCCGGCGGGTCCCTTCCGGTGGGCCGTTTCCGATGCGTGCTCTCTTGCGACGTCTCGGACCCTTCCGCCGATTTCACGTGCCGGGGTCTGCGGGAGCGCCGCACGCAGTACGGTGACTGCATGCGCGTCGACCTGCTCACTCGCGAGTACCCGCCCGAGATCTACGGAGGCGCGGGAGTGCACGTCGCCGAGCTCGTGAAAGCGCTGCGCCGCCCGGAGCCCGGCCGGGCGATGCAGGTGGTCGTGCGCTGCTTCGGCGCCCCGCGCGAGGAGCCGGGTGTCCACGCCTACGACGTGCCCGCCGAGCTCGGGCGGGCGAACGGCGCGCTGCAGACCATGGGCGTCGATCTGGCCATGGCCCGCGACGCCGCCGGCGCCGACCTGGTGCACTCGCACACGTGGTACGCGAACTTCGCCGGACACGTGGCCAAGATGCTGCACGGCATCCCGCACGTCGCCACCGCGCACAGCCTCGAGCCGCTGCGCCCCTGGAAGGCCGAGCAGCTGGGCGGCGGCTATCGCCTGTCGAGCTGGATCGAGCGGGATGCGCTCGCCGCGGCGGACGCCGTCGTGGCGGTGAGCCAGGGCATGCGCCGCGATCTGCTGCGGGTCTACCCCGACCTCGACCCGGGGCGTGTGAAGGTGATCTACAACGGCATCGATCTGGACGCCTGGACGCGCGTGGACGATCCCGACGTCGTGCGCGCGCTGGGCGTGGATCCGGATCGCCCCTCCGTGGTCTTCGTCGGCCGCATCACTCGCCAGAAGGGCCTGCCGTACCTGCTGCGCGCGGCCCGGCTGCTGCCACCCGACGTGCAGCTCGTCCTGTGCGCGGGAGCGCCCGACACCGCCGAGATCATGGCCGAGGTGGAGGGGCTGGTCGCTGAGCTGCGCGCCGAGCGATCGGGCGTGGTCTGGATCGACCGGCACCTGCCGCGCGCCGAGCTCTGCGCCCTGCTGAGCGTCGCCACCACGTTCGTGTGCCCGTCTGTCTACGAGCCTCTCGGCATCGTCAATCTGGAGGCCATGGCGTGCGGCGCTCCGGTGGTCGGAACGGGCACCGGCGGCATCCCGGAGGTCGTCGCGCATGGCGTCACCGGAACGATCGTGCCCCTCGAGCAGCTCGACGACGGCACGGGCACCCCGACCGATCCCGAGCGGTTCGTCGCCGACCTCGCGGAGGCGCTGACCGACATGGTGTCGGATCCCGAGCGCGCCCGCGCTCTGGGCGCGGCCGGTCGGCAGCGGGCCGAGCACGAGTTCTCGTGGATGTCGATCGCCGACCGCACCCGCGCCCTCTACGCGGACCTGCTGAGCGGCGAGGAGCCGATCGCCGCCTCTCCCGTCCGCTGATTCACCCGCGCGGTACCCTGCCGACGGCCCGCGGCGCGGTACCACCGCGCGCAGAAGATCACGACGATGGCCGCCTCCACCCAGGCGCCGGCGTAGTACATCAGCTGCGCGCCCGCCTGCGCGTCGGCCGGGTCGACCCCGACCGGCGGGTTCGCGTAGAGGTGCTTGGCCAGCACCGCGTGCGACGCCATGGTGGCCACCAGCACGACGGCGATCACGACCCGACGGGGCGCGTGCGGCGCAGGGTCGATGCCGAGCACCGATGCGGTGAAGAGCCAGCCCGCCAGCACGACATGCACCTGAACGGCCAGATGGATCAGAGGACTCGCCTGCATCCACGCGAACACGGGCGTGGCATAGATGAGCCAGAGCCCGCCCGCGCTGAGCACGGCCGCCGTGACCGGATGCGAGACGACGCGGCCCGGCCCGCTGCGCAGCACACGCGAGAGCCGGCGTGCGGGCGTCGGATGCAGGGCACGCAGCGCGAGCGTCACCGGCGCCGCGAGAGTCAGCAGCAGCGGTGCCAGCATGCCGCCCAGCAGGTGCGCGCCCGCGTGGGCGAAGAACCGGCCGTGCGAGGCCTCGGCCAACGGCCCGGCCATGGACATCGCGGCCAACGCGACCCCCATCGTCCACAAGCCGATGCGGTCGGACGACCAGCCGCACCCGCGGCGTCGCGACACGACGACGCCGACGAGATACGCGCCCACGGCGCCGAGCGCGAGGGCGATCACGATCACGTCGAGCAGGCCCGCCCCCGCCAGCGCGGGCGCGCCGTGCGCGCCGCCGTGCAGCGGCCTCACGAGCTGGCCCGTGCGTGGGGGGCGCGACGTGTGCGGACCGTCAGCACCGCGCCGGCCGCGAGCATCGCGACCGCGGCGATGTTCCACGTCAGGTCGTACGGCAGGATGTCGTCGACGTACCGGATCTGGTGGATGCCGAGCAGCTTGTGCTGCACCGTGCCGTCGTAGAGCTGGAACGCTCCCGCACCCAGGAGCACCCCGCCCGCCCACCGCGGCCAGCGCAGCGCGCCCCAGCGCCGCAGGTCCGCCAGCAGGAACAAGCCCGCGATGGTGGCGAACCAGCTGAACGCGTGGAACAGCCCGTCCGACACGAGCCCGGCCGCCGGCGTGCCCAGGTCGTAGAAGTGGTGCCAGTGCAGCAGCTGATGGAACACCGCCTCATCGATGAAGGCGACCAGTCCGATGCCGAACAGCACGCCCGACCACAGGTTCTGCCCCGACCGCTCCATGCGCTCAGCCTCGCCCGGCCGTCGCGCGTATTGAAGGGGATCGACGCCGCTGCCCGGCTCTGCTAGCCGCGGCGGTGCATCCGGTGCCGGGTCGGATCAGCCCCTCACCGACACCGTCACGGTGAACTTGGGGTTGCGGCCCATCTGGCGCGTCGGGCCCACGGTGCGCTCGAGGATCGGGCGATAGCCGAGATGCGAGTTGTAGACGCAGCACAGCTCGCCGCCCGGGCGCAGCACGCGCGCGGCATCGGCGAACAACTTCGGCGCGATCGCGTCCGTCACCGCGGCGCCGGAGTGGAAGGGCGGGTTGAGCAGGATGAGGTCGGCGGACGCGTCTGCCTGCGACGCGAGCCCGTCGTCGCGCACGACCGCGATCCGGTCGGAGACGCCGTTCGCCGCTGCGGTCGCGCGCGCGGACGAGACGGCGGCCGCCGACTGATCCGTGGCGATCACCCGCAGCGAAGGGCGCGCCTTCGCGAGCATGGTCGCGAGCACCCCGGTGCCGCACGCCAGGTCGATCGCGACCTCGGCAGCGCGCATCTCGGGCAGGAAGCCGAGGAGGAATCGCGTGCCGATGTCGATCGCGCTGCCGGCGAAGGCCGCGCCGTGCGCGCATACGGTGATCGCGAGGTCCGGATGGCGCCGCTCGCGCGGCCACGCGGTCGCTGAGCGTCGGACGGGGACGGATGCGTGCAGCGCGCGCGACTTGCTCGTCGCACGGCTCGCCGTCACGCTGCCGAAGTGCCGCCCGAGCACGTCGTTCATCGCCAGCGTCATGTGCTTGATCCGGCCACCGGCGATCAGCCGCACGTCATCGGCACCGGCCGCCGCCACGACGCTCGCGATCTCGTCCAGCGCATCGAGCGATCGCGGCAGCTGCAGCAGCACCGTGCGCGCCCCGTCAGCGAGCGACCCGTCGAGGTCGTGCCATGCGACGCGATCGAGGGGGATCCCGAGCTCGGCGGCATTGGCACGCAGCGCCTGCTCGCCCGTGATCGCGTCCTGGTGCACGCGGATGCGAACGCGGGGGTCGGCCGCGAGCAGAGACAGCGTCAGGGCCCCGTAGCGGTCGCCGATCACGACCGCCTCTCCCGCGATGTCCCCGGCCTCCGACAGGATGAGCCGGTCGCTCGCGTCGGCCGCCACCAGATCGTGCGCCTCGACGTCGGGGCGGCGGCGCAGCCTCGGCGCGAGCTCGTCGAACCGGTCCGCCGCGCTCACGAGGCCGCGCGCTCGGAGATGCGCTGGCCCACGACCGCTGAGACGCCGTCCTGCCGCATGGAGACGCCGTAGAGCGCGTCGGCGATCTCCATGGTGCGCTTCTGGTGCGTGATGACGATCAGCTGGCTCGACTCGCGCAGCTGCTCGAACACGCCCAGCAGGCGGCCGAGGTTGGCATCGTCGAGAGCCGCCTCCACCTCGTCGAGGATGTAGAACGGGCTGGGGCGTGCCTTGAAGATGGCCGTCAGGAACGCCACGGCCGCCAGCGAGCGCTCGCCGCCCGAGAGCAGCGACAGCCGTTCGATCTTCTTGCCGACCGGTCGCACCGAGACCTCGATACCGGTCGTCAGCATGTCGTCGGGGTTCGTGAGCGAGATCGATCCCGTGCCGCCGGGGAACAGAACGGGGAACACCTCGGTGAATGCCGCCTTGGTGTCCTCGAAGGCGGCCTCGAAGATTGTCTGCATGCGCTCGTCGAGGTCGGCGATGATCGTCATCAGGTCCTTGCGGGTCTGCACGAGATCGTCGAGCTGCTCCGTCAGGAACTTGTGCCTCTGCTCCAGCGCGGCGAACTCCTCGAGCGCGAGCGGATTGACGCGCCCGAGCTGGGCCAGCTTGCGCTCGGCGTCGCGCAGGCGCCGCTCCTGCATCCGCCGGTCGTAGGGGATCGTCGCGTGCATGTCGCCGTCGGGATCCTCGCCGGGCTCAGCGATCGCCGTCGGATCGTCGGTGGGCCGGATGTCGGCCGGATCGCGAGGAACGGGCTGATCGGGGCCGTATTCCGCGACGAGCACCTCCTCGCCCAGACCGAGCTCGCTGGCGACCCGGTCGAGCAGGCTCGTGAGATGCAGCTTCTTCTCATGGATCTGCAGCTCGAGACCGTGCACGCTCTCGGTGAGCCCCGTGAGACGCTCGCGCAGCCCCGACTCCTTGCCACGCAGCTCGCGCAGCTCCGCCGTGACGGTGCTGCGCGCGCTCTCCGCCTCGGCGAGGGCCATGCGCGCCTCGGTCACCGAGCGGTCGACCGAGTCGAGCAGGTGCGGCAGCTCGGCCGCGACGCCCGCGGCGATCTGACGTTGGGCGCGCCGCACGACCGCGCGCCGGGCCGCGGCGGCGGCCGCCTCCCGCTCCCGCTCGCGCTGACGTTCGAGGCCGGCGATCCGCGCCTCGGCCGCCCGCACCCGCTCGCGGAGCGTCTCGACCTCCAGGCGCGCCCGCATCTCCTGCTCGCGCGCGCTCTCGAGCGCCGCGAGGTACGCGTCGCGCGCCGACGCGTCGAGGATCGGCCGGGGCTTCTCGAGCGCCGCGTTGAGCTCGTCGGCCGCGGCCTTCGCTTTCGCCTCCGCATCCGCCACGGCGCTCTGCGCTTGGGTCAGCCCCGCTGCCAGGCGCTCGCACTCGGCCACGGCGGCCTCGTGGCGCACGGTGGCCCTGTTCACCTGCTCGGCGTGCTGGGCGAGCCGGGCGTCGTGCTCGCGCAGCGCCTGCAGCGACTCCTTCGCGACGCGACGTGCGGTCTGCAGCCGCTCGTTCGCCTCGGTGCGCTCGGCGGCCAGCTCGTCGACCTGAACGCGCACGTCGCCGAGGCGTGTCGCGGCGGCATCGCGCTCGGCCTGCAGCTCGAGGCGCGACCGCTCGCCGGCACCCGCCCTGACGGTCTGGGCCGTGCACACCTCGCCCGCGCGCGTCACCACGATCATCCGTGCGGCGATGTCTGGCTCGGCCGCCTCGAACGCCGTCCGCGCCGCGTCCAGGTCCTCCGCGACGGCCACGTGCGACAGGATGCTCAGCACGCCTTCGGGTGCCCGCACGACCTCGCGGGCGGCCACCACCCCCGCCACCGGGGGAAGCGTCGCGCCCCCGCCAGCGGCATCCGCGATCACGATGTCCACCACGCCGAACTCGGCGGCGCCGTCCGCGACGGCGAACGCGTCCGCACGGGTGTCGACCAGCACGCCCTCCGCGAGAGGGCCGAGCACCGCAGCGACCGCGGCCTCGTAGCCGGCGTCGACATGCACCTCGTCTCCTACGAGCCCGCGTACACCGGCGCCTCCGCGGGAGATCAGCGCGGCGGCGCCGTTCTGCACGTCGAGCGCGCTGGACAACGCTGCCACCTTCGCCGTCAGAGCGTCGGCTTCGCGTTCCGCTCCGCGATGCGCCTCGCGGATGCGCTCGAGCTCGGACTCGGCCTCCCCCGCCTCGCGCTGCGCGGCCTCGTACGCCGCCTGGTGCTCCGCGGCGGATCCCTCCGAGACGATCTCCGGATCGATGGCCTCCAGGGCCTCCGCCGCCTCGATGCGGCGCTGATCGGCGGCCTCGAACGCGTTCTGCTGGCGCAACACGCCGCCGCGCACCGCGGCGAGAGCCGACTGCGCCGCGTCCGCCGAGCCGCGCAGCGCGGTGAGCTTCATGTCGTGCTCCGACACCAGCGCACTCTGCTCGGCGATGTCCGCGTCGAGCGCGTCGAGCTCGCCACGCGCCCGCACGACCGCGCGCGCCGCCTCCTGCACGGCGTCCTGCGCGGCTCCGAGGCCGTCGGAGATCTCGGTGATCTCGGCGCGAGCGTCGTCGATCATGGCCTGCGTCACCGTGATCGCCACCGCGTCCGGGTCCTCATCCGCCCCGAGCAGGGCGAGCCGCTGGTTCGCGAGCGTGTACAGCCCCCGCAGCCGCTCCTGCACCTGCTCGAGCGCGAAGGCGACACGTCGCGCCTCGTCGACCGCCTCCGCGTTCTGCTCTCGTTCGAGCTGCGCGATGCGCGCGCGCACGCCGTCGATCTCCTCCTGCAGCACGAGACGCTCGGTGTGGCGCTCCTGCTCACTGCGGGCGTGCGCGGCCAGTGCGGAGCGCAGCTGCACGACGTCGTCGGCGAGCAGACGAGCCTTGGCGTCGCGCACGATCGCCGCGATCGTCTGGGCCTCACGCGCGATCTCGGCCTGCCTGCCGAGCGGCTTGAGCTGACGCCGGATCTCTCCGGCGAGGTCGCTCAGGCGCGTGAGGTTCTGCTCCATCGCCTCGAGCTTGCGCAGCGTCTTCTCCTTGCGGCGCCGGTGCTTCAGGATGCCCGCCGCCTCCTCGACGAAGCCGCGCCGGTCCTCCGGCGTCGCCTGCAGCACCGCATCCAGGCGTCCCTGACCGACGATGACGTGCATCTCACGGCCGAGCCCGGAGTCGCTCAGCAGCTCCTGGACGTCGAGCAGGCGGCACGACTCGCCGTTGATCGCGTACTCGCTCGAGCCATTGCGGAACAGCGTGCGGCTGATCGTCACCTCGCTGTACTCGATCGGCAGCGCGCCGTCCGAGTTGTCGATCGTCAGCTGCACCTCGGCGCGCCCGAGCGGTCCGCGCGTCGCGGTGCCGGCGAAGATGACATCCTCCATCTTGCCGCCGCGAAGAGTCTTGGCTCCCTGCTCGCCCATGACCCAGGCGAGGGCATCGACCACGTTCGACTTGCCCGATCCGTTGGGCCCCACGATCGCCGTCACGCCGGGCTCGAGCGCGAAGGTGGTCGGCTGCGCGAACGACTTGAAGCCCTTGAGCGTCACGCTCTCCAGGTGCATCCGCGCTCCTCTCGCTCCGTCTGCCGACGCCGACCCCGCGATCCTTGGAAAACCGCGGGTTTCACGCTACCGGACGACCCGTGACACGCCGCGCGCGACGCGACGCGCCCGGGCTGATCCTGAGAATGTGCTTGACACCTGCTGAGCGACGCCGATAGCGTCAGTGACCGCAAGCCCGCGAGACACGAGAGGAGGGCGCCATGATCATCGAGTTCACCGCAATGACTCCGTTCACCGGAGGGGCGTCCGGCCCCGCTCGCGCGCGCCTCGTCGGCGATCGCCTCACCGGCATCGCGGCGGGCCTGCTCGGCTGACGCCCGTCCGCCGCGCGTCGCGCTGACGCCCAGCCCACAGGCGACGTCTCTGTCGCATGCCGGTTCTCTCCGGCATCCCGCCTGATCGTGCGGCGATGCGCGGGGTCCGCTCGGACCCGCGTCGCCGGGGCACCGCATCACCGGGATCTCGCGTCGCCGCCGGGCCCCTCTCCGCGAGGGCCATCCGCGTCCCCATCCGGGGCGAATCCATCCACGTCCCGTACGGGGCATCCACCCAGGAGACATCCATGTCGAACTCCCTCACCACCGCACGCCACGACGACCGCCGTGCCGTCTCGCACGACGAGGCCCAGGCACACCAGACGCAGACGCACGCGGCACGACTGTCGCATCCGCCCGGCCCTCCGCAACAGGCCGCGGAGGCACTGCAGCAGCGTGCTGCACGCACCGCGCTTCCCGACCGGGTGGCGATGTGGATCGGACTGCGTCTGCTGCTGTGGGGCACCCGCCCCGAGCGCGCGATCGACGCGAGCGACCCGACGATCAGCCGCCGCGACGCCCGAGCCCTGCGGCTCGAACGGGCGCTCGACGAACAGCGTGCCGCGCAGGATCGCCTGCTCGCACAGACCGGCCTGATCGGCTTCCCCGGCATCCGCTGACGGGGACGCCGCACACCACCCGCGGCCGGGCGGGATCCGTTTCGACATCCCGCCCGGCCGAACCTCCATCCGGAAGGAAAGCACCACCATGTCCCAGACCCTGGGAACCACCGCCGCCGGCCTGCGCATCGAGGCGCTGCGGCTTCCGGCGTCGATCGACGCCCCTGACGCCGCCGACTATCTGACGGCGACACGCCTGATGTCCGACGCACTGTGCGCCGACTCGGGCACCGATCTGTTCCGCGTGCAGCCCGCCGAGTGGCTCGTCGCGCTGCACTCGACGCGTTACACCGAGCGCCTCGTGTCGCTCGCACGGCAGGATGGCGAGATCGCCGGCGTTCTCGTGCTGGAGTACCAGCGCAACGCGGAGAGGACCGCCACCGTCGAGGCGCACGTGCCGCCGCGGTGGCGCGGAGCCGGTATCGAGGAGGCGCTCTTCGCGGAGGCCGACCGCCTGGCCGCCGAGCACGGCCGCTCCCTGCTGCACGCCTGGAACCTCGTGCTCGTGCAGGCTCCGGGCCGGCGACTCGTCTCGCCCACGGGCGTGGGGTCCGTTCCGGCCGATGCGGAGAGCACCCGGCGCCTGCAGCGGCTCGGGTACACGCTCGGGCAGGTCGAGCGCGTCAGCACGTTCGAGTTCGCGACGTCGCTGCCGCGCGCCGAGCGCATGCTCCGCGCGGCGCTCGATACGGCGGGTGACGAGTACCGCGCCGTGTGGTGGCACTCCTCGGCACCCGATGAGCTGGTCGACGCGTACGCCGCCGCCGTGACGCGCATGGCGACCGACGTGCCGGCGGGTGAGCTCGAGTTCGAGGAGGACCCATGGGACGCCGAGCGCATCCGGTACCGAGAGCGTCTCAAGGCGGAGGCCGGTCAGACGATGGCCGTGGCAGCCGTGGTGCATGCGCCCACCGGAACCGTCGCCGCGTTCAACGAGCTGGTGCTCGAGAGCGACCGCACCCGCCCGGCGATGAACTACGGCACGCTCGTGCTGCCCGAACACCGCGGACGGCGCCTGGGCACGATCGTCAAATGCGTGGGGCTCATCCGCTTCCACGACATGGCCCCCGAGTGCCCCCGAGCGATGACCTTCAACGCTGAGGAGAACCGGTACATGCTCGACGTGAACGAGGCTGTCGGGTTCGTTCCCGCGGCGTACTCGGGCGAGTGGAAGAAGGAGCTGTGATGGACATCGAGATCGAGCCCCTGGTGGTGCCCGAGTCGCTGGACGCGCCGGGCGGCGCGGACTTCGCGGAGGTGGTGCGCATCGGCAACGAGGCCTGGCGCCGGGAGTCGGGAACCGACCTGCACGACGACGACCCCCAGGAGCTGCTCGCTCGGTGGCGCGAGACGCCGTACCGGGTCACGCGCGCCATCCTGGCCCGCGTCGATGGGGCGATCGCCGGAAGCGGGCGCATCGAGATCGACAAGACCACCAGCCAGTCGGCCGAGGTGGACGTCTCCCTCGCCGAGGCCCACGCGGACGGCCCGGTCGCGGACGCGCTCTTCGCGGCAGTCGACGCTCTCGCGCGGGAGCACGGCCGCTCCGTCCTGCAGACCTGGACGATCCACCGGCCCGACCCGGTCGACGACCGGCTCGTCCCGCCGACGGGCGCCGGCTGGATTCCGGCCCAGGATGCCGCGACGCGGCGCATGCGGCGCAACGGATACGTGCTCGGACAGGTGGAGCGCAACAGCGTGTTCGATCTGCAGGGCTCGTACGACGCCGTGGACCGGCTGCTCGAGGACGCGCTCGCGAAGGCCGGCCCGGACTATCGCCCGGTGTGGTGGGCCGGACCGACGCCACCGGAGTACGCCTCCGGATATGCCGCGGCGATCGCCCGGATGAGCTCCGACCCGCCGGCGGGCGAGCTCTCGACCGAGCAGTCGGCGTGGGATGCGGAGCGCGTGTTCGAGCGCGACACGCGGTTGGCGGACGCCGGCGTCCTGATGGGCGTGACGCTCGTCATCCACGGTCCGTCGGGAGAGGTCGCGGCCTTCAATGAGCTGTCCATCGGCCAGGACCGGACGCGCCCGACCGATCAGTGGGGCACACTCGTCATGCCCGAGCACCGCGGTCGCCGTCTCGGCGCGATCGTGAAGTGCATCGGGCTCCGGCGCTGGCATGAGCTGGTGCCCGAGTCGCCGCGGGTCTCGACGTTCAACGCCGAGGAGAACCGCTACATGCTCGACGTCAACGAGGCCGTCGGCTTCGTGCCCGCCTCATACGCGGGCGCCTGGGAGAAGAGGCTGTCGTGAGCCCCGGGCGCCGCCGCTGATTGACTGGTGTCATGAACTACACCGTGATCGGCGGCGGCGTCGGCTGCGCGCGCTTCGTCAAGGGCCTGCGCGAGCATGTGCGGCGCGCAGGCGGCCAGCACCGGATCGACGTCGTCGTCAACACGGCCGATGACTGGTGGGTCTCAGGGCTGCGCATCGCACCGGATCACGACAGCCTGCTCTACGCCCTTGCCGGCGTGAACGACGCCGAACGCGGGTGGGGCCGCGCGGGGGAATCGGAGCGCGTGGCGGGCGAGCTGCACGTCTGGGGCACGGCGCCCGACTGGTTCACCCTGGGAGATCTGGACCTCGGCACGCACATCGCCCGCACCGCCTGGCTGCGGGAGGGCCTGTCGGTGTCCGAGGTCTACCGTCGCCTCGGAGCCCGCTGGGACCTCGGTGCGACCCTGCATCCTGCGACCGACGCCGAGATCGACACGCACGTGCTGCTCGCTGAGGGCGAGCCCGTGCACTTCCAGGAGTGGTGGGTGCGCCACCGGGCGCAGCTGCCGGCCACCGGCTTCGCGCAGCGGGGCATCGAGCGGGCCGCCCCCTGCCCCGGCGCGCTCGATGCGATCGCATCCGCCGACGTCATCCTCGTCGCGCCGTCGAACCCCGTGGTGTCGGTCGGCCCGGTGCTCGCGGTGCCCGGCATGCGTGACGCGCTCGCGGTGGCGACCGCCCCGGTGGTCGGCATCTCGGGCATCATCTCCGGAGCCGTGGTGCGCGGCATGGCCGATGCGTGCCTCGCCGCCATCGGCGTGGAGACCTCCGCCGAAGCGGTCGCTCGGCACTACGGCGCGCGGTCGGGCGGGGGGCTGCTCGACGGCTGGCTGGTCGACGAGTCGGACGCCGCCGCGGTCGCGGCGGTGCGGGAATGCGGCATCGTGGCGCGCGCCGTGCCGCTCTGGATGCGCGACGCCGACACCTCGGCGCGCCTCGCGGGCGACGCGCTCGCGCTCGCGGCGTCGCTGCGCTGAGCCGGGATCGACAGACGGCGGGATCAGTCCCGAACGGGACCGACCGCGCCCAGATCCTTCGCGCCGATGCGGAGCGCGCGCACGAGCGGCTTGTTGATGGCCTGCGACACGGCGGCCTGCGTGATGCCCTCCCGGGCGGCGATCTCCTTCTGCTGCAGACCTCGCCAGCTGTCGAACGTGGCACGCCGTGCGCGCGGGTTCATATCGGCCACCACCTGGTCGCGCAGCAGCAGGTAGGCGTTGACGAGCCCCTCCCGCTCGCGCATGGCGGCCGCCTCGCTCTCGTGCACCGTGAGCCACGAGCGCACGCCCGGCAGCCGCCCCTTGTCGAGGTCGTGCGCCCGGCCGACCGCCTCGCGTGCCGCCCACCATCCGGGACCGTCCTGGATCTGCTCGGCGAGAGCCGACTCCACGGGCACGATGTCGCCCACCCCGATGCCGAACCGACACGCGACCCCGTCGGGCAGGGCGAGCTGCAGGAAGAGGGTCGCCACGAGGGCGTCCTCGATCGTGTCGTAGACCGCCTGGAACTCGTCGCCGACCGTGGGCCACCAGTCCTGACGAGCCCTGCGCATGACGCGTTCGACCTCACGGGCGGCCTGTTCGATCCCGCGCTGCACCGCGTCGCGATCGTCGGCGGCGCGGGAGGCGATGATGTCAGCGATCACGGCGACGGCCATGGCATCACCGTAACACTGATATGACCTGTGACATAAGCGTTTCCGCTTAATCAGAACGGATATCAGCGTTGCCGTGATGCGCGTTGGCAGAAGGGGCAGTAGTGGCTGCTCCGATTGGCGAACGAGACCCGGATGAGCATCCGGCCGCAGCGTGGGCACGGCTCGCCGTGGCGGCCGTACGCGTTCAGGCTGTGCGCGAAGTAGCCGGCCTCGCCGTTGACGTTGACGTACTGGGCGTCGAAGCTCGTGCCCCCTTCCGCGAGCGCCTTCGCCAGCACCGCGCGCACCTCGGCGAGGAGCCGGTTCAGCGCGCGCGACGACAGGTCCCGCGCCGGCGTCTCGGGATGCACGCGCGCTGCCCACAGCGCCTCATCCGCGTAGATGTTGCCGATGCCGCTGACCACGGTCTGGTCGAGCAGGACGCGCTTGATCGCCGAGCCCTTCCCGGCCACGCGTCGACGGAACAGCGCATCGTCGAACGCGGGATCGAGCGGATCGCGTGCGATGTGAGCCGCCTGCTGCGGCACGAGCGGAGTGGCATCCCCGTACCCGCCCGGCTGCCGGTCGAGCGTCGGGATGAGCGCGTCGATCGCGAGCGACCCGAACGTGCGCTGATCGGCGAACACGATCGCGAGCTCGCCGTGATCCGGGTGCTCGATGGAGATCCGCACCCGCTCGTGCCGCTCGGCGGGCGCGCCGGGAGCCCGCAGCAGCATCTGACCGCTCATGCCGAGGTGCACCATGATGCACTCCGGCCCTGCCCCGGACGCGGTGTCGCTCAGCGGCATCCACAGGAACTTGCCGCGACGGGCCGTGCCCACGATCGTGCGACCGCCGAGCCGAGCCTCGAAATCCGCCGCCGTGCCGGGATGCCGCGTGAGAGCCCGGACGTCGTGAGCCTCGACGCCCAGCACGCGCGCACCGGTCACGGCGGGTGCGAGCCCGGCTCGCACCACCTCGACCTCGGGCAGCTCCGGCATCGGGCGCCTCTCAGTCGGCGACGCGCTCGCTGAGCACGCGCCACAGTCCGAGAGCCGCCGCCATCTCCGACGTCTTCTTGCTCGTCCCCTCGCCCGTCGCGCTCCACTCGCCCACCGCGACCGTCGCGACGAACCGGCGATCGTGATCCGGCCCGCTGGCCTCCACCGAGTACACGGGCGGCACGAGGCCCTGGCGCGCGGCGATCTCCTGCAGCGCCGTCTTCGGGTCCATCGCTGCGCCATAGCGCTCGGGATCGCGCAGCAGCGGCTCGATGAGGCGCAGCACCATCGCGGTCGCCGCCTCGGAGCCGGCCGACAGATACGTCGCGCCGATCACGGCCTCCATCGCATCGGCCAGGATCGAGTCCTTGTCGCGACCGCCCGTCAGCTCCTCGCCCCGGCCGAGCCGCAGGTGCTCGCCCAGGCCGATGCCTCGCGCGATCTCGGCCAGCGCGACGGTCGACACCACGCTGGCACGGCGCTTCGCGAGCGCGCCCTCCTCGAGCTCGGGATGCCGCGTGTACAGCATCGTCGTCACCGCCAGGCCCAGCACCGAGTCACCGAGGAACTCGAGGCGCTCGTTGTGCGGGATGCCGCCGTTCTCATAGGCGTACGAGCGGTGCGTCAGCGCCAAACCGAGAAGCTCGGCGTCGATGTCGACGCCGAGCTTCTCGGTTAGGTGCTGAGGCCCGCGACCGTTCTCCGTCACGGGGTGCGCCGAATCAGACGTCGGCGACCTTGCGGCCCTTGTACTCGAGGAACAGCTCGGTGCCCTGCGAGTCGGTGACGACCTTGGCCTGGTGCGGACGGCTGTAGACGACCTTGCCGTTCTCGACCGTCTTGACCAGCGCGGGGGCCTCGGCCTTCCACTGCGCGCGGCGCGAACGGGTGTTGGAGCGGGAGACCTTCCGCTTCGGGGGGTTACCAGCCATGAGTTAGCTCTCTTCTGTGTCGCGGGCGGCGTCGTGCGCCGCTCCGTGGTCGGTGAGGTTCTGGAGCGCGGCCCACCGCGGGTCGACGGGCGACTGCTGGGCGCTTGCCGATTCCGTCAGACGCTCACCCGTGACCGGATCAAGGCCGGGGCAATCCGGCTGACAGACCGGCTGAAACGGGAGCGCCAGAACGGTCGCGTCCCTGACCAGAGTTTCAAGATCCACGTGGTCGTCTTGAACCTCGAAGTCAGCTGTTTCCTCCCCAGGATACTCGAAAAGCTCCTGAAACTCGACTTCGAGCGGAGCGCTGATCTCACGCAGGCAGCGTCCGCACTCGCCCTCGTACTCGGTGTCGAGCGTTCCCGAGACCAGGATGCCCTCGTGCACCGACTCGAGACGCACGTCGAGTTCGAGATCCTTGCCCTGCGGCACGGACACGATGCTTTCACCCCAGCGCTCCGGGGCGGGGACGGTCAGAGAGTGCTCGCGCATCTCGCCCGGCTTGCGCACGATGTCGCGCGCGGGCAACACGAAGGGACCGGAAAGTCGAGATCTCACCCTACGATGCTACTCGCGCATCGGGCGGACAGGGCCGGAAGCGCCGGCAGCCGGAAGGCTCAGAAGTCGTTGGCACCGGCTTTGGCGAGGAAGCGCGCGACCGCCTGCGGAACGTACGGCGACACATCTCCGCCCAGGCCCGCGACCTGGCGCACGAGCGAGCTCGACACCAGCGCGTGCGACGGCTCCGGCAGCAGGAAGACCGTCTCGATGTCGGCGAGGTGGCGGTTCACGACCGCCATGGGGGTCTCGTACGCGACGTCCACCTGCGAGCGGATGCCCTTGACCAGCACTCCCGCGCCGACCTCCTGGGCGTAATCGACCAGCAGGCCCACGCTCCACGACCCGATCACCACGTTGCCGTCCATGCCGTCCTCGGCGATCGACTCCTCGAGCAGCGACACGCGCTGCGCGATCGGCAGCATGCCCGCCTTGTCGGGGTTGTGCACCACCAGCACGTGGAGCTCGTCGTACAGCCGGGCAGCGCGCCGGATCACATCCAGATGGCCGAGAGTCGGAGGGTCGAACGATCCGGGGACGACGGCGATCCTGCTGCTCATGCGGCCAGCCTATCGGGCGAGCGACGCCGGCCCGGGCGGGCGTGTCACGTCACGACTTCGACAGCGCGGCACGCTCTTCCTGAGTCACCCGGCGGGCGAGCGCCTCGGCCAGACCGGGGTGGCGCTCGAGCGCGGGGTCATCCTGCAGGATGCGCTCCGCCTCCTCGCGGGCCCGGGCGATCAGGTCGGCGTCCTTGACCACCCGCAGCAGGCGCAGCGACGACCGGACTCCCGATTGCGCGTCGCCGAGCACGTCGCCCTCCCCCCGCAGCTCGAGGTCGATCTCGGCGAGCTCGAAGCCGTCGAGCGTCGCGGCGACCGCCTCGACGCGCTGGCGCGCGACCGTGCCCTGCTCGGATTCGGTCACCAGCAGGCAGAGCCCCGGCACCCCGCCGCGCCCCACGCGGCCTCGCAGCTGGTGCAGCTGCGAGACGCCGAAGCGGTCGGCGTCCAGGATCACCATGGTGGACGCGTTGGGCACGTCGACGCCCACCTCGATCACCGTGGTCGCGACCAGCACGTCGATGTCGCCGCGGGCGAAGTCCTGCATGATGCGGTCCTTCTCGTCCGACGGCAGCTTGCCGTGCAGCGTCGCGATGCGCAGGCGCCCCACCCGCGGGTGGCGCCCCAGCATCTCACCGACCTGCACCACACCCCAGCTCGGCCGGGCGCTCTCCCCCTCGGCGGACCGGCGACTCGCGGGCTGCGGGCTCTCGCCTGTGCCGTCGTCCGCCCCTGGCGCGGCGGCCCCCTTCTCGGCATCGATCGCCGCGCACACCACGAAGACCTGGTGCCCCTTCTCGACCTCCTCGGCTGCGCGGTCCCACACGCGCCCGAACCAGCCCGGCTTCTCGGCGACCGGCGCGACGAAGGTCTGGATGCCGGCCCGCCCGGCCGGCATGGTGCGGATGGTCGACACATCCAGGTCGCCGAAGACCGTCATGGCCACCGTGCGCGGGATGGGAGTCGCGGTCAGCACAAGTGCGTGCGGGCTCGTGCCCTTGGCGCGCAGCGTCTCACGCTGCTCGACGCCGAAGCGGTGCTGCTCGTCGACGACCACCAGGCCGAGGTCGGCGAACGTCGTCCCCTGGCTCAGCAGCGCGTGCGTGCCGACCACGATCAGCGCCTGTCCCGAGGCGACGCGCAGGGCGGCTTTGCGACGTTCGGCCGCCGGCATCTGCCCCGTGAGCAGCGTGGGCATGACCTCGGGGGCGAGCTGGGGGCCGAGCATGCGGGTCATCGACCGCAGGTGCTGCGCTGCGAGCACCTCGGTGGGAGCGATCAGCGCCGACTGGCCGCCCGATTCGGCCACCTGCAGCATCGCGCGCAGCGCGACGAGCGTCTTGCCCGAGCCCACCTCGCCCTGCACCAGCCGGTTCATCGGCCACTCGGCCGTGAGGTCGTGCGCGATCCGGTCGCCCACCGACACCTGGTCGGGCGTGCGCTCGAAGGGCAGCGCGGCATCGAAGCGCGCCAGCAGTCCCCCGTCGCGCGCCGGCCGACGAGTCGCCGACATCATCCGCACGAACTGGCGCTGCTGAGCGAGCGCGGTCTGCAGCACCAGCGCCTCATGCATGCGCAGCGTGTCGCGCGCCGCATCGATCTGCACCCTCGTCTCGGGACGGTGGATCCATTCGATCGCCTCGCGGGCCGTGAGCAGCCCGTCACGGAACCGCAGATCGTCGGGCACGGGGTCGGGCACGTCATCCAGGCGGTCGAGCACCGCGCCGACCCAGCCCTGCAGCGCCCACGACGCCACGGTCGAGGTGGCGGGGTAGATCGGGATGGGCGTGCGCACCATCTCGTCGGCCTCCGCGACGCCCGCGCGCTCGTCCTCGAAGAGCTGGTAGTCGGGGTGCGAGAACTGCAGCGTGCCGCGATAGGCGCTGACCTTTCCCGAGAACACCCCGCGGCGTCCGGGTCGCAGCTCGCGTTCACGCCATGCCTGGCCGAAGAACGTGAGCGTGAGCTCGCCTTCCCCGTCGCCGATCACGACCTCGAGCATCGCCCCGCGACGGTTGCGCATGGGGCGCGACGAGACGCGCCTGACCTCGGCGATCACCGTGGCGAGCTCGCCGACGGGCAGTCCGCGGATGGGCGTCAGCTCGCCGCGCAGCGCGTAGCGACGGGGATAGTGGCCCACCAGATCGCCCACCGTCGTCATGCCGAACGCCCGCGACAGCGCCTTGGACGACTTGTCGCCGAGCGCCGCCACGAGCGGCGTGTCGAGGGTGAACGACATGCCCTCGAGTCTAGGTCGGGGGTACGACATCTCCGGGTCGGGCCGCTCGTCAACTAGCGTGGAACGGTGACCAGGATCATCGCGGGGGCTGCGGGCGGTGTGCGCCTCGACGTTCCCTCGTCCGGCACACGGCCCACCAGCGACCGTGTGCGCGAGTCGCTGTTCGGGGCCCTCGAGGCCGGCGGCGCCCTCCACGGCGCCCGCGTGCTCGACCTCTACGCGGGGTCGGGTGCCCTGGGGCTCGAGGCCGCCAGCCGCGGCGCCGCCTCGGTCGACCTGGTCGAGCGCGCGAAACCCGCGGCAGCGATCGTGCGCCGCAACGCCGAGGCCGTGCGGCGCTCCATGGGGGCCGTGGCTCCCCCGGTCCGGGTGCACGCGAGCGCAGTCGGCACGTACCTGCGCTCGACCTCGGGAGCCTTCGACCTGGTGTTCCTCGATCCGCCCTACGACCTGCCCGACCGCGACCTCGCGAGCGACCTCGCCGCCCTCGCCGGATCGCTCACGTCCGGTGCGCTCGTCGTGGTCGAGCGCTCGTCGCGGTCGGCTGCGCCCGACTGGCGAGGCGCCGGGCTGGAGCCGCTCCGCGACCGGGCCTACGGCGACACCGCGCTCTGGTGGGGCCGCCCCGCGCCTCAGCCCGCCGACGAGTCCCAGTCACGGTAAGGGTCCCAGCCGCCCGGCCCGCCGTAGGGACGCCCACCCACTCGCAGCGCGTCTGCGCCGCGCGGGAGCACCCGCCCGACGGGGCGGAAGCCCGGCGGCAGCACGTCGCCCGGAAACGCCGCGAGCAGCGCGTGATCCTCGCCGCCCTCGATCGCGGCGGTGGCGTCCGGGCCCAGCGCACCCGGGTCGAGATCGATCGTGACGTCCGAGGCATCCGCCATGCGCCGAGCGTCGAGGCCCAATCCGTCGGAGACGTCCATCATCGCCGTCGCTCCCGCCACGGCGGCCACCGGCCCGAGCCCGATCGGCGGAGACGGGCGCAGCTGCGCGTCCAGGGCCTCACGCTCGCCCGGGGCCAGCACGGCCGCGTCGACCGGCACGGGAGACCCGTGCGCGTCACGGAAGCGATCGAACAGCACGCGGAGCCCGCGCCCCGAGACCCCCAGCTCGCCCGCCACCGCGACGACGTCCCCCGGCCTCGCGCCCGAGCGCAGCACAGCCTCGCGCCCTTCGAGATCGCCGAGCGCCGTGACCGCGACCGTCAGTGTCGCGGACACCGTGAGGTCCCCGCCCACCACGGCGCATCCGGGCGCGAGCGCGTCGCAGGCGTCGCGCAGACCGTCGGCCAGGCGCTCCACGTACGACACGCGCGTGTCGTTCGGCATCGCGAGGGCCACGAGCAGCGCGGTGGGCCGTGCTCCCATCGCCGCGACGTCGGCGAGATTGACGGTGGCGGCCTTCCACCCGAGGTCGTAGCCGCTCGACCATGCGAGCCGGAAGTCGGGCCCGTGCACGAGCGTGTCGGTCGTGGCCACCACCGAGCCGCTCGGCGCGGCGACGACGGCCGCGTCGTCGCCGGGGCCCACGACGGTCGCAGACGCGCGACCCGTGCGCGCCACGATGCGACGCAGGATCTCACCCTCGCTCAGCTCGCCGACTGTCGGATCCGCGGGTTCGAGGGCATCGTGCATCCCCTCAGCGTATGCGGCCGCTCACCGCAGGTGCGCGCCGGCACCGACCGCGTAGGCCTCCCGGACCCACACGGCGAAGTCCCCGTCGAGCTGAGCCGGCCAGTCGGGACGTGTACGGTGCGACGGCCGTGATGCGCGGGTCGTCGACGGCGCGCTGCAGGTCGAGGTAGCCACGGAGTCCGCCGCGCGTCGGATGCGCCCCGGCGAACCCGCGGCGCGCGCCCTTGAACGTGACCGTGCTCTTCGAGACGGAGAGCTCGAAGGACCCGCAGCCGGCCACCATCGCCTCGAAGGCGCGGAAGAGGTCGACCGACGCCGGGGGCTTGCCCCGGAGGTGGTCGTCGACTGTCCAGCTCTCCTGCGTCACGCGCTCACGGTAGCAACGGGCGCCGACATTGCGGATCGTCCGCTTCCAGGGCTGGGCGCGCCCTCAGGACGCACGACCTAGGCTGGACGGGTGATCCGTCGTCTCGCCGCCGCGACCGCGCTCGTCCTCGCCGCCGGCCTGTCGGGGTGCACGGCCACCGTGTCCCTCGAGGCCGCTCCCGACGCGAACGACCCGGCCTGCGCCGAGGTCACCGTGCGGCTGCCCGATGCGATCGGCGACCTCGAGCGCCGCTGGACCGATGCCCAGGCGACAGGCGCCTGGGGAGACCCGACATCGGTCATCGTCAGCTGCGGCGTCACTCCGCCGGGCCCGACCACGCTGCAGTGCGTGCCGTTCGAGGGCGTCGACTGGATCGTCGATGCCTCCGAGCTGCCCTACCAGCGCATCACGACCTACGGGCGCACGCCTGCCACGCAGGTGTATGTCAACACCGACGAGATCAGTCCGTCCGACGTGCTGCCGACGATCAGCCGCATCGTGTCGTCCATCCCGGCCGAACGCCAGTGCGTCGACCGGGAGGACGCGACCCCGGTGCCGGACGCTCCGCAGACCGGCTGAGAGCCCACGGCTCAGGCCGCGCGCGCCAGCCCCAGCTCGATGAGCTCGGTGATCAGCTCGGCGTAGGTCATGCCCGACGCGATCCAGCACTTGGGATACATCGAGATCGGCGTGAAGCCGGGCATGGTGTTGAGCTCGTTGATCACGACATCGCCCGCCGCGGTGAGGAACACGTCGACGCGGGCGAGCCCGCGCCCGTCGACCGCCTCGAACGCGCGGCGACCCGTCTCCCGGATGCGCGCGGTCTCGTCCTCGGTGAGCGCGGCCGGGCAGACCACCTCCGCGCCGTCGCCCCCGAGGTACTTGCCCTCGAAGTCGTAGAACTCGCGGGTGGTCAGCACGATCTCGCCGGGCAGCGACGCGCGGGCGGGGCCGCCGTCGCGGCCCTCCAGCAGCGCGACCTCGATCTCGCGGCCGATGATGCCCACCTCGACGAGCACCTTGTCGTCCTCCGCCAGCGCGAGCGCCATCGCGGCATCCAGCTCCGACGCGTCATGCGCCTTCGAGACCCCGACGCTCGACCCCGCGCGCGCGGGCTTGACGAACACGGGATAGCCCAGCGCCTCCACCTCGGCGCGCACGCCCTCGGGGTCGGCCGCCCAGCGCGCCGCGCGCACGGTGACCCACGGGGCGACGGCGAGGCCCTCAGCCTGCAGCGCGATCTTCATGAAGTGCTTGTCCATGCACATCGCCGAGTCGAGCACGCCGCCGCCGGCGTACGGCAGCTCCAGGATGTCGAGGAAGCCCTGCATCGTGCCGTCCTCGCCGTGAACGCCGTGCAGGATCGGCAGCACCACGTCGACCTCGCCCAGCTCGTCGACCGTGCCGTCCTCGCGCCGCACGCGCAGCATGCGGTCGCCGCCCGAGGTGGGCCACAGGACGCGCGTGCCGTTGTCCGTCACCTCCGGCAGCTTGGCCGCGTCGAGCGCGAACCGGGACGGATCGTCCTGCTCCAGCACGAACACGCCGTCGCGGGTGATGCCGACAGGGATCACCCGGAAGCGGTCACGGTCGATCGCCCCCAGCACCCCGCCCGCCGTCGCGGAGGAGATCGAGTGCTCGCTCGAGCGCCCTCCGAAAAGCACCGCTACGGTCGTGCTGGCCATTCTGCGTCCCTTCGCCCTGCGGCGTGTCGTCGTCGGTGGTGAGATGAGGCGCGATCTCGCGCGGGTTCATCCGCCCGTCCAGCACCATCTTGACCTGCTGGACGATCGGCATCTCCACGCCCGCCTCCTTGGCGAGCTGCAGGATGGGTCCGACCGAGCCGAGCCCCTCGGCGGTCTGGTTCATCTGCGCGATGACCTCGTGGAACTTGTATCCCTGGCCCAGCAGGCGGCCGGCCGTGTTGTTACGGCTGAGCGGCGACTGGCAGGTCGCGATCAGGTCGCCCAGGCCCGCCAGGCCCTGCAGCGTGCCCGGCTGGGCGCCGTAGGCGACCGCGAAGTCGGTCATCTCGACGAGCCCGCGGGTGATGATCGACGCCTTGGTGTTCTCGCCGTAGCCGACGCCGTCGACGATGCCGATGGCCACCGCGATGAGGTTCTTCAGCACGCCGCCGAACTCGGTGCCGATCACGTCGGTGTTCACGAACGTGCGGAAGTAGCGGTTGCGCGCTCGGCGCGCCACCGCGTCGGCGGTCTCCTGACCGTTGGCGGCGATGACGGCGGCCGTGGGCTGCTCGCGCGCGATCTCGAGCGCCAGGTTGGGGCCGCTCGCCACGGCGATGCGCATCGGGTCGCACGCGAGCTCCTGCTCGATGACCTGGCTCATCCGCAGGTTCGTCTTCTTCTCGACGCCCTTCATCAGGCTCACAAGAGGGATGGAGTCATCCGCCACGTACGGTCGCATGGCCTGCAGGGTCTCGCGGGCCGACTGGCTCGGCACCGACAGGTAGATCTGGGTCGCGCCGTCGATCGCCTTGGCCAGGTCGTGCGTGGCGCGCATGGTGCGGGGCAGATTGACGCCCGGCAGGTACTGCGAGTTGCGCTTGGCCTCGTCGATCTCGTGCGCCTGCTCCGGCCGGCGCGCCCACATCGTGACCTGGGCCCCGCCGTCGGCGAGGATCTTGCCGAACGTGGTGCCCCAGCTGCCCGAGCCGACGACCACGACCTTGGGCCCGTCCGCGCGCCGGGCACCGGCCGCGCGGCTCACAGGCGACCCGTCTCGGTCTGACCGTGCGATGACGGATCCCACCGGGCATCCGGCGCGTTCTCGCCCCGGATCTCCTCGAGCAGCCCGGTGATGGCCTTCATCAGACGATCGGTCGCCTCGGCGATGGCAGCGGGCTCGGTGGGGCGATCCTGCAGGTCGGACAGGTCGATGGGCTCGCCGATCACCATGTGCACGGGCTTGCGCGGCGGCCAGAAGCTGATGCCGCGCGCATAGCGCCCCATGACGTCCTGAACCCCCCAGTGCGCGACCGGGATCAGCGGCAGCCCGCCGGCCAGCGCGAGGCGTGCGGCGCCTGATTTGCCGCGCATCGGCCACAGCTGAGGGTCGCGCGTGAGGGTGCCCTCGGGGTAGACGATCACGCCGCGGCCGTCTTCGACGAGCGCCGTGGCCTGCGCCATGGTCTGCGTGGCCGAGTCGCGCGACGACGTGCGCGAGACAGGGATCATGCCCGTGGCGCGCAGCGCCGCGCCCAGCACGGGCACCCGGAACAGGCTCTCCTTGGCCATGAACCGCGGCGCACGGCCGAGGCGCCACACGCCCACGGCGACGACGAGCGGGTCGATCTCGCTCACGTGATTGGGCGACAGGATGTACGCGCCCTCGCGTGGCAGGTTCTCGCTTCCCGTGATCCGGAGCTTCGCGAGCAGCCCGATGATGGGCACGATGACGAGCGCGAGCGGCCAGAACCAGCTGGGCCGACTCTTCTCGGGAGACCTCATCCCCGCCCCGCTCAGCCGACGACGTCGAAGTCGGCGCCGAGCGCCGTGAGCTTCTCGAAGAACTTCTCGTAGCCGCGACGGATGATGCCGACGCCCGAGACGCGCGACGTGCCCTCGGCCGTCAGTGCGGCGACGACGTAGCTGAAGCCGCCGCGCAGGTCGGGCACCACGATGTCGGCGCCGCGCAGCGGCGTCGGTCCGTTGATCACGGCCGCCTGCTCCAGCTCGCGTCGCGGAACGCGACGGTACTCGCCGTCGAGACCGCGCGAATGCACGACGATGTCCGCGCCCATCTGCACCAGCGCCTGCGTGAAGCCGAGGCGGTTCTCGTACACGGTCTCGTGCACGATCGACTGACCCGTCGCCTGCGTGAGAGCCACGATGAGCGGCTGCTGCCAGTCGGTCATGAAGCCGGGATGCACATCCGTCTCGACGATGGTCGCCTTGAGCGGAGCGGCACCGCGACGGAAGCGGATGCCCGCGTCGGTGATGTCGAAGTCTCCGCCGACCTTGCGGTACACGTTCAGGAACGTCAGCATCTCGTACTGGCGCGCGCCCTTGACGAAGATGTCGCCGTCGGTCGCGAGGGCCGCGCACGCCCACGACGCGGCCTCGTTGCGGTCGAACAGCGAGCGGTGGTCGTAGCCGCGGAGCTCGTCGACGCCCTCGATGAAGATGACGCGGTTCGGCTCGTAGGAGATGATCGCGCCCATCTTCTGCAGCACGCCGATGAGGTCCATGATCTCGGGCTCGATCGCGGCGTTGCGGAGCTCGGTGACGCCCTTGGCCCGCACGGCCGTGAGCAGCACCTGCTCGGTCGCTCCGACGCTCGGGTACGGCAGCTCGATGTTCGCACCGTGCAGGCCCTCGGGGGCCGACAGGCGGATGCCGCTGGGCTGCTTGTCGACGATGGCGCCGAACTTGCGCAGCGCATCGAGGTGGAAGTTGATCGGACGATCGCCGATGCGGCAGCCGCCCAGGTCGGGGATGAACGCCTGACCCAGCAGGTGCAGCAGCGGGCCGCAGAACAGGATCGGGATGCGCGACGAGCCCGCGTGGGCATCGATCTCCTCGAAGCCGGCCGACTTGGCGTCGGACGGGTCGAGCACCAGCGAGCCGCTCTCGTCGCCCTCCGAGACGTGCACGCCGTGCACCTCGAGCAGCGAGCGCACGACCTCGACGTCGCGGATGTCGGGCACGTCGCGCAGGGTGCTCGGCGTCTCGCCGAGAAGCGAGGCCACCATGGCCTTGGTCGCGAGGTTCTTCGCCCCGCGCACGTCGACCTGACCCTTGAGCGGTCGTCCGCCGCGGATCTCGAGCACTTCTCCCGACGCGTACGCCGGGGTGCCGGGGGTCTTGGCGTCGCCGATCAGAGTCATGTGGTGGTGCCTCACTAGGGTCTCGCGGCGGTCGGCCGCTTCTGTTCGACGGCGGTGGCCGCGTTCTGATGGAACCGGTCTCCGTCGATGTCAGCCGAGGCCCTCACAGCACCTCGGCAGGCTCACGAGACGGTTGTCGTCCGTGGCCGCCACGCCTCGCGGCGGGCCTCGAACTGCGCGATCCTGTGCTCGTTGCGCAGCGTGAGCCCGATGTCGTCGAGCCCTTCGAGGAGCCGCCACCTAGTGTAATCGTCGATATCGAAAGCGGCCGTGAAGTCCCCCAGAGTGGCGGTTCGCGCTTCCAGGTCGACCGTCATCTGGACGCCGGGCTGGGCGTCGATCGCGGCCCAGAAGCGCTCGACGTCGTCTTCGGAGATGACGCCCGTGACCAGGCCCTGCTTGCCGGAGTTGCCGCGGAAGATGTCCGCGAAACGCGGGCTCAGCACCACCTTGAAGCCGTAGTCGCGCAGCGCCCAGACCGCGTGCTCTCGGCTCGATCCCGTACCGAAGTCGGGGCCCGCGACGAGGATCGACGCGGCTCGGAACGGCTCCTGGTTCAGCACGAACTCGGGGTCCTGCCGCCAGCCGGCGAACAGCGCGTCGTCGAAGCCGGTCTTCGTCACCCGCTTCAGGTACACGGCGGGGATGATCTGGTCGGTGTCGACGTTCGAGCGCTTCAGAGGCGCGGCGACACCCGTGTGGGTCGTGAACTTCTCCATGTCAGGCCTCCACCACGCTCGTCGCCAGCTCGCTCGGCACGTCCTCGAGATCCGATGGGCTCGACAGGGTGCCGCGGACGGCCGTGGCGGCGGCGACCAGCGGCGACACGAGATGCGTGCGTCCGCCCTTGCCCTGGCGTCCCTCGAAGTTGCGGTTGCTCGTCGACGCGCAGCGCTCCCCCGGCGCGAGCTGGTCGGGGTTCATGCCCAGGCACATCGAGCAGCCGGCGAAGCGCCACTCTGCTCCGAACTCCTTGACGATCCTGTCGATGCCCTCGGCCTCGGCCTCCAGCCGCACGCGCGCCGACCCGGGAACCACCATGACGCGCACGCCGTCGGCCTTCCTGCGGCCCAGGATGATCGACGCGAACGCGCGCAGGTCCTCGATGCGGCTGTTGGTGCACGATCCCATGAACACGGCGTCCACGGGGATGTCCTTCATCGGGGTGCCCGGTGCCAGGTCCATGTACTCCAGGGCCCGCTCGGCGGCGGCGCGCTCGTTCGGGTCGGCGATGTCGGCCGGGGTCGGCACGACATCGCTCAGCGACACGCCCTGGCCGGGGTTGGTTCCCCATGTGACGAACGGCTCGAGCTCGTCGGCGTCGATGAACACCTCGGCGTCGAACACGGCCCCCTCGTCGGTCGGCAGCGTGCGCCAGTAGGCGACGGCGTCGTCCCAGTCCCGCCCCTTCGGAGCGTGGTCGCGGCCTTTCAGGTAGGCGAAGGTCGTCTCGTCCGGCGCCACCATGCCGGCCCGGGCGCCGGCCTCGATCGACATGTTGCAGATCGTCATCCGGCCCTCCATCGACAGCGACCGGATGGCGCTGCCGCGGTACTCCAGGACGTAGCCCTGGCCGCCCCCGGTGCCGATCTTCGCGATGACCGCGAGGATGATGTCCTTGGCCGTGACGCCCGGCTTCAGGTCGCCCTCGACCGTGATCGCCATGGTCTTGAACGGCTTCAGCGGCAGCGTCTGCGTGGCCAGCACGTGCTCGACCTCGCTCGTGCCGATGCCGAAGGCCATCGCGCCGAACGCGCCGTGCGTGGAGGTGTGGCTGTCGCCGCACACGACGGTGATGCCCGGCATCGTCAGGCCCAGCTGCGGCCCGACGACGTGCACGATGCCCTGCTCCTTGTCGCCCAGCGAGTGCAGGCGCACGCCGAACTCGGCGGCATTGCGGCGCAGGGTCTCGATCTGCGTGCGACTGGTCAGATCGGCGATCGGCTTGTCGATGTCGACCGTGGGGGTGTTGTGGTCCTCCGTGGCGATCGTCAGATCGAGGCGGCGCACGGGGCGCCCCTCGGCGCGCAGTCCGTCGAACGCCTGCGGGCTCGTGACCTCGTGCACCAGGTGCAGATCGATGTAGATCAGATCGGGCTGGCCGTCCTCGCCCTTGACCACGAGGTGGTCGTCCCAGACCTTCTCGGCCAGGGTGCGCGGTCGCTCGGGGATGATCGTGGGATCGATGGGATTCGTGCTGTCGCTCATGTTGTCTCTTCCAGCGTCGGGATGTCGGCCTGCGACGGACTCCGCGACGGGGAAGGCCTAGAGCGAGGTCCCGTCGCGGCGCAGAAGGAGAAGAAGTCCAGCGAACCGCATGTGGCCAGCGTAGCATCCTGCTCGCGAGGTCACTGTTTCCGGAGCAGAGTGCCCAGACAGAAGCGGCGCGGAGATCTGACTTCTCAGCAGATCTCCGCGCCGCCTGATCATGCTGCGCAGCGGGCGTCGGTCAGCTGCCGACCTCGGCGCGCTTCTTGTCGCGGGCCGACGAGATGAGGCTCGCGATGGTGGCCACGGCCATGGAGGCGATGATCACGCCGAGCGACATCCAGTTGCTGATCTCGGGCGCCCAGTCGATGTGGTGACCGCCGTTGATGAACGGGAGCTCGTTCACGTGCATGGCGTGGAGGAAGAGCTTGACGCCGATGAACGCCAGGATGAACGCCACGCCGTAGTGCAGGTACTTGAGGCGCTCGAGCAGGTCGCCGAGCAGGAAGTAGAGCTGGCGCAGACCCATGAGGGCGAAGATGTTCGCGGTGAACACGATGAACGGGCTCTGCGTGAGGCCGTAGATCGCCGGGATCGAGTCGATCGCGAACATCAGGTCGGTCACGCCGATCGCGACGAACACGAGCAGCATGGGCGTGAAGAACTTCTTGCCGTCGATCACGGTGCGCAGCTTGTTGCCGTCATAGTGATCGCTGATGTCGACGAAGCGGCGCAGGAAGCGCACGATCGCGGTCTCCTCCTTCTTGTCCTCCTCATGCTTCTCGGGCATCGCCTGGCGGATGGCCGTGAAGACGAGGAAGGCGCCGAACAGGTAGAAGATCCACGAGAAGTTCTCGATGAGGGCGGCCCCGAGCAGGATGAACGCGCCGCGCAGCACGAGCGCGATGATGATGCCCACCATGAGCACCTCCTGCTGCAGCTTCCGCGGCACCGCGAACTGGCTCATGATCAGCACGAACACGAACAGGTTGTCGATCGAGAGGCTGTACTCGGTCATCCAGCCGAGCAGGAACTCCTGTGCGGGCGTGGCTCCGGCCACGACCCACATCACGACGGCGAAGATCAGGGCGAGCACCACGTAGAACACGACCCACAGGGTCGACTCGCGGGTCGAGGGGATGTGCGGGCGCTTCAGGATGAGCAGCAGGTCGGCGATCAGGATCGCCGTCAGCAGCACCAGTGATCCGATCTCGAACCACGGGGGCAGGAAGAGGTCCATCAGGGCCTTTCAGGTCCGGCCTCAGGGAGGCGCAACGAGGCGTCGAGAGTCTCTCCCCCGCCGTGGCACGGCGGCGCGCGACCGGGATCCCACCGTCGAGAACCGTGATGACGATCGCGCTGCTTGCGGGATACTCCCTCTCGCACCTCCATCGTAGGCGACCGCAGGCGGCGCATGCCGGAGGGCCGGGAGCGACCGGACCTCCGGCATGGACCGCGCGCTACGGCAGCTCGCCGAACGCCACCGCTCCCCCGATGACGGTGGCGACCGTGCCGATCGTGTCGAGCCTGTCGAGGTCGACCCCGAAGGGGTCGGCGTCGATCACGCTGAAGTCGGCGAGCTTGCCCGGCTCGAGCGAGCCCTTCTCGTCCTCCTGCCCCGTGGCCCACGCGGCGTCCACCGTGAACGCGCGCAGCGCCGCCGCGAGATCCACCTGCTCGCCGGGCGTGATCTCCAGCCCCGAACGATTGCGCAGCAGCACCATGCACTGCATCGTGAACCAGGGGTTGGTGGTGAACGGCTGCGCGCCCGCGGTATCGGAATTGCCAGGGATCACGCCCTGGATGCGGCGCAGCGTGGCCAGCGCGTACTTCGTGGCGCCCTGAGGCTGCCGCCGCGCCGGGTCGTCGGGTTCGGCGAAGACGAAGCCCGGGTTGGGCACTGCGATGCCACCCGCGGCGACGAGACGCTCCAGCCGCCGGGTGCCGGTCGACTCGTTGAAGAAGTGCTCGATGCGCATGCGGAGGTCGAGCTCGGGATGGCGCGCGCGCACCTGCTCGACGGCCGAGACGGCGATCTCCTGCGACAGATCTCCGATCGCGTGCGTCATCACGCGGATGCCGAGGCGCGCCGCCGTGGCCAGCTCGTCCACGAGCGTGGGGTACAGCCGCGTCAGCAGCCCCCAGCGTTCCGCCGGGTCGTGCGCGAGCACGTCCCGCCCGCCGTCGTTCGAGCGGAAGGCGCCGTCACGCCCGCCATCCATGAAGATCTTCAGTCCCTGCACCCACGCACGCGCGCGGGGACGCCGTGTGGCGATCCCGAGCAGCGAGGCGTCGGGCACTCGGTCGACGAGCGCCTGATGCCCGGGCGCCACCGTGTAGTTCAACCCGATGCGCGGTCCCTGGGTCTCGGCGATGTCGCACAGCGCGCCGGCTCCCGCGCGCGACGCCACGATCTCGTGCACGGTCGTCACGCCATGCGACAGGAACAGCGACGCGAGCGTCTCGGCGAGCGCCGGCCGGAGCTCCTCCTCGGCGGGGACCGGGGCGGCCAGCAGATCCCAGCCCTCCTCGATCACCCCGTTGAGGCGGCCGGCATCGTCGCGCTGCAGCCTCATGCCGGGCGCGGGGACGGTCGACTCGTCGACGCCGGAGACGTCGAGGGCCGCCCGATTGACGATGAACTTGTGCATCGACCAGCGCACCGCGACGGGATGCCGCGGCGCGGCGGCATCGAGCTCGTCCAGCGTCGGCAGATCGGCACCGAACGTCGCCTGGTAGATCGCCCAGGTGCCCGGCTCCGTGGCCGCCGCGTGCGCTCGGATGCGACCGAGGATGTCCGCGCGGCTCTCCCCGCGCACGTCGATCCAGAAGTGGCGCGACATCGCGGTCAGCTCGACGTGGGTGTGCGCGTCGATGAAGCCGGGCAGCACGGTGCGCCCTGCCAGGTCCACGACCTGGGCGTCGGCCGCGGCGAGCGCGCGCATCTCCGCGTCGGTGCCGGTGGCGACGATCCGATCGCCGCGCACGAGCATCGCCTCATCGACCCGGCCGGCGCCGGCCTCGCCCTCCAGCGAGGCCGACGCGCCGGCCAGCGTGCGGATCCGGCCCGATCGCAGCAGGATCTCCGCGCTCATCGGACCTCCACGGCCTCCGCGGTCTCCACGGACTCGAGCGGCGCCGCCTCCGTGGAGGCCAGCCGCGCGGCGCGCGCCGCGCGCTCCGCGGGCGTGCCGTTGCCGAGGGGCCCGGGCGCCGGGGTGCCGCCGCGCCAGTAGAACTCCCACCGCTCGCCCAGCACGCGGTGCTTGGAGATCGCGCTGAACAGCGAGCTGCGCAGCGGTGCCAGGGGGCGCGGCCACTTGTAGCTGAGCGCGTCGTACGCGGTGGTGATGCGCTGCACCATGTCGATGCGCGGACGGGCCGTCGTCTCCCACTCCCGCAGCGCCTCGTTGACGTCGTCGGCGTATGCGACGCTCTCGGCCATCTCCCACGCGGCCGCGATCGCGACGCCCGCGCCCTGCCCGAGGTTCGGCGGCTGTGCGTGCGCCGCGTCGCCGACGATCGCGACACGCCCCTTCACCCACGTGTCGCAGTGGACCACCGAGTGGCGATGGTGGATCGACAGTTCGGGCGTCACGGCGTCGAAGTACTCCGCGAGGTGCGGGAAGTGGCGCTTCCAGTACGACTTGTCGAGCGGCACCCGCGTGGCGCGGCGCTCCTTCTCGGGGCCGATGATGAACATGTAGGTGTACTCGTCCGACGCGGGCGCGATGCCCACACGCAGCTGCCCCGACCAGTGTTCGGTGGAGTGTGGCAGCTCGTCCGCCAGGCGCGGCACGAGCACACGCGTCGCTCCGTCGCCGAGGCTGTACTTCATCCGGGCCAGGTCGAGCGAGTCGCGCACGCGCGAGTGCACGCCGTCGGCGCCGACGACCACGTCGCCGCTGACCACCGTGCCGTCGTCGAAGTACAGGGCACCCTTGGCGTCGGCGCCGATCACGCGGCGATTGGTGTGGATCACGGCTCCCAGCTGCTCGGCGCGCTCCCGCAGCAGCCCGTGCAGATCGCTGCGCAGCGTGACGACCAGGCGCTCCTGGCTGACGTCGCGGCTGATCACGAGACGCCCGCTCTCGTCGACGATCCGGGCGGCGTCGATCCGCACGCCGCGGCGCGCGATCTCATCGCTCAGGCCCAGCTCGTCGAGCACCTGGAAGCTGTTCTCCTTGACGTAGATGCCGGCGCCGATCTCGCGCGGCTCGTCGCTGCGCTCGAACACCTCCACGTCCCATCCGTGCATGCGGAACGCCGCCGCGGCCGCGAGGCCGGCGATACCGGCTCCCGCGATGAGTGCTTTCCCGGACATGTGTGCGTCTCTCTCTTTCTCGTTCGAATCTGTCTCGTTGCGAATCTGTCTCGTTGCGAATCTGTCTCGTCGCGAATCTGTCTCGTCGCGAATCTGTCTCGTCGCCGAACGCTCAGTCCGGCATCACGGTGATGTCGGTGGCCGGCACGAACAGGTCGAGCTCGTCGCCGACGCGGTCGACGCAGTCGGCCGACAGGGGTCGCCGGGCGATGACGGTGCCGAGCTGAGGCACCGCGAGCTCGAGCTGCTCGACGTCCCCGAGCAGGTGGCGCTCCTCGACGCGTCCGCGCAGGCGCAGACCCTCGCCGCTGGGCGCGCCCACCCGCACGAGGCCCGGTCGCACCGCGAGGGCCACCGCCCCGCTGTGCTGCGTGGGGCTGGCGAAGCTCTGGCCCAGCGCGTCGACACGGCCGCCGGTCGCGTGTCCGTCGATCACGTTGGCGTCGGAGAAGAACCGCGCCACGAACGAGTTCGGCGGCGTCTGGTACAGCGACATGGCGGTGTCGAGGCCCGCGAACACGCCCTGATCCATGATCGCGACGCGGTCCGAGAGCACCAGCGCCTCCTCCTGGTCGTGAGTGACGTACACGACCGTCGTGCCGGTCTGCCGGTGCACGCGCTTGATCTCGCGCTCCATCTGCAGGCGCAGGCTGCGATCGAGCGCGCCGAGCGGCTCGTCCATCAGCAGGATCTCCGGCTCGTACGCCAGCGCCCGAGCCAGCGCGACGCGCTGCTGCTGACCACCCGACAGCTGCGACGGCTTGCGATGGCGGTGCCCGGCCAGCCCCACCATCTCGAGCATCTCGTCGACGCGGGACGTGAGCGCGGCGCCGCGGACCTTGCGGATGCGCAGCCCGTAGGCGACGTTCTCGGCCACGGTCATGTGCGGGAACAGCGAGTAGTTCTGGAACACCATGCCGAGCCGTCGCTCGGCAGGTGTGAGCGTGAGCAGGTTCACACCGCTCAGGCGCATCTCGCCGCCCGTGGCGTCCTCGAAGCCCGCGATGATCTTCAGCAGCGTGGTCTTGCCGGATCCGGACGGGCCGAGCAGCGTGAGGAACTCGCCCCGTTCGACGTCGAGATCGATGCTCTTGAGCACCTCGACGTCGCCGTACGACTTCGACAGGCCCCGCATGCGCAGTGCGACGCCGGCCTCCTCCATCTCGACGGCCGCGATCGCCGCCGTGGGGGTCAGGGTTGCGTTCACCGGGGTTCCTTTCGCAGAGAGGTGGCGAGCAGCATGATCGCCGTGGTCGCCAGCATGAGCAGCGTGGCGATGGCCGTGATGGCCGGGTCGATCGCGTACTGCACCGAGTCGAAGATGTACTTCGGCAGCGTCACGAGGCCCGCGCCGCCGAGGAAGGTGATGAGCACGGCCTCGTCGAACGACGAGATGAAGCCGAACAGCAGGGCCGCGACGATCGACGGCACGAGCAGCCGCAGGGTGATGCCGAGCCAGGCGCGGCCCCGCGACGCGCCCATCGTCATGGCGGCGAGCTCGAGGTCGGGCTTGAGCTGCTCGAGCGAGGTGGACAGCAGGATGACCACGAGCGGCAGGGCATGCACCGTGTGGGCCAGCACGATGCCGAACTTGCTGCCGAGCAGGTCGAGCTGGGCGAACACGGCGTACAGGCCGACCGCGTACGCGGAGACGGGGATGACCAGCGGCGCGATCGCGATGCCCTCGAGCAGACCGCGGCCGGGCAGCCGGCTGCGCTTGAGAGCGAACACCATCGGCACCGCGATCAGCACCGCCAGCAGCGCCACCCACGACGCGATCTCGAGCGAGAGCAGCAGCGGCCGGTCCCAGTTGCCCGACGTGAAGACGTCGACGTAGCGGTCGAACCCCCAGGTGCGGGGCGGGAACAGCACGCGACTGTCGGCGGCGAAGGACAGCACGGCGATCAGCACGGCGGGAGTGAGCAGGAAGACGACCGAGACGACGACCAGCGCACCGCCGAGGACGCCCGTGGTGCGGTCGAGCGCGCGCTGCGCGCGGTCGGGAGCGGGAAGGCTCACTTGGCACCTCCCAGTCCGCCGCGCAGCGCCTGCCCGCCGACGAGCCGGAGGGTGAGGGCGAGCACCGCGAGAGCGATGACCAGCAGGATGACCGACGACGCCGAGGCGCGCGGGTAGTTGAAGAACGAGTAGATGTCGTCTCCGATCACGGTGGCCATGAAGGGCACCTGCGCGCCGCCCAGCAGCACCGGGGTGACGTAGAAGCCGATGCTGATGGCGAAGACGATCGCGCCGGCGGCGACCATGCCGGGCCGCACCGCGGGAAGCCAGATCTGCCACATCGCCCGGGTGCGCGAGGCGCCCATGACGGACGACGACCGCAGCAGATCCTGGTTGAAGCCGCTCATGGTCGGGAACATCGCCAGCACCGCGTACGGAAGCATCGTGTAGGTCATGCCGATGATCACCGCCAGGTCGGTGTAGAGCAGCTTGAGCGGCTCGTCGATGAGGCCGATCGCCTGCAGGAACGAGTTGATGACGCCGTTGCTGGCGAGCAGGATCGACCAGCCGTACGTCTTGACGACCACGCCCATCCAGAACGGCAGCAGCACCGCTGCCCACAGCAGGGCTTTCACGCGCGGCGAGCGCGCCTTCGACAGGGCCCAGGCCAGGCTGCCTCCCATCAGCAGGCACAGGATCGTGACGACGATCGACATGGTGAGGGTCGACGCGAGCGAGTTGCGGATCGCCGCGGACGAGAACGCCGCGACGTAGTTCGAGATGCCGCCGTCGCCCTCCGTCAGCGAGTCCACGACGAGCTTGACGAGCGGGTAGACGATGAACAGGGCCGCTGCGGCGACCATCGGCAGCACCATCAGCGCTGCGGGCAGGTTGGGCAGTGCGGCGCTCCAGGCCCTGCGCCGCTCGGCGCGGGGAGCGGGGGCTTCCACCGTGGCCATCTGTGCTCCTAGTGGGTGTGGGAAGGGGACGGGGGCACGGGTGCGGAGGCGCGGCCTCCGCACCCGTGGTGGGCGATCAGCCGCGCAGGAACTCCTGCCAGCGGGCGTTGACCTCGTCGAAGTTCTCGACGTACCAGTCGAAGTTCATCGCGGCGAGCTGCTCGCGGTTGGCGGGGAAGTCGGGCAGGGTCTCCGCGATGGCCGGGTCGATGAAGTCGAACGCCTCGGGGTTCGGCACCGAATAGCCGAGCTCGGAGGCCCAGGCCGCCGCGTTCTCGGGGTGGGTCGCGATCCACTCGATGAACTCCCAGGCGGCGTCCTCGTCGCCCGACCCCTCCACGACGTTCATGAAGCCGGGGTTGTAGAGGCCGTCCTCCCAGTTGAGCTGGGTGTTTCCGATCTCCTCGTTCACCGTGTAGGCGCGGCCGGAGTAGAGGACGCCCATGTCGGCCTCCTCGTTGGTCATGACCTGCACGCTCTGGTCGCCGGAGTTCCACCAGACGCCGGTCTCGGCCTTGACCTTCTCGAGCGTCGCGAACGCCGCGTCGAGATCGATCTCGTGCGTGGCGAGATCCTCGATCGGCACTCCGTTCGCGATCTCCGCGAGCGACAGGTTCACGAGCGGCGACGTCGAGATGCTGGTGCGGCTGCCGGGGAACGCCTCGGTGTCGAAGTACTCCTCGGTGTTCGAGGGGCACGCCTCGACCGCCGCCTGGTTGCAGGCGGTGATGTAGCCGAGGATCGACCACGTGATGCCGAAGTCCGTGACGGCGTCCTCGGGAAGCACCTCGAGCAGGCGCTCCTTGACGTCGTCCGGCATCTGGTCGATCATGCCGCGGTCGTACATCACGTACGCGTCGGGGGCCGACGTCGAGTCGAGGATGTCCCACTCCACGTTGTCCGCCGCGATCTGCGACTCGAGCGTGGCGACGAACTTGCCGGGAGCGTCCACGATCTGCACGTCGTACCCGGTCTCCTCGGCGAACGGCTCGGCGAGGTGGGTGCGGGTGGCGGACGTGAACGGGTCGCCCCAGCTGGCGATCGTGAGCGTGACGGCCTCGTCGCCGCCGGCGCCCTCGCCGCCGCTGCCGGACGAGCACGCCGTGGCGGCGAGCATCGAGACGGCGCCGAGCGCGGCGCCGCCGATGCGGGCCGCCTTCTTCCAGGTGCGCTGCATGGGATCCTCCTCAGGTTCCTCAGGTCTTGTGTGTCTGTGTCGGGTACGACTGTCGATCGGGTATGTCGGTGAAACGGGTACGGCGGTGAAACGGGTACGACTGTGGAGCGGGCAGGTCAGGTGGAACGGGAGCCCTCGTCGGAAGGCGGCCCTGCGGGACTGATGACCCACAGGGTGGTCGTGATGCCGGCCGCGGCGTTCGCGAACCGGTGCGGCGTCGCCGCGTCGAAGGTGACCGCGTCGCCCGGGCCGAGCTCGATCGCCTCTCCCCCGAGGTCGAGACTGACGCGCCCTTCCTCCACGAGCACGTGCACGTCGGCCTCGTGGGCGGGGGCGTAGTCTCCGGAGCCCGCAGCACCCTCCGGTTCCAGCACGACGTGGAACACCTCGAAGCTGCCGAAGCCGGCACTCGTCGTGCTCGAGCGTGTGGCGCGGTGCCCGAACGGGACGGCCGGTCGCGTCGCTCCCCGCGTGATCGTGCGGTAGCCGCCGGAGGGGCTGAAGACGTCGTCGAGCCGCACCTCGAGCGCTTCGGCGAGGAGCGCAAGCGAGGAGATGCTCGCCTGCGTGTGCCCGCGCTCGAACTGGCTGATGAAGCTCTCCGACAGACCGGTGCGACCGCTCAGGTCGCGCAGTGTCAGCCGCGCGCCGCGTCGCAGGCGTCGGAGCGTGGCTCCGAGCTCGGCGCTGTCGGTCGTCATGGGCGGCCCATCCTGTGGCGCTTCTGCAGTATCTCTGCAGAATTTCTCAGGACTGTACAGACACACTTCAGGACAATTCAATGGTCGTTTTCGCACGGGCTGGCTGGTCCGGGCGGTTTTATATACTCTGACCGGGTTTTTCTAGCGGACCGAATCCAGAAGGTATTTACCGCGTCGTAACACAACAGACCCGCACTATCTGCAGTAACAGTGAAACGAAATTCAGTGCTACTACAGCTGCACGGACAGCGGGTTCAGACTCCGCGCACGGCTCGGACCCGGGCAGCGCGCGCCGGCGCGCGTCACATATCGCTGTTGGCCGGGGTGATGACCCAGAGCACGGTCGCGGGGGTCGTGCCGTGGTTCTCGAACCGATGCCCTTCCGTGGGCGTGATCAGCAGGGCATCGCCCTTCTCGAGCCGGTAAGTGCGATCGCGCCAGGTGACGCTGAGCTCGCCTTCGAGCACGATGACGCACTCCTCCTCCCCCGCATGCGAGTAGGTCTCGCGCCCGGACGAGCGCCCCGGAGCCACAACGTTGTAGTGGATCTGGAGGTGCTGAGCGGCGGCGGGCGTCAGCATGTAGTCGGCACTGCCGTCGGGGCGGAAGATGCGCCGGCGGTCAGCCACGCGCACCAGCGGCGAATCCTCGCGGCCCTGCTCGTCGCCCTGCTGGAACAGCGCGCCCATCGGCTCGTCCAGGGCCGCGCAGATGCGGCGCAGCGAGGCGACCGAGGGGCTCGCGACCCCGCGCTCGACCTGCGACAGGAAGCTCTCGGAGACCGCCGCCCCCTCGGCCACGGTGCGCAGGGACAGACCCTTCGCGCGCCGCAGCGCGCGCAGGCGACGGCCCAGATCGAGCTCGTGGTCATCCGCGGTCTCGGCGCGTGCCGCTTCGGCGTCCTGCATCGCACGGAGTCTAGCCGGGCGGCCCCGTGGCGGCGCGACGGCGCGGCGGGATGGCCCGCGCCGCCGCGCGGTCTCTCACAGCAGAAGGTGCCAGGGGTCGGGGAACCTGCCGACGGGTACGTGGATGAGCGCCGGCTCGCGCGCGGCGATCGCCGTGCGCAGCGCCGCGCTGAGCTCCTCCGGTGTCGTCGCCCGCGCGGCCTGCACGTGGAACGCCTCCGCCACGCGCACGAAGTCGGGGTTGACCAGCTCCGCCCCGAAGACCCGCCCCTCGAAGAGCGTCTCGAGGTCCCGCGCGACATTGCCGTAGGCGCCGTCGTCGAACACCACCACCACGGCCGGGATCCCGTACTGGTGGGCCGTGGCGAGCTCGGGCAGCGTCCATCCGAAGCCGCCGTCGCCCACGATGGCGACCACAGGCCGATCGGGCCGGCCCACAGCGGCGCCCAGCGCGGCGGCGTACGCATAGCCGAGGTTGCCCTGATAGCCCGGGGCGACGTGGCAGGCCCAGTCACGATGCGGCCATGCGATCGGCGTCACGTAGGCGATCTGCGTGAAGTCCTTCACGAGGATCACGTCGTCGGGCGTGCCCGCGTGGATCGCGTCGAGCCACTCGCGCTGCGGCGCGATGTCGGCCAGCGCGGCGCGGGACACGTCCTTGGCGGCCCGCACGCGGCGCTCCCCGTCGCCTCGGGGACCTCGGGAGCGGGCGCGCCAGGCGGCGACCAGGGCGTCCACGAAGGCGACGCCGTCGGACAGGATGGGCAGGTCGGGCCGTCTGGGCTCTCGCAGGTGGTCCGCATCCGCGTTCACGAGCACGAGCCGGCACTCCTCCGGCAGAGCGAGCTGCTGCCCCGACAGCACGAAGCGGGTCCCCACCCCGATCACGAGGTCCGCCTGCGCCAGCAGCGCGCGACCGTCGAGGGGGTCGGCTGCGAGCGGATGGACCGCGTCCAGCGTGCCGAGACCGTTCTGCGACATCACGATCGGCACCGCGAGGCGTTCGGCCGCGGCCCGGATGGCGGCAGATCCCTCGGGCGAGCGCATGCCGCCGCCGACATACAGCACGGGGGACGTCGCCTCGGCCAGCATCGCGCACACCGCCTCGACGGCGGCGTCCGGCGCGGTGCGCGGCCGGGGTGCGGGCTCAGGGTCGATGTACACCCCGTCGAACGGAGCGAGCATCAGATCGGGGGCGATCTCGAGCGCGACGGGGCGCTGCGGCGCCGCGCGCAGCTGCTGGATCGCGGTGTGCACCAGCAACGGGATCTCCCCCGTCGTGCGCACGGTGCGGCGCCAGCTCGTGAGCCGGTCGAGGAGCTCCGACTGCTCGGGCACATCGTGCAGCACGCCCACGGCCGCACGCCGCACATCCGACTCGATGCGGTCGGCCGCGGGGCATCCGACGATCGTCAGAGCGATCTCCACTCGCACGTCCGTGCCCGCCGCC